>DASWBP010000171.1:0-22964 GCA_036390555.1 Burkholderiales bacterium | reverse complement strand
GCGTCCGTGAGGATCACGAGGTCCTCGCCGCAGGCCTTGCGCACCGCCCGAATGCGCTCGAGATCGCGCTTGGGCGAGTCGCCCACGCGCAGCTTCACCGCCCTGTAGCCGGCATCGAGGCTCTTCTTCAGCTCCTCGATCAGCTGCGCCGGCGGCTGGTAGCCGAGCGATACGCCGCCCGCGTACGCCGGCACCGGCCGGCGCGAGCCGCCGAGCAGCCGGTAGAGGGGCATGCCGGCCGCCTTGCCGCGGATGTCCCATAGCGCCATGTCGATGCCGCTCATCGCAAGGCAGGTTCCCGCGCCCATGCCGTGGCTCGCGAGCTGCTTGTCGTAGATCTTCCTCCATACCCCGACGACGTCCGCCGCATCCATGCCGAGGATGAGCTGCTTCAGGGTCGTTTCGATCAGCTTCGCCACCGCGGTGTGCGCGCGGCCGTGGTGCGACTCGCCCCAGCCTACGAGTCCGCCCGCCGTGGTCACCTTGACGACGACGGCGTCGCGCTTGATCGCCGTGCCGATGCCGAGCGCGACGCGGTTCTCCGGCGGCACCGGGAACGAGGTGGGATAGGCCTTCAGGTCAGCGATCTTGAGGTCGGCGCTCATTCCAGGCTTCCGGATTGACGAGGTTGCGGGGCTTGTCGCCGGCGAGCATGCGCAGCATCTCGTCGGCGGCGCGCACGGCCGCGCGCGCACGCGACTCGCGCGTGCTGCCCGCGAGGTGCGGCGTGAGGATCACGTTGTTCAGCGCAAACAGCGGGTGCCCGGGCGCGATGCGGTAATGCTCGTAGACGTCGAGCATCGCGCCGGCGATGCGCCGTTCGTGCAGGGCATCGATGAGCGCGGTTTCGTCCACCACCGGTCCGCGGCCCACGTTGATCAGCCAGGCCTCGCACTTCATCGCACCGAGGCGCGCGGCGTTGAACAGGTGCTGCGTCTCCGGTGTGAGCGGGCAGGCGAGTACGACGAAGTCCGATTGCGCGACCAGCTCATCCAGGCTTGTGCCCTCCGCCTCCGGCGGCAGGCGGTCCATGCGCCGCTGGTTGCCGAGCACGCGCATGCCGAATCCATTGCGGCAGATCTGCGCGACGCGCTTGCCGATCTCGCCCACGCCCACGATGCCCACGGTGAGCCCGGCAAGCTCGCGTGCCTGGAAGGCGAGCTTGCGCGCCTCGTCCCAGGGCTGGCCACGCATCGCGCTGGAGATCGCCATCACGTTGCGCGCGAGCATCAGCATCGCCATCACGCAGTATTCGGCGACCGATTGCGCGTTCTCGCCCGGCAGGTTCGCGACCAGCACGCCCCTGGCGTTCGCGGCGGCGAGCGGCACGAGGTCGGTGCCCGTGCCGTGGATGGTCACCGCGCGCACGCGCGGCGCGGCCTCGAAGATGTCCTCCGGAAGCTTGGAGCGGATGATGATGCCGTCGGCCTCCGCCGCAAGCCGCTTCACGGTGGCGGGGCTGCCTTCCGGGGCGAGCACCACCTCGGCGCCACGCGCGCGCAGCAGCTCTTCGCCCGACAGGTCGATCGGGTCCGTCAGCAGCACGCGGGTCATTGCAGCAGGGGCTCGGCGAAGCCGTCGTCCACCGGCGCGAGCGGGTCGCGCGGCTCGAGGCGGTGGCGGCGAACGAGGCGCGCCAGCAGCGCGCGGCGCGGGAGCGACTTGCCCTCGCGCTCGAGAATCGCGGCGGCGCAGGCGTAGTAAAGGCCGGTGGCCGCCTGGCGCGCGTGCTTCTCGTCGGCCGAGCGGGCAAACTCCCCGGCGCGGCCGAGATCGAGCTCGAGCGCCTCGAGCGCCTTCTCCTTGCGGATCGCGCGCAGGACGTCGAGCGCCACGATGTTGGACGTGCCTTCCCAGATCGAGCCCAAATGTGCGTCGCGCAGCAGGCGCGCGTCCGACCACTCCTCGATGTAGCCGACGCCGCCGCGCACCTCCATCGCATCGCCGGTCACGCGGCGCGCGTCGCGGCAGGCACGGAACTTGAGCAGCGGCGTGAGAAGGCGCACCCGCCGCCTCGCCGCCTCGTCTCCGGCATCGGCCTTGGCCAGCTCGACCGCCGTGTAGAGCATCACCGAGCGCGCGGCTTCCGTCGGCACCATGAGCTTGAGGAGCTGCCGGCGCATGAGCGGCAGCTCGATCAGGGGCTTGCCGAAGGCGACGCGACGCCGGGCGACAAACAGAGCCTCGGTGAGCGCCCGGCGCATCATGCCGGCGGCGCGCATGCCGTTGGACAGGCGCGACATGTTGATCATGTCGGCCATCTGCACGAAGCCACGCTGGGGGTCGCCCACCAGGTGCGCGATCGCGCCTTCCAGCCGGATCTCGCCGCTCGCCATGTCGCGCGTGCCCAGCTTGTCCTTCAAGCGCACGATGCGGTAGCGGTTGCGCGAACCGTCGGGCAGCTCCTGCGGCAGCAGGAAGAGCGACAGTCCCTTCGTCCCCGCGGCCGCGCCCTCCGGGCGCGCCAGCACCAGCGCCAGGCCCGCATCGGCGTTCGAGCAGAACCACTTGTCGCCGTAGAGCCGCCAGGTGTCGCCTTCGCGCACCGCGCGTGTCACGGTCGCGCCCACATCGGAACCCGCACCCTGCTCGGTCATGAACATCGCGCCCTGCGTGAGCGCGTCGAGGTCCTGCTGCGTGAGGCCGGGGAGGTAGCGCGCCACGAGCGCCGGATCCGCAAACTTGCGGATCGTGCGCGTGAGCGCGTCGGTCATCGACAGCGGGCAGCAGGCGCCGAACTCGGCCTGCACGTAGAGATAGGTGAGGGCATATTTCGCGATCGGCGGCAGCGGCGTGGGCCAGCCCAGTACGCCGCCGCGATGCGACATCGCGGCCAGCCCGTATTCGCCGAAGGCGACCTCCTCGAGCCGGCGGTAGGCGGGGTGTTTCTCGATCCACTGGCGGTCTTCGCCCGCGCGCGTGCGCTGGTGCAGCACTGGCGGATTGCGATCCGCAGTGGCGGCGAGGCGATCGAGCTCGTCGCCCGCGAGCGCGCCGAGGCGCTCGAAGTGCGGCCGCAGGTGGGCGTAGAGCTCGGGCTCGAGGTAGTGCTGCAGCAGCCCGGCGTAGTCCGGGTCGGCGTGAAAGAGGTTGATGCCGCGTGAATCGGGCAGCGCCGGGCCCGCCGCCGCTGCCGTCGGCGCGGCCTTGCCAACGGGATCGGTCGGCTTCATTACTCCCTGAACGACGGGTCGCGCCGGTCGAGCATGCGTAGCAGCGCCGGCCACTCGAGCTCGGTGATCTTGCGGCGCTTGCCGGGGGCGTAGCGCTCGTTGGTGACGCGGATCACGTCCGCCCCGGGCATGTTGAGCTCGGTGTTGCAGGCCATCGCCATCAGTTGCGCCTGGCAGGCGCGCTCCAGCCAATGCAGCACGACGAACGCCTCGCACACGGTGCGGCCCACGGTGAGCAGGCCGTGGTTGCGCAGGATCATCGCGGATGCGCCACCCAGATCGCGTACCAGGCGCTTCTGCTCGTCCAGGTCGATCGCCGGGCCTTCGTAGTCGTGATAAGCGACCTCGCCGAAGAACATGGCATTCTGCGTGAGCGGCAAGAGGCCGCACTTCAGCGCGGATACCGCCATGCCCGCGGGCGAATGCGTGTGGATCACGCAGGCCACGTCTTCGCGGCCGCGATGCACGGCGCTGTGGATGACGAAGCCCGCCTGGTTGATGCCGTAGCCGGTGCCCGAGTCGAGCACCACCTTGCCGTCGAAGTCGATCTTGACAAGGCTCGAGGCGGTCACTTCCTCGTAGGCGTAGCCGTATGCATTGATGAGGAAGTGGCCTTCCTCGCCCGGCACGCGCGCGGTGGCGTGGTTGTAGACGAGGTCGTTCATGCCGAAGTGCGCGATCAGGCGGTAGCAGGCGGCAAGATCCACGCGCGCCTGCCACTCGGCGGCGCTCACCTCGGAGCGCAGCGAGGGGATCCTGAGGGTGGAAAGGTCGGTCATAGCGTCTCCTCCGTTCCGAGCAGCGCGGTGATCTGGCTGGAGAGCACCCCGCCATTGCCGTGCGCGAGGGCCACCTGCGCGCCCTTCACCTGGCGCGCGCCGCCTTCGCCGCGCAATTGTCGCACCGCTTCCACGAGCAGGAAGATCCCGTACATGCCGGGGTGCACGCAGGAAAGGCCCCCGCCATTGGTGTTGACCGGCAGCTCGCCGCCCGGCGCGATGCGGCCGCCCGAGACGAAGGCGCCGCCTTCGCCTTTCTTGCAGAAGCCGAGGTCTTCCAGGAAGAGCAGGGTATTGATGGTGAAGGCGTCGTAGAGCTCGAGCACGTCGACGTCCGCGGGCTTGAGGCGCGCCATCTCGAAAGCGCGCCTGCCCGACTCGGTGGCCGCGGTCACCGTCAGGTCGGGCATCGAGGAGATCTGCCGGTGCCAGTGCGCCGCGCCCACGCCGAGGACATAGGCGGGCTTCTTCGGCGCGGCCCGCGCGCGATCGGCGCGCGTCAGCACGTAGGCGCCGCCGCCGTCGGTCACCAGGCAGCA
Organism: Burkholderiales bacterium; assembly: GCA_036390555.1. Classification (GTDB taxonomy): domain Bacteria; phylum Pseudomonadota; class Gammaproteobacteria; order Burkholderiales; family SG8-39; genus JAABQT01. The sequence continues at coordinate 18,473 of DASWBP010000171.1, read as the reverse complement.
ATCGCGCACGGTGAGCGGGTCGCACACCATGCGCGACTTGAGCACGTCGTCCACCGTCAGCGGCTCGCGCGAGAAGGCTTCGGGATTGAGCTGCGCCCACTTGCGCGCGGCGACCGCGATCTCCGCGAGCTGCTCGCGCCTGGTGCCGTACTGGTGCATGTGGCGCGCGGCGGCGAGCGCGTAGGAGGTCGGCGGGTTGAAGGGCTTGTAGGGGTGCTCGAACACCTGCGGGTCGAGCGCCATCTTGTACTTGCCGGCCTCCGCCCGGCCCACGCCAGTGCGCTGGTTGGAGCCGTAGGCCACCAGCACCACGTCGCACAGGCCCGCGTCGAGCGCGAGCGCGGCGGGAATCAGGTGCCCGACGAAGGAGGAGCCGCCCACCATCGAGGACTCGGTGAACCTCGGGCGGATGCCGAGGTGCTCGGCGAGCGCAAGGCCCGACATGAAGATGTTGGTGCTGGCGATGACCAGGCCGTCCACGTCGCGCGTGGTCATGCCCGCGTCCGCGAGCGCGTTCTTTGCCGCCGCGGCGGCGATCTCGATCTCGCTCCAGCCCGGCGCCTCGCCACAGCCGGCGAGGCCCGCGCCCGCGATGGCAACCGAGCCTCTCATGGGCAGGCCGCGCCCCTCATGCGGGCGTGAACTCCACGAGGCCTTCGGCGAGGCGCGCCTTCACCGCCATGCCGATTCTCACCTCGCCGGGCGCGACGCCGGCGACCCGCGAGAGCATGCGCGGGCCCTCGACGAGGTCCACGAGGCACACGTTGTAGTCGCCGCCGTCCGCCGGCTTGCGCCGCACGATGGTGGTCGAATAGACGGTGCCGCGGCCGCTCGGCGCAACCCAGTCAAGGCGCTCGCTGCCGCAGTGCGGGCAGAGCACGCGCGGGTAGAACACGTGCTTCGTGCAAGCCGCGCAGCGCTGGATCTCGAAGCGCCCGGCGGCGAGCTTGTCGAGATACTGCTTCTCAGGGCCGGAGGGTGGCGACATGCTGTCCTTCGGCGACCTGGTCGCCCTCGGCGACGTGCAGCGCTTCAAGGAGTCCCGCGGCGGGCGCCGCGACCGGGATTTCCATCTTCATGCATTCAACCAGCAGCAGCGTGTCCTCGGCCTGCACGCGGCTGCCCGCGCGCGCCTCGATGCGCACCACCTTGCCCGCGATTTCGCAGCGCACGCTGAGCGTTGCCATTGCGCGGACCATTATTCCAGAACTCCTGTGCAACAATCGAGCCGGAAGTCGAAATGCTCTCCAATTCCGCTCCGGTCGTGCGCGGCATGCTGTGGATGGCCGCCACCGGCTTCATCTTCGTGGTGATGAACACGATCATGAAGTGGCTGTCGATCGGCCTCGACCCGTGGCTGGTCGGCTTCCTGCGATACCTGCTGGGCGCCTTCGTCATGGTGCTGCCGGTGCTGCGCCTGGGCGGCGGCGCGCTGCGGCCCAGGGCGCCGAAGCTGCAGTTCGTGCGCGGCTGCTTTCACGCCGGCGGCATGATCCTGTGGTTCGCGGCGCTGCCGCTCGTCACGCTCGCCGAGCTGACGGCGATCGGCTTCTCGGGGCCGCTGTTCATCTGCCTGGGAGCGGTCCTTTTCCTTGGCGAGCGCATGAGCGGCGCGCGCTGGACGGCGGTGCTGCTCGGCTTCGCGGGCGTGCTGCTGGTGGTCAAGCCCTGGGAGGGTGCGGGCTTCGCGGGAATCTCCACCGGCATGTTGCTCATGCTTGCCTCGGCGCCCGTCTTCGCGGGCTCCTTCCTCGTGGCGAAGGCGCTTACGCGCCACGACCGCTCCGAGGTGGTGGTGCTCTGGCAGCACCTCTGGGTCTCCGTGCTGCTCGTGCCCTTCGCCGTCGCCTATTGGGCGAACCCGTCGCCCGGCGAATGGGCGTTGCTCGTGCTCTGCGGCTTCCTCGGCGCGGGCGGCCATTACTGCATGACGCGCGCTTTCCGCGTCGCCGACATCTCCGCGGTGCAGCCGGTGAAGTTTCTCGAGCTGGTGTGGGCGGCGATCCTCGGCGTGGTGGTGTTCGGCACGATGCCCGCCACCGCAACGGTGATCGGCGGCCTGGTGATCCTCGCGTCCACGCTGCTGCTGGCGCGCCACGAGAGCCGTGCGGCGGCGCCTGTGAAAGAATCCGGCCGGGAGGCGGCATGATGCGGCGGAGCAGGGGCCCCGCTTGCGGGGATGCGACCCGGCATCATGCCGGGGTGCCGCCGACAGCGTGGCGTGAGATGCGCGTCGGCGGATCGGAGGCGGCGGGATGACCTGGCAGAAGGAGCTGGAGGAGCTCGCGCGCCGCAAGGCGCTCGCCGCGCAGATGGGCGGCGCGGAGAAGGTCGCGCGCCACAAGTCGCTCGGCAAGCTCACGGTGCGCGAGCGGGTGGACGCGCTCGTGGACCAGGGCAGCTTCCACGAGATCGGCAGCATCGCCGGCAAGGCGAGCTACGACGCGCAGGGCGAGATCGCGGGTTTCGTCCCCGCCAACCTGGTCATCGGGCGCGCCCGCCTCGACGGCCGCCCGGTGGCGGTCGCGGGCGACGACTTCACCGTGCGCGGCGGCGCGGCCGACGCTGCGATCCGCGGCAAGCTGGTGACCATCGAGAAGATGGCGCTCGACCTGCGCATTCCGCTGCTGCGCCTGGTGGACGGCACGGGCGGCGGCGGCTCGGTGAAGTCCATCGAGATCGAGGGGCGCACGCTCCTGCCCAGCATCGCCATGTGGCAGATCTGCGTGGACAACCTCTCGCAGGTCCCGGTGGTCGCGCTCGCGCTCGGCTCGGTGGCGGGACTGGGCGCGGCGCGCGTCGCCGCCAGCCACTACTCGATCATCGTCAAGGACACCGCGCAGATGTTCGTCGCCGGCCCGCCGGTGGTGGCGCGCGTGGGCCAGACCCTGGAGAAGAACGAACTCGGCGGCAGCGACATCCACACGAAGAACGGCGCCATCGACGACGAGGCGGCGAGCGAGGTCGAGGCCTTCGCGATGGCGAAGCGCTTTCTTTCCTACCTGCCGAGCTCCGTGCACGAGCTGCCGGCGCGCACGGCGCCGGCGGACGATCCGAAGCGCCGCCCGGAGTGGCTGCTCGAGGCCATCCCGCGCGACCAGCGCAAGGTCTACAAGATGCGCCCGATCGTGGAGGCGCTCGTGGACGAGGGCACGTTCTTCGAAATCGGGCGCCGCTGGGGCAAGCCGGTGATCACGGGCCTCGCGCGCCTGGATGGCTGGCCGGTCGCGATGATGGCGAGCGACCCGTACTTCTATGGCGGCGCCTGGACGGCAGATGCCTGCGACAAGGTCATCCGCTTCGTGGACCTCGCGCAGACCTTCCACCTGACGGTGGTGCACCTCGTGGACGTGCCGGGATTCCTCATCGGGCGCGAGGCGGAGGAGGCGGGCACGATCCGCCACGGCGCGCGCGCCATGCAGGCAATCTACCAGGCCACCGTGCCCTGGTGCGCGATCCTCGTGCGCAAGGTCTACGGCGTGGCGGGCGCGGCGCACATGAATCCCTCGCGCTACGGCATGCGCTACGCCTGGCCCTCCGGAGACTGGGGCTCGCTGCCGATTGCGGGCGGACTGGAGGCGGCCTACAAGGCGGAGCTCGAGGCCTCGTCCGATCCCAAGGCGAAGCTCGCCGAGATCGAGGCGCGCCTGGAGAAGCTGCGCTCGCCTTTCCGCAGCGCAGAGTCCTTCATCGTGGAAGAGATCATCGACCCGCGCGACACGCGCGCGATCCTCACGGAATTCGCCAACCTCGCCGCGCCGCTGCGCACGCCGGGGCCGCCGAGCTTCGGCTACCGCCCTTGAGCGCAGACCAGACGCCGCTGGGCAACCGATGAGCCTGCGCGCCGCGCTCGAGCCGCGCTCGGTGGCGATCGTCGGCGCCTCCGACAATCCGCACAAGGTCGGCGGCCGGCCGATCCTGTACATGAAGCGCTACGGTTACCGCGGCGCCATCTATCCGGTCAACCCCGGCCGCGCCGAGGTGCAGGGGCTGAAGGCCTATGCGCGCATTGGCGATGCGCCCAAGCCCGTGGACCTTGCGGTCATCGCCGTGGCGGGCGACGAGGCGGTGCGCGCGGTGGAGGACTGCGCGCAGCATGGCGTCCAGGTCGCCGTGGTGATGACCTCGGGTTTCGGTGAAACGGGCGCGGAGGGTAAAGCGGCGCAGGAGCGCATGGCGGCCGCCGCGCGCGCGGCCGGCATGCGGCTCGTAGGGCCGAATTGCCAGGGCCTCGCCAACTTCGCCACCGGCGCCGTGGCGAACTTCTCCACCGTGTTCCACGAGATGGAAGGACGCGACGGGCCCGTGGCGATCGTCAGCCAGAGCGGCGCCTGCTCGCAGGCAATCTATATCCTCGCGCGCCAGCGCGGGCTCGACGTGCGCCACGTGCACGCCACCGGCAACGAGGCGGACGTCACCGTCGCGGACCTCGCGGCCGAGATCGTGATGGAGGAGGGCGTGCGTCTCGTGCTCCTCTACATGGAGGCCATCCAGCGGCCTGAGGTTCTTGCGCGGGCGGCGGAGCACGCACGCCGCCGCGACCTGCCGATCGTGGCGGTGAAGGCGGGACGCACCGAAAGCGGCCGCAAGGCGGCGTCCTCGCACACGGGGGCGCTCGCGAGCGAAGACCGCGTGATCGACGCTTTCTTCGCGCAGCACGGCATCTGGCGCGCGGCCGATCCCACCGAGCTCGTTGCCGCCGGCCAGCTCTACCTCTCCGGCGGGCGTCCGCAAGGCAGGCGCTTCGTCGCGGTGAGCAACTCGGGGGCGAGCTGCGTGATGGCGGCGGATGCGGCGGAGGAGCTGGGCTTCGACCTGCCGCAGTTCTCGCCCGGGACACGCGACAAGCTGCGCAAGGTGCTGCCGGCCTTCGCCACGCCCGCGAATCCGCTGGATGTCACCGGCGCCATCCTCGGCAACAGCGGCCTGTTTGGCGCGGCGCTCCCCATCCTTGGCGCAGACGACGCCTGCGACCTGCTGATGCTCGCCATTCCGGTGGCGGGCGCGGGCTATGACGTGCCGCTCTTTGCGCGCGATACGGCGGCGTTTCGCGAGCGCTTCGGCAAGAGCGTGGCGGTAGCCGCGCCGCAGCCGGAGGTACGCGACGAGTTCGAGAAGCTCGGCCTGCCCGCCTTTGCGCGCGAGCGCGATGCCATGCTTGCCCTGCGGCAGCTCGCCGCGCATAGCGCGCTGCTGCGCCGAACGCCCGCAGCGCCGGCCTCCGCGGCATTTCCTGCGCTTCCGCCCGGCGCCGGGCGCTTCCTCGACGAGTTCGAGAGCCTCAAGCTGCTCGCCGGCGCGGGCGTCCCGGTAGTGGAGCATCGCCTGTGCCGCGACGAGCGCGCCGCGCGCGAGGCGTACAAGGCGCTCGGCCCGAAGGTGGTGGTCAAGGCCTGCTCCGCGAGCGTGCCGCACAAGACCGAGCAGGGACTGGTGAAGGTCGGCGTACAGGATGAAGACAGCGTCGCGGCCCTTTACCGGGACTTCAGGGCGCGCATCCCGAAGGAGGACGGAGTGCTCGTCGCGCGCCACGCCGCCGGACGGCGCGAGCTCGCGCTCGGCGCCCGCCTCGATCCCGTCTTCGGCCCGGTGGTGCTGGTGGGCGATGGCGGCATCTATCTCGAGGCGCTGAAGGATTTCCGCCTGCTGCTGCCCCCGTTCGACGAAGAAGCAGTGCTTGCAGCCCTAGGGGAACTGCGGATGGCGCCGTTGCTGGCGGGCGTGCGCGGCGAGCCGCCGCTCGATTCGCGCGCATTTGCGCGCATGGCGGTCAAAGTTGGCGCGGCGATGCTCGCGGCCAGTGGCAGGATCGCTTCCGTGGACGTCAACCCGGTGATGGTGTTCGAAGAAGGACGCGGCGCGCTGGCAGTGGATGCCCTCGTGGAGCGCGGCGCGCCAGGATGAAACGGCTGCTTGCCGTCGCGTCGTTATGTGCGCTCGCCGGTTGCGCCGAGCTGCCCATTCTGGCGCCGCCCACGCTGCCGATCCGGTTCGTACTGACGTTCGACGACGGGCCGGCGATCGCATCTTTCACCGACGATCGGCCCTCCACGGTGCGCGTGCTGGAGACGCTCGCCGACAACCCCGTGCAGCCGGGCATCAAGGCGATCTTCTTCGTGCAGACGCGCGCCTGGAACGCCGGCGGCACGGAGGCCGGCCGGGCGCTGCTGCGGCGCGAGCATGCGGAAGGGCACCTGCTCGCGGTACACACCGGGACCGCCGAAGGTCATGTCGTGCACACGCGGCTCGCCGGTGAAGTGCTGGCGCAGACGCTTGTCCATGCCATGGAAGACATCCAGGCGATTGCCGGGCAGGCGCCGGCCATCGTCCGCCCGCCCATGTGGTGGTACGACAACCGTACGCTGGCCGCCTACGACGAGGCGGGGCTGGCGATGCTGCTGACCGACCTCAACGCCTTCGACGGCAACGTCTACATCAACTTCAGCCTGAGAAAGCGCAGCAATCTGCGCGAGCAGCTGGCGCGCGTGCAGCGCAGGGCCGCGCTGGGCGAGTTGCCGGCGCTCGAGGGGGCGATTCCCGTGGTCGCGACCTTTCACGACGTGAACTCGCATACCGCGCGCAGCCTCACCGAGTACCTGACGATCCTGGTGGAGGAGGCGCGCGCGCTCGGCTTGCGCCTCGCGCCGAAGCCGTTCTACGACCGTCGCGCGGACCTCGAGCGCGCCGCGCGCCTGCGCGCGTTTCAAACGCCGCGTCGCGACCTGACCGCGAGATATAATTCCGCGCTCAACCCATCGCCCGATCTCCCATGAAAGCCCTGGTCAGCGTCAAGCGCGTGGTCGATTACAACGTCAAGGTGCGCGTCAAGGCGGACGGCACCGGGGTGGAGACCGCCAACGTCAAGATGTCCATGAATCCCTTCGACGAAATCGCGGTCGAAGAGGCGGTGCGGCTGAAGGAAGCCGGCGTGGTGACCGAGATCGTCGCCGTTTCCGCGGGCGTGCAGGCCTGCCAGGAGACGCTGCGCACGGCGCTGGCGATCGGCGCCGACCGCGCGATCCTCATCGAGACGGACGCCGAGCTGCAGCCGCTCGCGGTGGCCAAGCTGCTCAAGGCCGTGTGCGCCAGGGAGAACCCGCAGCTCGTCATCCTTGGCAAGCAGGCGATCGACGACGACGCCAACCAGACGGGACAGATGCTCGCCGCGCTGCTGGGGCGGCCGCAGGCAACCTTCGCCTCGAAGGTGAAGATCGAGGGCGGCAAGGCGCAGGTCACGCGCGAGGTGGACGGGGGGCTGGAGTCCATCACGATCTCGCTGCCCGCCATCCTCACCACCGACCTGCGCCTGAACGAGCCGCGCTACGTCACCCTGCCGAACATCATGAAGGCGAAGAAGAAGCCGCTGGAGACGCTCAAGCCCGAGGCGCTCGGCGTGGACGTCAGGCCGCGCCTGGCGACGCTCAAGGTGGTCGAGCCGCCCAAGCGCAAGGCGGGCGTCAAGGTGCCGGACGCAAAGGCGCTGGTGGACAAGCTGCGCAACGAGGCGAAGGTCATATAGCACAACGATACGCTGCGCAGCGGCAGCAGGCCGCCGCTCCGCACCGTGAGACGTCGGAAAGGGCATCAGGAACGATGGCGATCCTCGTACTTGCAGAGCACGACCACCAGTCGGTCAGGAAGGCGACGCTGCACACCGTCGCCGCGGCGAAGAAGCTTGGTGGCGACGTGCATCTCCTCGTCGCGGGCCACAACTGCGGTGCCGCCGCGAAGTCCGCCGCGCAGGTCGCGGGCGTCGCCAAGGTGCTGCACGCGGATGCCGCGCACCTTGGCGAGTTCCTGGCCGAGAACATGGCGGCGCTCGTCGCGGGGCTCGCCAAGGGCTACTCGCACGTGCTCGCCCCGGCCACCTCCACGGGCAAGGACGTGATGCCGCGCGCCGCGGCGCTGCTCGACGTCCAGCAGATCTCGGAGATCGTCGCCGTGGAATCGGTGGACACCTTCGTGCGCCCGATCTACGCCGGCAACGCGCTCGCGACCGTGAAGTCCTCGGACGCCATCAAAGTCATCACGGTGCGCACCACCGGCTTCGATGCCGTGGCGGCGACCGGCGGCAGCGCGCCGGTGGAATCGGTCGACGCACCGGCCGACAGCGGCCTTTCGGCTTTCGTCGGGCGCGAAGTGCAGAAGTCGGAGCGCCCGGAGCTCACCTCCGCGCGCATCGTGGTCTCGGGCGGCCGCGGCATGGGCTCGGGAGAGAACTTCAAGCTGCTCGAGCCGCTCGCCGACAAGCTGAACGCGGCGATGGGCGCTTCGCGCGCCGCCGTGGATGCGGGCTTCGTGCCGAACGACTGGCAGGTGGGCCAGACGGGCAAGATCGTCGCGCCGGAGCTGTACATCGCCGTCGGCATCTCGGGCGCGATCCAGCACCTCGCCGGGATGAAGGACAGCCGCGTCATCGTCGCCATCAACAAGGACGAGGAGGCGCCGATCTTCCAGGTGGCCGACTATGGCATTGTCGGCGACCTGTTCCAGGTCGTGCCGCAGGTGATCGAGGAACTGAAGAAGTAGGGCAGGCCCCGCCCTGTCGCTGAAGCAGGGCGGATCCGGATCCGCCGCACGCTGGAGGTTGAGTCATGAGCGCCTATGTAGCTCCCCTCAAAGACATGCGTTTCGTGCTGCACGAGCTCGCCGGCCTCGCCGAGGTCGCGAAGCTGCCGGGCTGCGGCGAGGCGACGCCGGACACCGTGGACGCGATCCTCGAGGAGGCGGCGAAATTCGCCAGCGGCGTGCTCGATCCCCTGAACCGCAGCGGCGACCAGGAGGGCTCGCGCTGGAAGGACGGCGCCGTCACGACGCCCAAGGGGTTCAAGGACGCCTACCGCCAATACGTAGAGGGCGGCTGGGGCGCGCTGCCGGTGAGCAGCGAATGGGGCGGACAGGGGCTGCCGAAGCTCGTCGCGACACCGGTCGAGGAGATGTGGTGCAGCGCGAACATGAGCTTTTCGCTCTGCCCGATGCTGACGCAGGGCGCGATCCACGCGCTCGAGTTGCGCGGCGCGCCGGCGCTGCAGAAGACCTTCCTGCCGAAGATGGGGAGCGGCGAGTGGACCGGCACCATGAACCTCACCGAGCCGCAGGCCGGCTCCGACCTCGCGCTGCTCAAGACGCGCGCGGTGCGCGAGGGCGACCACTACCGCATCTCTGGGCAGAAGATCTTCATCACCTTCGGCGAGCACGACTACACCGACAACATCGTCCACCTCGTGCTCGGGCGCACGCCCGATGCCCCCGCGGGCGTGAAAGGCATCTCGCTGTTCGTCGTGCCCAAGTTCCTGGTGAAGCCCGACGGCTCGCTCGGCGCGCGCAACGGCGCGCACTGCGCTTCCATCGAGCACAAGCTCGGCATCCACGGCAGCCCGACCGCGGTGATGGTGTTCGACAACGCCGTCGGCTACCTCGTCGGCGAGGAGAACCGCGGCCTGGAATACATGTTCATCATGATGAACGCGGCGCGCTTTGCCGTGGGGCTGGAGGGCGTGGCGATCGCCGAGCGCGCCTACCAGCGCGCGCTGGCCTATGCGAAGGAGCGCGTCCAGGGGCGCGACCTCGCCGGTGGCGGCACCGTGCCCATCATCCGGCATCCGGACGTGCGCCGCATGCTGATGCTGATGAAGTCGCAGACCGAGGCGATGCGCGCGCTCGCCTACGTGGTAGCGGCGGCACTCGACGCCTCGAGCCGGCATGCGGACGCCAGGGTGCGCGAGCAGAACCAGGCGTTCGTCGACCTGATGATCCCGGTGGTCAAGGGCTGGAGCACCGAGACGGGCATCGAGGTCGCCTCGCTCGGCGTGCAGGTGCACGGCGGCATGGGCTTCATCGAGGAGACGGGCGCGGCGCAACACCTGCGCGATGCGCGCATCACCACCATCTACGAGGGCACCACCGGGATCCAGGCCAACGACCTCGTGGGCCGCAAGATCGCGCGCGAGGGCGGCGCTACGGCCAAGGCCTGGCTCGCGCACCTCAAGGCCTTCGATGCGGAGCTGGCAAAGTCGGGCCATGCAGACGTGAAGGCGATCCGCGCGGCGCTGACGGTCGGCGCGCTCGCAGTGGGCGATTGCGTGGACTTCATCGTCGCCAACGCGGGGAAGGACGTGCTGTCGGCCTTTGCCGGCGCGGTGCCGTTCCTCAAGCTGATGGGCGTCGTTGCGGGCGGCTGGCAGATGGCGCGCGCGGCGCTCTTTGCCGAGAAGAAGCTTGGCGCGGGCGACAAGGCTTTCTACGCGGCCAAGCTCGCTACCGCGCGCTTCTACGCCGACCAGGTGCTGGTGCAGGCCCCGGCGCTGCGCGACACGGTCGTCAAGGGCGCCACTGCCGTCATGGCGGTGCCTGAGGATTCGATGCTTGCGGCGTAGGCACGATGGGGTCAGACCTCAATTCCGACTCGCAGGCGGAATTGGGGTCTGACCCCGATTTTCGCCGCGCCTATTTCAGGCCGAAGAAGCGCTGGATGCGCTCGAGCAGCGCCGGCTGCGAAGGCGCGGGCTCTTCCGACAAGGCGCTCGCCGCCTCGGCGCGCGCCGTCTCCAGGCCGGGCTTGCGCTCGGCGATGACGCGGCTCACTTCGTTGGCGATCTCGGGCCGCGCGAGCAGCAGCGCCTGGAACGAGGCGCGGTCCAGGCGGTAGCACTCGACGTCGGTCTTCGCCACGACGGTGGCGTTGCGCGCATCGCCCGCGAGCAGGCCCATCTCGCCGAAGAACTGGCCGGCGCGCACCGTGCCGAGCGTGCGCGGGGCGCGGCCCGGCTGCTCGAAGCGCACTTCGGCCTCGCCGAAGGCGATGATGTAGAGCCAGTGGGCGATCGAGCCCTGCTTGGTGATGATGTCGCCGCGCGCGAAAGGCGCGTACTGCAGCCGCTCGGCGACGAAATTGCGCTCCTCGTCCGAGAGCGGCACCAGCAGGTCCACCTGGCGCAGCATCAGCAGGCGTCGCGACAACTCGCGCTGGCGCACGGTCTCGGCGTGCGCCTCGTCCTTCGCCACGGCGTGCGTGGTGCGCTGCTCCTCGGCGATGCGGATGCCGGCACGCTGCAGCGAGGCGAACAGGTGCACGCGCACCGCCGATTCGGTGGAGTCGTCCTCGAGCAGGTCGGTGAGGAAGTAACGCAGCAGGTAGACCAGGTTGCCGTGCTCGAAGCGGTTCAGCACGCAGCTCGGCGCGGGTGCGCGCGCCACGTTGGCGATCATGATCTCGCGCATTTCCTCTTCCACCAGCGCGATCACGCGTGCCGGTGGCACCGCAGGGTCCACCATGAAGCTGAACTCGCGCCGCCACTGCAGCGGCGCGCCCTCGCGCCGCCCGAGCAGGACGAACTTGGACTTCATCAGCGCGCTGTTGGGAATCACCACCGTCTCCCAGTTGCGCGTCTCGATGGTGGTCGAGCGCCAGCGGATGTCGGTGACGCGGCCGGCGAGGTCGTCCACCCGGATCCAGTCGCCGACCTTGACGGAGTTGTCCAGCTGGATCGCCAGCCCGCCGATCACGTTGCCCAGCGTGTCCTGCATGGAGAAGGCGAGGACCGCCGTGATGATCGCGGAAGTGGCGAGGATGCCCGTGAGGTCCACGCCGAACAGGCGCAATTGCGAAAGGCCGTAGGCCACGTACACCGCGATGATCGCGAGATCCTCGATGATGCGCGGCATCGGCTTGCCGAGCTTGGGCAGCACGAGCCGGAACAGCGCGAAGCCCGCGATGCGGATCAGCGCGATGACCCAGACGATGCGGAAGAACTGCCCGACGACGCGAGCGGCCGCTTCCATGCCGAATGCCTGCGCGCCCATGCCCGCGGCGATGCCGGCGATGCCGAACAGGAACAGCCAGAGCGTGTTGAGGAAGGTCGAGCGCTCGGCGGGGCGCGCGCGCAGCAGCAGGCCCGTGAGGACCAGCGCGATGACGACGACGTAGGGGAGCTCGGAGCTCCAGAAGCCTTGCGCCGTCGTCATCTAGAACTTGATCCTGCCGGTGAGAATCTCCTTCCACATCACCCAGTCGCCCATGAACGACCAGAGCGGGTAGGTGAAGGTGGCGGGACGGTTCTTCTCGAAGACGAAGTGGCCGATCCAGGCCCAGGCATAGCCCTGCACGACGCCCGCCAGCAGCCACCAGAAATTGAGGGTCGAGAACGCATGCGCGACGAACAAGATGCCGAGCGTCGTGCCGATGAAGTGCAGCCGCCGGCAGGTGCGGTTCGAGTGCTCGGAGAGGTAGAAGGGGTAGAACTCGGCGAACGTGGCGTAGCGCTTTGCGGCGACGGTCATCGCGGGCTCCTCGGGCTCACATATTCGGATAGTTCGGACCGCCACCGCCCTCGGGCACGACCCAGACGATGTTCTGCGTGGGATCCTTGATGTCGCAGGTCTTGCAGTGCACGCAGTTCTGCGCGTTGATCTGCAGCCGCGGCGCTTCGCCGTCGCGCACGATCTCGTATACGCCGGCCGGACAGTAGCGCTGCTCGGGCGCGTCGTACAGGGCAAGATTCACGTTCACCGGCACCCCCGCGTCCTTGAGCGTGAGGTGGATGGGTTGGTCCTCGCCATGGTTGGTATTGGAGAAGGACACCGAGGTCAGCCGGTCGAAGGTGAGCTTGCCGTCGGGCTTCGGGTAGGCGATCGGCGCCGCCTCGCTCTTCTTCCTCAGCGTCTCGTGATCGGCGTGGGCGTGACGCAGCGTCCACGGCGCCTTGCCGCCGAACACCACCTGATCGATGCCGACCATCAGCGTGCCGGCATACAGGCCCTTCGCCATCCACGGCTTGAAATTGCGCGCGCGATAGAGCTCGTCGAAAAGCCACGATTGCCGGAACGCGTCGGGGTACGCGGCGAGCTCGTCGCCCGCACGTCCGGCGGCGAGGGCAGCGTGCACGGCCTCCGCGGCCATCATCCCGGACTTGATCGCGCTGTGGCTGCCCTTGATGCGCGAGGCGTTGAGCAGGCCGGCGTCGTCGCCGATCAGGCAGCCGCCGGGGAACACCAGCTTCGGCAGCGACTGCAGCCCGCCCGCGGCAATGGCGCGCGCGCCGTAGGCGATGCGCTTGCCGCCCTCGAAGAAGCCGCGAATCGCCGGATGCGTCTTGTAGCGCTGGAATTCCTCGTAGGGCGAGAGGTACGGATTGGTGTAGGCGAGGCCCACGACGAAGCCGACCGCGACGAGATTGTTCTCGAAGTGGTACAGGAACGAGCCGCCATAGGTACCCGAGTCGAGCGGCCAGCCTGCGGTGTGCACGACGAGGCCCGGCTGATGCAGCTCGGGTTTCACCTCCCAGAGCTCCTTGAGGCCGATGCCGTAGACCTGCGGGTCCACGCCGTCACGCAGCTTGTACTTCGCCTCGAGCTGCTTGCCGAGATGCCCGCGGCAGCCCTCTGCGAAGAAGGTGTACTTAGCCAACAGCTCGACGCCGGGCTGGAAGGCGTCGGTCTTCTCGCCCTTGCGGTTGACGCCCATGTCGCCGGTCGCCACGCCACGCACGGCGCCCCTGTCGTCGTAGAGCACTTCGGCGCCCGCGAAGCCCGCGAAGATCTCGACACCCAGGCTTTCCGCCTGCTGGCCGAGCCAGCGGCAGACGTTGCCCAGGCTGATGACGTAGTTGCCGTGGTTCTTGAAGCAGCCCGGCAGCATCCAGTTCGGTGTGCGCACCGCGCCCTTTTCGGTGAGGAAGAGGAAGCGGTCCTCGCTCACCGGCACGCCGAGCGGCGCGCCTTTCGCCTTCCAGTCGGGGAACAGCTCGGTGATTGCCCGCGGATCCATCACGGCGCCCGAGAGGATGTGCGCGCCGATTTCCGAGCCCTTCTCGATCAGGCAGACCGACGTGTCCGGGGAGAGCTGCTTGAGCCGGATGGCGGCGGCGAGGCCGGCGGGTCCGCCGCCGACGATCACCACGTCGTATTGCATGGCTTCGCGCTGCATAGGCTGGTATTGTAAACAGCCATGGCGCTCAAGAAGGTCATCAGCGTCGAAGACGCGATCGCCGTCGTGCACGACGGCGACGTGCTGGCGAGCACCGGTTACGGCGGCAACGGCACGCCCGATTTCCTCATGCGGGCGCTGGAGAAGCGCTTTCTCGAGACCGGCTCGCCCAGAGGCTTGACGCTGGTGTGGGCGGGCGGGCAGGGTGATGCCAAGGACAAGGGGCTCAATCAACTCGGCCACGAGGGCCTGATCCGGCGCTGCATCGGCGGCCATTACGGCCTGATACCGAAGATCGAGCAGCTCGCGGTGCAGAACAAGATCGAGGCCTACAACCTGCCCGAGGGCGTGATCGTGCACCTGTACCGCGACATCGCCGCGCGCAAGCCCGGCACGCTCTCCAAAGTGGGCCTCGGCACCTTCGTCGATCCGCGCATCGAGGGCGGGCGCATGAACGAGGTGACCAGGGAGGACATCGTCCGGCTGGTGGAGTTCGACGGCGAGGAGAGCCTCTTCTTCAAGGCGTTCCCGATCAACGTGGTGTTCCTGCGCGGCACTACTGCGGACCCGAACGGCAACATCACCATGGAGCGCGAAACGCTCACCCTGGAGAACCTGGCGCTGGCGATGGCGGCGAAGAACTCCGGCGGCTACGTCATCTGCCAGGTCGAGCGCGTCGCCGCCGAGGGCTCGCTCGACTCGCGCGAGGTGCGCATCCCCGGCATCCTGGTGGACTGCGTGGTGCAGGCCGATCCCGAGCACCACATGCAGACCTACGGCACGCAGTACAACCCGGCCTATTCGGGCGAAGTGAACATTCCGCTGTCGGCGCTCAAGCCGCTGGCCCTCGACGAGCGCAAGGTGATCGCCCGCCGCGCCGCCATGGAACTGGCGCCCAACAGCGTGGTGACTCTTGGCGTGGGATTGCCGGACGCGATCGGCAACGTGATGGGCGAAGAGCGCATCCAGGACCTGGTCACGCCCGTGCTCGATCCGGGCGTGATCGGCGGCGTGCCGATGGGCGGCCTCGACTTTGGCGCCGTGGTGAACAAGCATGCCTCGATCGACCATGCCGCCGCCTTCGACCTGGTGGATGGGGGCGGGCTGGACGCGGCCTTCCTCGGCTTCGCCGAGTGCGACCGCCACGGCAACATCAACGCCAGCCGCTTCGCCAAGCGCATCTCGGGCTGCGGTGGCTTCATCAACATCAGCCAGAACACGCACAAGGTGGTGTTCGTCGGCACCTTCTCCTCCGGTGGCCTCGAGGTTGCGCTCGAGGACGGGCGCTTGCGCATCGCGAAGGAAGGGCGCTTCATGAAGTTCGTGGACTCCGTTGGACAGATCACCTTCAGCGGGCGCTACGCCGCGCGCCGTGGCCAGGAGGTGCTGTACATCACCGAGCGCTGCGTGTTCCGGCTCGTTGAAGACGGGCTGCAGCTCATCGAGGTGGCGCCGGGGATCGATGCGGAGCGCGACGTGCTGCGCCACCTGCCATTCCGGCCGTTCGTCGGCGAGCTGGCGAGCATGGACCCGGCCCTATTTCAGGCGCGTCTGATGGGCCTGCGTGGCCGCATGCTCGACATCCACATCGACGAACGCATCAGCTACGACGCCGCGAGCAACACGCTGTTCCTCAACTACGCCGGCATGCGAGTGCGCTCCGAGGATGACATTCGCGGCATCGTCGCGGCGGTGGAGAAGGTGCTCAAGCCGCTCGGCCGGCGCGTCAACGCCATCGTCAACTACGACCGCTTCGAGACGGACGACGACGTGCGCGACGCCTATCTCGATGCGGTGCGCTACATCGAGTCCAACTACTACCAGAAGGTCTCGCGCTATACCAACAGCGGCTTTCTGCGCATTGTGTTCGGCAGCGAGCTGGAGAAGCGCAAGGTGTCGTCTCGCGTGTTCACCAGCATCGACGAGGCGCGGCGCAATCTTGCGAGCAGCAAGTAAGGGCATGTCGCTGCCGGGCAAGCTGGCGCACGTCGAGCGCATTGCGATCCGCTGGGGCGACATGGACGCGATGGGCCATGTCAACAACACGGTGTACTTCCGCTACATGGAGCAGGCGCGCATCAGCTGGTTCGACCGGCTGGTGCCCGAGGACGACGCCTGGCAGTCCACCGGCATCGTCATCGCCAACGCCACCTGCAATTACCGGCGCGCGATCACCTATCCGGGCACCGTGGAAGTGAGGCTCTACGTGGGCGCGCCTGGCGGCGCCAGCGTGCCGACCTTCTACGAGCTGCGCGTGGACGACGATCCTGTGCCCTACGCCGACGGCGCCGCGGTGGTGGTGTTCATCGACATGAAGAGCCAGAAGTCGCGGCGCATTCCCGAAGGCATCCGCGCGAGGCTGGAACGCGCGGAGACGCCAGCATGAGCGACACCCCGCTGTGGGCCCCGAGCCCCGAGGCGGCGGCGCGCACGGGCATGGCCCGTTTCATGCGCCTGGCGGGCAAGCGCGACTACGCCGAGCTGCACCGCTGGTCGGTCGAGCAACCCGGAGATTTCTGGGAGCTCGTATGGAAGTTCGGCGAGGTGCGCGGCGAGCCGGGACTTCGCCGACTGATCAACGCCGAGCGCATGCCGGGCGCCACCTGGTTCCCGGAGGCGAAGCTCAATTTTGCCGAGAACCTCCTGCGCGAGCGCGACGCCTCGCTCGCCATCTCCTTTTGGGGCGAGGACCGCGTCAAGCGCCAGCTCTCGCGCCGGCAACTCTACGATCTCGTCTCGCGGCTTGCGCAGGCACTCGCCGGCCTGGGGGTGAAGAAGGGCGACCGCGTCGCCGGGTACCTGCCCAACCTGCCCGAGTCCACGGCGGCGATGCTGGCGACGGCGAGCCTCGGCGCGATCTGGTCTTCCTGTTCGCCCGACTTCGGTGTGCAGGGTGTCCTCGACCGCTTCGGGCAGATCGAGCCCAAGGTGCTGTTCGTCGCCGACGGCTACCTCTACGGCGGCAAGGAGTTCGACACGCAGGACAAGGCGCGCGAGATCCTCGCGCAACTGCCCACCGTCCAGCGCTGCGTCGTGCTGCCGTACTTGAATGCGCGCCCGACGGCGGGCGTCGGGCTGGAGGAGTTCATCGCGCCCTACGCGGCGCGCGACATCCGCTTCGAGCAGGTCGAGTTCAATCATCCGCTGTACATCCTGTACTCCTCGGGCACCACCGGCGTGCCCAAGTGCATCGTGCACGGCACGGGCGGCACGCTCCTGCAGCACCTCAAGGAGCACCGGCTGCACAGCGACGTGCGCGCGGGGGATCGCCTGTTCTACTTCACGACGCTCGGCTGGATGATGTGGAACTGGCTGGTGTCGGGCCTGGCGAGCGGCGCCGCGCTGCTGCTCTACGACGGCTCGCCGTTCGTCGGGCGCGGCAGGATCCTCTTCGACATGGCGGACGCCGAGGGCATGACGCACTTCGGCACTTCCGCCAAGTTCATCGACGCGATCGCCAAGATCGACCTGAAGCCCAAGGAGACGCACCGGCTCGAGCGCTTGCGCGCAATCCTCTCGACCGGCTCGCCGTTGGTGGCCGAGGGCTTCGATTACGTGTACCGCAACGTCAAGGCCGACGTGTGCCTGTCCTCCATCTCGGGCGGCACCGACATCGTCAGCTGCTTCGTGCTCGGCAACCCGATGCTGCCGGTGTGGCGCGGCGAGATCCAGTGCAAGGGCCTCGGCTTGGCGGTCGAGGTGTTCGACGAGCAGGGGCGCTCGCTCGAGGGCGAGAAGGGCGAGCTGGTCTGCACGCGGCCGTTTCCCTCCATGCCGGTGGGCTTCTGGAACGACCCGGACGGCGCCAAGTACCGCGCCGCCTACTTCGAGAAGTACCCGAACGTCTGGCGCCACGGCGACTGGTGCGAGGTCACGGCGCACGGCGGCATCGTCATCTACGGGCGCTCGGACGCCGTGCTCAATCCTGGCGGCGTGCGCATCGGCACGGCCGAGATCTACCGCCAGGTGGAGCAGGTCGAGGAGGTCCTCGAGTCCATCGTCATCGGCCAGGACTGGCCGCCACAGAAGCCCGAGGACGTGCGCGTGGTGCTGTTCGTGAAGCTCAAGGACGGCGTGCAGCTCGATGACGCGCTCGCCAACCGCATCAGGAAGCGCATCCGCGACAACACCACGCCGCGCCACGTGCCGGCGAAGATCCTGCAGGTGACCGACATCCCGCGCACCAAGAGCGGCAAGATCGTGGAGCTCGCCGTGCGCGACGTCGTCCACGGGCGACAGGTGAACAACGTAGAGGCGCTCGCCAATCCCGAGGCGCTGGCGCATTTCCGGGACCGGCAGGAGCTCGCCGGCGCCTAGGCAGGCGCCGCGCATGGCGCGCGCCGGCGCGGCGGATTTGTAGGGGCAGGGGAGTTCCGGTAGACTCCTCCATCCCTACACGCCGTGGGTCGATGACTAAGTATGTATTTGTAACCGGTGGTGTAGTTTCCTCTCTGGGGAAAGGCATCGCCGCCGCCTCCCTCGCCGCGATCCTCGAATCGCGCGGCATCCGCGTCACCAACATCAAGCTGGACCCGTACATCAACGTCGA
>DASWBP010000170.1:0-16841 GCA_036390555.1 Burkholderiales bacterium | reverse complement strand
GCCGCTCTGGTGCACGGAGGCGCCGCTCGCGTCCACCGCGACCGTCACCGGCATGTCCTTCACCTCGAACTCGTAAATGGCTTCCATGCCGAGATCCTCGAAGGCGACGACCCTGGACTTGCGGATCGCCTTGGCCACGAGATACGCGGCGCCGCCCACGGCGATCAGCGAGGCGGCCTTGTGCTTGCGGATAGCGTCGATCGCGACTTGCCCGCGCTCGCCCTTGCCGACCATGGCGATGAGTCCGGTCCTGCCGAGCATGGTCTCCACGAACTTGTCCATGCGCGTGGCGGTGGTCGGGCCGGCGGGGCCCACCACCTCGTCGCGCACTGGATCGACCGGGCCGACGTAATAGATCACGCGGTTGGTGAAGTCCACGGGCAGCTTCTCGCCCTTCTCGAGCATGTCCTGGATGCGCTTGTGCGCGGCATCGCGCCCGGTGAGGAGCTTTCCGGACAGCAGCAGCGTCTCGCCGGGCTTCCATTGCGCGACCTCGGCCCTGGTCAGGGTGTCGAGGTTGACGCGCCGCGCGTCCTTCGCCGCGGACCAGGTGACCTTGGGCCAGTCGGCGAGCGAGGGCGCTTCGAACTCTGCGGGCCCCGCGCCGTCCAGCACGAAGTGCGCATGGCGCGTGGCGGCGCAGTTCGGAATCATGGCGACCGGCTTGTTCGCCGCGTGCGTCGGGTAGTGGCGGATCTTCACGTCAAGCACGGTGGAAAGGCCGCCGAGCCCCTGCGCGCCGATGCCGAGCGCGTTCACCTTGTCGTAGAGCTCGATGCGCAGCTCCTCGTACTTGTCGCGCGGGCCGCGCGCCTTGAGCTCCGCCATGTCGATGGGATCCATCAGCACTTCCTTGGCCATCGCCATTGCCTTTTCGGCGGTGCCGCCGATGCCGATGCCGAGCATCCCCGGCGGGCACCAGCCCGCGCCCATGGTCGGCACGGTCTTCAGCACCCAGTCCACCACCGAGTCGGAAGGGTTGAGCATCGCGAACTTGGCCTTGGCTTCCGAGCCGCCGCCCTTCGCCGCGACGTCCACCACGAGCTTGCCGCCCGGCACGATCTCCGCCTGGATCACGGCCGGCGTGTTGTCCTTGGTGTTGCGGCGGGCGAACTGCGGGTCCTCGAGCACTGAGGCGCGCAGCTTGTTGTCCGGGTGGTTGTAGGCGCGGCGCACGCCTTCGTTCACCGCGTCGGCGAGCGAGCCCTTGAAGCCCTCGAAACGCACGTCCATGCCGACCTTGAGGAACACGTTGACGATGCCGGTGTCCTGGCAGATCGGGCGGTGGCCTTCGGCGCACATGCGCGAGTTGGTGAGGATCTGCGCGATGGCGTCGCGCGCCGCGGGCGACTGCTCGCGCTCGTAGGCGCGCCCCAGCGCCTGCAGGTAATCCGCCGGGTGGTAGTAGGAGATAAACTGCAGCGCGTCGGCGACGCTCTGCACCAGGTGCTCGTAGCGGATGGCGGTCATGCGTGGTGCCCGTTTCCGCTTGGGGCGGCAGGCAGGATCCGGTCGGTCCAGGCGATCGCCAGCGCCGACACCAGGAACGTGAGGTGGATGCCGACCTGCGCCAAGATGGTCTTCTCGTCGTAGGCGGCGGCATTGATGAAGGTCTTCAGCAGGTGGATCGAGGAAATACCGATGATCGCGGTGGCCAGCTTCACCTTCAGCACCGAGGCATTGACGTGCGACAGCCATTCCGGCTGGTCCGGGTGGCCCTCCAGGTTGAGGCGCGAGACGAAGGTCTCGTAGCCGCCGACGATCACCATGATGAGCAGGTTGGAGATCATCACCACGTCGATCAGGGCGAGTACCACCAGCATGATCACGGTCTCGTTGGGCTTGGTCGGGCGCTCCATGCCCTGCACGGTGACCGAGTCGAGCACGTGGCTGAGCGCGTTGCCGTCGCCGAAGGTGGCCATCACGAGGTAGTACAGTTCCTGCCAGAAGAGCCAGACGTAGATCGCCTGCGCGACGATCAGGCCGAGGTACAGGGGCAGCTGCAGCCAGCGGCTGGCGAAGATGAGATTGGGAAGCGGTTTCAGCGGGCGCATCGCGCGCTCGTCCGGCATGGTTTTCATCGTTTCGGCGGGGAGGGTTGCGGAAGCAGCGTAATCTAGCATAGGCTTGATTCAACGAAGTTATTTGCGTAAGCGCGGTGTAAGTCCGGCGCAGAAGAATCGCTACGCGTAAAAACAAGCGAGAGGAGCGGGTTCATGGCATCCACGATCGAGTCGGTCCTGCAGGAGACGCGGGTCTTCCCGCCTTCGGCGGACTTCGTCCGGCAGGCCAACATCTCCGGCATGGAGGCGTACAAGAAGCTGTGCGCCGAAGCCGAGCGCGACTTCGAGGGGTTCTGGGGTCGCCTCGCGAAGGAGCACGTGCTCTGGCACAAGCCCTTCACCCAGGTGCTGGACGAGTCGAAAGCGCCCTTCTACCGCTGGTTCCACGACGGCGAGCTGAATGCCTCCTACAACTGCCTCGACCGGCACCTGAAGACGCAGCCGGACAAGACCGCCATCATCTTCGAGGCGGACGACGGCAAGGTGACGAAGATCACCTACAAGGCGCTGTATCACGAGGTCTGCAGGATGGCGAACGCGCTCAAGGCGCATGGCGTGAAGATGGGCGACCGCGTGCTGATCTACATGCCGATGTCGATTCAGGTCGTGGTGGCGATGCAGGCTTGCGCGCGCATCGGCGCGACGCACTCGGTGGTGTTCGGCGGCTTTTCCGCCAAGTCGCTGCAGGAGCGGATCATCGACGCCGGCGCCACCGAGGTGATCACTGCGGACGGCCAGTTCCGCGGCGGCAAGGAGATCCCGCTCAAGCCGGTGGTGGACGAGGCCTTCGCCATGGGCGGCTGCGAGAAGGTGCGCAACGTCATCGTCTACAAGCGCAGCGGCAGCCCGGTGTCGATGCAGGCGCCACGCGACAAGTGGTGGGACGACGTGCTGAAGGGCCAGCCGGACACCTGCGAGCCGACCTGGGTGAACGCGGAGCACCCGCTGTTCATCCTCTACACCTCGGGCTCCACCGGCAAGCCGAAAGGCGTGCAGCATTCCACGGGCGGCTACCTGCTGTGGGCGCTGCTCACCATGAAATGGGTGTTCGACAACAAGCCGAGCGACGTCTTCTGGTGTACCGCCGACGTCGGCTGGGTGACCGGCCACACCTACATCACCTACGGGCCGCTCGCCGCGGGGACCACGGAAGTGATGTTCGAAGGCGTGCCGACATACCCTGATGCCGGCCGGTTCTGGAAGATCATCCAGGACCACAAGGTGAATGTGTTCTACACGGCGCCGACGGCGATCCGCTCGCTCATCAAGGCGGGTGGCGACCTGCCGAAGAAATACGACCTGAAGTCGCTGCGCATCCTCGGCACGGTGGGCGAGCCGATCAACCCCGAGGCCTGGATGTGGTACCACGAGACGGTCGGCGGCGGCCGCTGCCCGATCGTCGACACCTGGTGGCAGACGGAAACGGGCGGCCACCTCATCACGCCGCTGCCCGGCGTCACCCCGACCAAGCCGGGCTCGTGCACGTTCCCGCTGCCCGGCATCATGACCGACATCGTCGACGAGACCGGCCAGTCGGTCGGCAGGGGCAAGGGCGGCATCCTTGTCATCAAGCGACCCTGGCCCTCGATGATCCGCACCATCTGGGGCGACCCGGAGCGCTTCAGGAAGAGCTACTACCCGGAAGACTTCAAGGGCAAGTATTACCTCGCAGGCGATGGCGCGAGCACCGACCAGGACGGCTACTACCGCATCATGGGCCGCATCGACGACGTGCTCAACGTTTCGGGGCACCGGCTCGGCACCATGGAAATCGAGTCGGCGCTGGTGGCGAACTCCAAGCTGGTGGCAGAAGCGGCGGTGGTCGGGCGGCCCGATGAACTGACCGGCGAGGCCGTGTGCGCCTTCGTGGTGCTCAAGGGCCCGCGCCCGAGCGGCGAGGAGGCGAAGAAGGTGGCCCAGGAGCTGCGCAACTGGGTCGCCAAGGAGATCGGCCCGATCGCGCGGCCCAAGGACATCCGCTTCGGCGACAACCTGCCCAAGACGCGCTCGGGCAAGATCATGCGGCGGCTGCTGCGCTCGATCGCCAAGGGCGAAGAGATCAAGCAGGACGTGTCCACGCTGGAAAACCCGGCGATCCTCGAGCAGTTGAAACAGGTCAGCTGAACCCGCTCGTCGGCGCGACGATCGCAGCGCTCCGCCCCCATGCCCCGTTCGACGGCATGGAGCCGGAAGCGCTGCGCTTCCTCGCCGGGAAAGTGAAGCTCGGCTACTACGCCCGCGACAGCGAGATCGTAGGCCCGGCGAGCGGCACGGTCGCGCGGCTCTATATCCTCAAGCAGGGCGCGGTACGCGGCCGCCCCGACAACGTCGCGCGCTCGGCGACGGGCGTCGACATCGTCCTCGGCGCCGGCGAATGCTTTCCGCTCGGCGCCCTGATCGGGCGGCGCGCGACGGCTTACAGCTACCGCGCCCAGGAAGACGCGTTCGTCTACGAGCTGGAGGAAGCCGATTTCCGCACGCTGCTCGAGCGCAGCCCGAAGTTCCAGCGCTTCTGCACCGACTACCTGGCGGCGCTGGTGGACCAGTCGCACCGCGTGCTGCGCGCGCAACTGGGCGAGGCGCTGGCGGACGAGGGCCGCATGCGCGCGCCGCTGAGAAGCCTGGTGCACCACGCGCCGGTGTCCTGCGCGCCCGCTACGCCGATCCGCGAAGTGCTGCGCACCATGCATGCGCAGCGCATCGGCTCGATGATCGTGGTGGACGGCGCCGGGGTGCCGCGCGGCATTTTCACGCACCCGGACGTGCTCGAGCGCGTGACGCTCGCCGGCGTGGCGCTCGAGGAGCCGATCTCGCGCGTAATGACGCAGAACCCGGTGGTGCTGCCCGACGACGCGCCGGTCTACGAGGCGGCGGTGGCGATGGCGAAGCACGGCATCCGCCACATCATCCTGGTCGCGGACGGGCGGCTGACGGGCGTGATTTCCGAGCGTGACCTGTTCACCCTGCAGCGCGCCAGCCTGCGCCGCGCCGCCGATCGCATTCGCGGCGCCACCTCCGTGCAGGCGCTCGCCGAGGCGGCCACCGACATACGGCTGCTCGCTCGCAGCCTGCTCGTGCAGGGCATGGGCGCCGAGCAGCTCACCGAGGTGGTGAGCGCATTGAACGACAGCCTGGCGCGGCGCCTGATCGACATGATCGCCGCGCGGCATGCGCTGCCGCGGGGCTGGTGCTGGATCGCGCTCGGCAGCGAGGGGCGCATGGAGCAGACACTCGCTACCGACCAGGACAACGCGCTGATCCTCGAGCCGGGCACGGCGGAGGCGGAGCGCAAGCCGTTCCTCGCCTTCGCCGACGAGGTGAACCGCGGGCTGGATGCCTGCGGCTTTCCGCTGTGCAAGGGCGACATCATGGCGCGCAACCCGAAGTGGTGCCTGCCGCTGGAAGGCTGGCGCGCGATCTTCGACGGCTGGATCCGCAATCCGGACCCGAAGGCGCTGCTCAACGCCGCCATCTTCTTCGACCTGCGGCCGCTCGCCGGCGAGACGCAGCTCGCGGGACAGTTGCGCGACGCGCTGCTCGCGCAGACCGCGGGCAATCCCGCGTTCCTGCGTGCGATGGCCTCCAACGCCCTGCAGGTCAGGCCGCCGATCGGCCTGCTGCGCGACTTCGTGACCGACGATTCGAAGGAGTTTCCCAACACCCTGGACCTGAAGATGCTCGGCGTGCGCCCGTACGTGGATGCCGCGCGCGTCTGGGCGCTCGCGCATCGCCTGGCAGGCACCGGGACTGCCGAGCGGCTGCGCGGCGCGGCCAAGGCCGGCGCGATGCCCGAGCAGGAGGCCGCGGACGCGTGCGCGGCCTTTCACTTCATCCAGGCGCTGCGGCTGCGGCACCAGCACCTCGAGCAGCCGGCGCCTGGGGGTGAGAACCGCATCGACCCGGACGCGCTCAACGCGCTCGATCGGCGACTGCTGAAGGAGACGTTCCGCCAGACGGGGAAGCTGCAGGAGCGCTTGCGGCTCGACTACCAGTTGTGAGGTCGTGGCTCGAGCGCTGGCTCGGTCCGCGCGCGGCAGCGCAGGCCGTGCGCTGGGTCGTGGTGGACTGCGAGACCAGCGGCCTCGACGTGGCGCGCGACCGGCTGCTGTCGATCGGGGCGGTCACGCTGCAGGAGGGGCGCATCGGCATCGGCGACGCCTTCTCGCGTTTGCTGCGGCAGGAGGCGCCAAGCGCGGCGGCCAATATCCTCGTGCACGGCATCGGCGGCGATGCGCAGGCCGCCGGGGAAGACCCCGCGCAAGTGCTGCAGGATTTCTTCACCTATGCGGGCGAGGGGCCGCTGGTCGCGTTCCATGCGCCCTTCGACCGCGCCATGCTCGAGCGCGCGGCGCGCGCGCACGGGCTGCGCTGGAGGCGCAAGTGGCTGGACGTCGCGGACCTGCTGCGCGTGCTGTTCTCGGCGCGCGCGAAGCAGTGCCG
This sequence comes from Burkholderiales bacterium, assembly GCA_036390555.1. Lineage (GTDB taxonomy): Bacteria > Pseudomonadota > Gammaproteobacteria > Burkholderiales > SG8-39 > JAABQT01. Next base: position 10,338 of record DASWBP010000170.1, on the reverse strand, counting down.
GGGGCTCGACGACTGGCTGCAGGTGTTCGGCATCGCGCACGAGGCGCGGCACGACGCGCTCGGGGACGCCTTCGTCACCGCGCAGCTCATGCAGGTCGCGTTGCAGGAGGCGCACCGGCACGGCTTCTCCACCGCGCGCGACGTGCTGGGCGCCGCCGCGGCTCAGCGCTGGAGCGGCGCGTGATGCCGATCGCATACAATCGCGCGCGCTCCTAGCTGCCCCGCATGCTCGTCGACGTCATCATCACGCTGCGCATCCTGGTCGAAATCGCGCTGTTCGCGCTGATCGGGCAGGGGGCGCTGTACCTGCTCAGCGGGGCGAATCGCGAGCAGAACGTCTTCTATATGGTGCTCAAGACGATCGCGTCGCCCGCCATGCGCTTCACGCGCTGGATCTCGCCTAAGTTCGTCGTTGACCAGCACGTCGGCTGGATCGCGCTGCTCCTTCTTGCAATCCTCTGGGTGGCGCTTGCCGTCGCCAAGCAAGTCGTGGGCGCGGTAGAGATGGGTTGACGTTGCGGCGCAGCATCATGCCGCAGTGCAGCACCGAGCCGATTCAACGCGTTGGAGCAGCAAATCTCGGTCGCATCGTAAGTCGGATGTAAGTATTTGACGCCAGCATGGCCGTGCTGCATTCCATCTAAAAGGGGAGGAGCGCATGCAACTGTCGCCGCGGCACATCGAGTACTGGAAGAAGAACCTGCGCATCACGACGATCCTGATGATCATCTGGTTCGTGGTCACGTTCGTGGTGGGCTACTACGCGATCCAGCTGAACGAGGTCACGTTCATGGGCTGGCCGATACCGTTCTACATGGGCGCGCAGGGCTCGCTCGCGATCTACGTGCTGATCATCTGGTTCTACGCGAGCTACATGAACAAGCTCGACAAGGAATACGGCGTGCACGAAGGGGAGGACGAATAATGAGCAACGGCGCCACGCAGGCTTTCAGCCAGAAGAGCTTCACCCAATCCCTCAAGAAGTACTACTCGTTCTACACCGGCGGCTTCGTCGCCTTCGTCATCGTGCTCGGCATCGCCGAGCAGCTCGGCATGCCGAACCGCTGGATCGGCTACGCGTTCCTGTTCGCCACCGTCCTGCTCTACGCCGGCATTGGCGTCATGAGCCGGACCGCGGACGTGGCGGAGTACTACGTCGCGGGACGCCGGGTTCCGGCCTTGTTCAACGGCATGGCGACCGGCGCGGACTGGATGAGCGCGGCGTCGTTCATCGGGATGGCGGGCAGCCTGTATCTCCTCGGCTATGACGGCCTTGCATTCGTCATGGGCTGGACGGGCGGTTACTGCCTGGTGGCCTTCTTCCTCGCGCCCTATCTGAGGAAGTTCGGCCAATTCACGATCCCCGACTTCCTCGGTGCGCGCTACGGCGGCCACATCCCGCGCATGGTCGGCATGTTCGCCGCGATCCTGTGCTCGTTCACCTACGTGGTGGCGCAGATCTACGGCGTGGGCATCATCACCACGCGGTTCACGGGCGTGGACTTCCAGGTGGGCGTGTTCCTGGGTCTCGCCGGTATCCTGGTGTGCTCGTTCCTCGGCGGCATGCGGGCGGTCACGTGGACGCAGGTGGCGCAGTACATCATCCTGATCATCGCCTACTTGATCCCGCTGGCGATGCTCGGTGTGCGCCACGTGAGCTTCCCGGTGCCGCACGTGGTCTACGGTTACGCGCTCGAGAAGGTGACCAAGAAGGAGAAGGAGCTCACCGCGGACGCGAAGGAGCTTGAGGTGCGCGGCATCTTCAAGAAGCGCGCCGAGGACGCGGACGCGAAGCTGAAGGCGCTGCCGGCGAGCTACGCGGAAGAGAAGTCGAAGGTCGAGAAGAATCTCGCCGACCTGCGCGCTTCTAACGCGGATGCAGCGAAGGTCAAGGCGGCCGAAGACGCAGTGAAGGCATTCCCGGCGAGCCCCGACGCCGCCAAGGCGAAGTGGACGGCGGACAAGAATGCCGCTGCGGCGCGCACCGGCCCGCCGCGACCGCATGCCACGCCGTTCCCGGGTGCCACGGACAAGGCCCGCGATGTCGCGCGCAAGAACTTCCTGGCGCTGATCTTCTGCCTGATGGTGGGCACCGCGGCACTGCCGCACATCCTGATGCGTTACTACACCACGCCCAGCGTGAGGGAGGCGCGCGTCTCGGTGACCTGGTCGCTGTTCTTCATCTTCCTGCTGTACTTCTCGGCGCCGGTGCTCGCGGTGCTGGTGAAGTACGAGATGTACAACTTCGTGGTGGGGTCGAAGTTCGCCGATCTGCCAAGGTGGGTGGCTAACTGGTCGGCAGTGGACCGGTCGCTGCTCAACATCACTGACATCAACGGCGACGGCATCGTGCAGCTGGCAGAGATCGTGATCGGCGGCGACATCATCGTGCTGGCCACGCCGGAGATCGCGAAACTGCCCTACGTGATCTCGGGCCTGGTGGCCGCGGGCGGCCTGGCAGCGGCGCTCTCGACCGCGGACGGGTTGCTGCTGACGATCGCCAACGCGCTGTCGCACGACCTCTACTACAAGCTGATCAACCCGCAGGCGTCCACCAAGACGCGCCTCACCGTGGCGAAGATGCTGCTGCTGGTCGTGGCGGTGATGGCGGCGTCCGTGGCCGCGCAGAAGCCGGCCGACATCCTGTTCCTCGTGAGCGCGGCCTTCTCGCTCGCGGCGGCGGGATTCTTCCCGGCACTGACGCTCGGCATCTTCTGGAAGCGTGCCAACAAGTGGGGCGCGACGCTGGGAATGATCGCGGGGGTGGGCGTCACGTTCTACTACATGTGCATCACGCAGCCCTGGCTGCGCTCGGTGTTCGGCGTGAAGGGCACCATCGCCGAAAACACGTGGTGGGACATCAACCCGATCTCGGCGGGCATCTTCGGCGTGCCGCTGGGCTTCATCGTCATCATCGTGGTCAGCCTGCTGACGCCGGCTCCGGACAAGGAGACGCAGGAACTGGTGGACCACGTGCGTTACCCGGTGCTGGAGGGGGATATCGACACGCGCGGGACGTAAGCCGCCTGGCGATATGCGCAGCGCCTGCATGGCGCGCGCATCCGGAAAGGGCCCGCGCGAGCGGGCCTTTTCTTTTGCTGCGGTAGAATCTGCGACCTGCGGAGAGATGGCCGAGCGGCTGAAGGCGCACGCTTGGAAAGCGTGTATACGTTAATAGCGTATCGTGGGTTCGAATCCCACTCTCTCCGCCAGCCAGCCGCAGAAAAGAAAACGTCCTGAAGCGGATGCTTCAGGACGTTGAAGCCACCGCAGTCGAAAACCCGCGGTGGAGGAGGATTGCGCTCCAAGCCTAGGGGAACAAGCAATCGCACGCCTGACTGGATGCTGACGGCGCGCTTACGGCATAATCCCGGCTTGTACACGTTTCACAGTACGCACGTCTTACGGCGGGCCTCCCCGCATTGCAGCCTGGTGAACCTGGTCAGGTCCGGAAGGAAGCAGCCACAGCTGGATCCTGCAAGTGCCGGGGTTCAGGCTCGCCACCAGATCGGACTCGAAGGGGGGACTGTCGTCCCCCCTTCGGGACCCCCCTGCTAGGATTGGTCGCATGAGCTATCAGGTGCTCGCGCGCAAGTGGCGGCCGCGCGACTTCGCGTCGCTCGTTGGCCAGGAGCACGTGGTGCGCGCGCTGCGCCACGCGCTGGAGCAGCAGCGCTTGCATCACGCGTACCTCTTTACCGGCACGCGCGGCGTCGGCAAGACCACGCTGGCGCGCATTCTCGCGAAGTGCCTCAACTGCGAAACGGGGGTCACGCCCGAGCCCTGCGGCAAGTGCTCGGCGTGCGTGGAAATCGACGGCGGCCGCTTCGTGGACCTGCTCGAGGTGGACGCGGCGACCAATACCAAGGTGGACGAGATGCGCCAGTTGCTCGACACCGCGCAGTACGCGCCGACGCGCGGCCGCTACAAGGTCTACGTCATCGACGAAGTGCACATGCTGTCGAGCTCGGCGTTCAACGCGATGCTGAAGACGCTCGAGGAGCCGCCCGAGCACCTGAAGTTCATCCTTGCCACCACCGATCCGCAGAAGATTCCGGTGACCGTGCTGTCGCGCTGCCTGCAATTCAACCTGAAGCAGATGCCGGCGGCGGCGATCAGCGCGCACCTGGCGCGGCTTCTCGCGGCGGAAGGCGTCGCCTTCGAGGCGGAGGCGCTGCCGCTGCTGGCGCACGCGGCGGCCGGCAGCATGCGCGACGCGCTCTCGCTGCTCGACCAGGCCATCGCGCATGGCGGCGGCAGCGTCGGCAGCGCCAACGTGCGCGACATGCTCGGCGCGGTGGACAGCAGCTACCTGCTGCGCCTCCTCGACGCGTTGGCCGCGAAGGACGGCGCGGCGATGCTCGCCATCGCGGATGAAATGCAGGCACGGAGCCTCTCCTTCGACACCGCGCTGCAGGACTTGGCCGGCGTGCTGCTGAAGCTGGCCCTGGCGCATGTGGTTCCCGATGCGTTGGAGGCGGGCCTGGCGGACCGCGACCGGCTGCTGGCGCTCGCGCGCAGCCACGATCCCGAAAGCGTGCAGCTCTATTACCAGATCGCCTTGCAGGGCCGCGAGGATCTCACGCTCGCGCCCGACGAGTACGCCGGCTTTGTCATGACCCTGCTGCGCATGCTCGCATTTCGCCCCGAGGGCGGCGTGGCGACGGCGGCGACGCCGCCCGCTGCGACGGGCACGCGAGCGGCCCCGGCGACGCAGTCGGTTGCGCCAGCGCGCCCGGCCGCGCCGCCGACGAAGAGCGCCACCGGCGCGGCACCCGCGACGCGGTCTGCCACAGGCTTCGACGGCGACTGGCCCGGTCTTGTTGCCCGGCTGCAGATCGCCGGCGCCGCACGCGAACTGGCACGCAACGCGGCCCTGGCCAGGCACGCCGACGGGGCCATCGAGCTGGTCGTGCCGAAGTCGATGAGCCACCTCGCCGAGCGCAATTACCAGGAGAAGCTGAAGGCGGCGCTCGAGCAGCACTTCGGGCGGCCGCTCGCACTGAAGGTTGCGCCGGGAGAAGTTGCCGGCGCGACGGCAGCGTCGCTGGAGGCCGGCGCGCGCGAGGAGCGGCGCGCGGAGGCGACACGCACGGTGCAGGGCGACAAGTTCGTACAGGACCTGGTGGACATCTTCGATGCGAAGGTGATCGGCTCCTCCATCAGGGCGGAAGGCGACAAGGGCTAGGAGGCGGCAATGCGCGGGAATATCGGGCAGCTGATGAAGCAGGCGCAGATGATGCAGGAGAACATGCGGCGCATGCAGGATCAGCTTGGGGCCATCGAAGTCGAGGGCCAATCGGGCTCGGGGATGGTCAAGGTGGTGATGACCTGCAAGCATCAGGTGCGGCGCGTCGCGATCGATCCCTCGCTCTTCGGCGACGACCGCGAAATGCTGGAAGACCTGCTGGTCGCGGCATTCAACGACGCCGCGCAGCGGGCGGAAGCGACCATCGCCGAGAAGATGGGCAGCGTGACCGCCGGCATGGGCTTGCCGCCGGGGCTCAAGCTGCCGTTCTGAGGAGCCGTGACGCGGGATCCGGTTCCGAGCGCGCGCGCCCTCGAGCGCCTGATCGAAGCGCTGCGCGCGCTGCCGGGCGTGGGCCCGCGCTCGGCGCAGCGCATGGCCTACTACCTCCTGCAGCACGAGCGGCCGGGCGCGGAGCTGCTTGCCCGAGCCCTGGCGGACGCTCTGGCCACCGTGCGGCATTGCTCCAAGTGCAACAACTTCACCGAGGAAGAGGTCTGCACCCTGTGCCGGTCACCGCGCCGCGACCGAGCGCTGCTGTGCGTGGTGGAAACGCCCGCCGATCTGGCGATGGTGGAGCAGACCTCGACGTATGCGGGCATGTACTTCGTGCTGATGGGGCGCTTGTCGCCGCTCGACGGGGTAGGCCCCAAGGAGATCGGCCTGGAGCGGCTCCTGGCGCGCGCAAGCGATGGAGAAGTGGCGGAGGTGATCCTCGCGACCAACTTCACCAACGAAGGCGAAGCCACGGCGCACTACATCGCGGAAATGCTGCGCGCCCGCCACCTCAAGGTGAGCCGCATCGCGCGCGGCGTGCCGATGGGCGGCGAGCTCGAGTATGTGGACGTCGGCACGCTCTCGCAGGCGCTCCTCGACCGGCGCGGAATCGAGTAACATTTTCTTCGTCCGCGGGCACTTACAAGACCTGCGGCTTCCCGGGAGGAGGGCACATGAAGGTCGCAACCCATGTATTGGCCGCAGCGCTGGCGCTAGCCGCGGCGCAAGCCACCCACGCGCAGCTCGAGAAGCGCGACGTGCACATCGCCGTCGGCGGGCAGGCGTCGTTCTACTACCTGCCGCTGACCATCGCGGAGCGCCAGGGCTATTTCAAGGACGAAGGCCTCAACGTGCGCATCAGCGATTTTGCCGGCGGGGCGGTGGCGCTGCGCGCGGTCGTCGGGGGCAGCGCGGAGGTCGTCTCCGGCGCCTATGAGCACACCATCAGCCTGCAATCCAAGAAGCAGTACTTCCAGGCCTTCGTCGCCCAAGGACGCCTGCCGCAGATCGCATTCGGCGTGGCGAGCGGCAAGGCCGCCAGCGTCAAGTCGCTCAAGGACCTCAAGGGCCTGAAGGTGGGCGTCAGCGCACCCGGCTCGAGCACGCACAACCTGGTCAAGCAGCTGCTTGCCAAGGGCGGCCTCGACCCCATGAAGGACGTCTCCGTCATCGGCGTCGGCCTCGGGGCGACGGCGATCACGGCGCTGAAGAGCGGACAGATCGATGCGATCTCGAACACCGACCCGGTGATGACCAAGCTCGAGCAGGACAACGCCATCAAGGTGATCGCCGACACGCGCACCGTGAAGGGCACGATCGACGTCTGGGGCGCGCCGCTGCCCGCGGGATGCCTGCACGCGCCGATCGAATTTGTGCAGAAGAACCCCAACACGGTACAGGCGCTGACCAACGCCATCGTGCGCGCCGACAAGTGGATCGCGAAAGCGAGCGCGACGGACGTGGCGCGTGTGGTGCCGGAGTCGCACCTGCTGGGGGATCGCGCGCTGTACCTGTTCTCCTACGACAAGGTGAAGGAGGCGATTTCGCCCGACGGCCTGTTCTCCGACGACGGCGCGAAGGCGACGGCCAGGGGGCTCGCCGCCTTCGATCCGGGCATCAAGCCGGCGGAGATCGACCTGGCGAAGACCTACACCAACGAGTTCGCGAAGAAGGCGAACGCGAAGTACAAGTGACGGCGGCTGCGCTCGCGCTCGAGCGCATCACCTGCACCTTCGTCGCGCGCGGCGGCAGCACGGCGCGCTACACCGCTCTGCGGGATACCACGCTGGTCGTGGCGCCCGGGGAGTTCGTATCCGTCGTGGGGCCGACGGGCTGCGGCAAGTCGACGCTCCTCAACGTCGCCGCGGGCCTGCTGGATCCGTCTGCCGGCTCGGTGCGGGTGTTCGGCGAGCCCCTGGCCGGCGTCAACCGGCGCGCGGGATACCTCTTCCAGACCGAGGCGCTGATGCCCTGGCGCAACGCGTTGGACAACGTCACGGCGGGACTGGAGTTCCGCGGCATGCCGCGAGAAGAAGCGGCCGCTCAGGCCACCGAGTGGCTCAAGCGTGTTGGCTTGGCGAGGTTCGGTGACCGCTATCCCCACCAGCTTTCGGGCGGAATGAGAAAGCGCGTGTCGCTCGCGCAGACCCTGATCCTCAACCCGCAGATCCTGCTGATGGACGAGCCGTTCTCCGCGCTCGACGTGCAGACGCGGCAGCTGATGGAGAACGAGCTGCTCGAGCTCTGGTCGCAGGACCGCAAGTCGGTGGTGTTCATCACCCACGACCTCGAGGAGGCGATCGCGCTTGCCGACCGCGTGGTAGTGCTTTCCGCGGGGCCGGAAGCGCACCCGATTGGCGAGTACGCCATCGACCTGCCGCGGCCGCGCGACGTATCGGAGATCCGCCTTACGCCCCGCTTCATCCAGCTGCACACCGAGATCTGGCACGCGATGAAGGGCGAGGTGCTCAAGGGCTATGCGCAGCAACGGCAGTAATGCGACGCTGCGCTTCTGGCAGGCGCTGCTGCTGGTCGGCGTCTTCGTCGCCTGGCACGTCCTGACGGTGCCGGAAATCCTGCCGGCATTCTATTTTGGCGACCCGAACCGCGCGGCGTTCCTGTTCGGCGAGCCGCTGAAGGTGTTCGGGCGGATCTGGCAGTGGTTCTGGGGCGGCGACATCTACCGGCATCTCTGGGTCACGCTGGTCGAGACGCTCCTCGCCTTCGCCATCGGCACGATTCTCGGCATTGCCATCGGCATCTGGCTCGCGCTGGCGCCCGTCGCCTCGGCGCTCTTCGATCCGTACATCAAGGCGATCAACGCCATGCCGCGCGTGATCCTCGCGCCGATCTTCTTCGTGTGGTTCGGGCTGGGAATCGCTTCCAAGGTCGCGCTCGGCGTGACGCTGGTGTTCTTCATCGTGTTCTTCAACGTCTACCAGGGCGTGAAGGAGGTCAGCCCGGTAGTGCTGGCGAATGCGCGCATGCTGGGCGCGTCGCCGCGCCAGCTGCTGCGCTACGTGTACCTGCCGTCGGCGATGAGCTGGGTGTTCGCGAGCCTGCATAATTCGGTGGGGCTTGCCTTCGTCGGCGCGGTCGTGGGGGAGTATCTGGGCTCTTCCGAGGGCGTCGGCTACCTGATCCTGCAGGCCGAAGGCGTGTTCGACATCAATACGGTGTTCGCGGGCATCCTCGTCCTGACTGGCTTCGCGCTGGTCCTGGACTGGATCGTGACGCTGGCGGAGAAGCGGCTGATGGTCTGGCAGCCGCGCAGCAGCGAAACCGAACGAATTTGACTGAGAGGAGACGGGAAATGCGGATCTGGGCAGGAATTCTTGCGACGGCAGCCGTCTTGCTGTCGCCGGGCGCCGCGCTGGCGCAGGCGTACCCCGCCAAACCGGTGAAGGTGGTCATTCCCTATCCCGCGGGGTCCACGCCCGACATCGTCGGACGCACGCTGGCCACCCGCTTGCAGGACGCCTTGGGTCAGCCCTTCGTCGTGGAGAACCGGACGGGGGCGGGGGGCAACATCGGCGCCGAAATCGTGGCGAAATCTCCCGCCGACGGCCATACGCTGCTGATCGGCATCAACGGGCCGGCGGCGATCAACAAGTTCCTCTACAAAGGGCTCAGTTACGACTCGGACAGGGATCTCCTGCCCGTGTCGCTGCTGGCGTCCGCGCCGCAGATGCTGGTGACGACGCCGGCGGTTCCCGCCAACGCCTTCCGGGATTTCATCGAATATGCCCGGAAGAGCCCGGGCAAGCTGTCGTACGGCTCCGTGGGCAGCGGAAGCGCCTCGCACCTTACGATGGAGCTGCTGAAGAGCGATGCGAAGCTGTTCATCGTTCACATTCCCTACCGCGGCTTTCCGCCGGCCGTCACCGACATGCTCGCAGGCAACATCGACACGATGTTCGCCATCATCCCTGCGGTGCTGCCGCAGGTGCGCGCGGGGCGCCTCAAGGCGCTCGCCGTGACCGGCCTGAAGCGCAGCGCGCTCGCCCCGGAAGTGCCTAGCGTGGCCGAGTTGGGCTATCCGCAGCTCGAATCGCTCGCCTGGATCGGGCTTCTGACGCCCGCGGGCACCCCGACGGCGGTCGTCAGCCGGCTGAGCGAGGAGACGGTGAAGGCGATGCGGGCGGTCGAGGTGCGCGATTCGCTCGGCAAGCAGGGTTTCGACGTGGTGGCGGGCTCGCCGGGCGAGTTTTCGGCCTGGATTCGCGCGGAGCAGGCGAAATGGTCGAAGGTGATCAAGGCGAGCGGCGCAACTGCTGATTGACACGATTTTGCGGGGGCCGCTATAATCGCGGTCTTCGTCGGACGCGGGGTGGAGCAGTCTGGCAGCTCGTCGGGCTCATAACCCGAAGGTCAGAGGTTCAAATCCTCTCCCCGCAACCAAGCTCTTTAAAAATTCGCAGCCGATAGGTGTGGGCGCTCGACGCGGAAGGTCATCGCATCTAGTGCTCGCATCTAGAGTAACGCAGTAATACTCCGTTTACTTTTGAGCGAGAAGTTGGCGCCGCTTCACGGCGGTGCCGGCGGCCGGCAGCAATGCCGGCGTCTCGAAGCTTTTTAATTGAAGAGTTTGATCCTGGCTCAGATTGAACGCTGGCGGCATGCCTTACACATGCAAGTCGAACGGCAGCACGGGGGCAACCCTGGTGGCGAGTGGCGAACGGGTGAGTAATGCATCGGAACGTGTCCTCTTGTGGGGGATAACCAGTCGAAAGATTGGCTAATACCGCATGAGATCGCAAGATGAAAGCGGGGGACCGCAAGGCCTCGCGCGAGAGGAGCGGCCGATGCCGGAT
>DASWBP010000169.1:0-3355 GCA_036390555.1 Burkholderiales bacterium | reverse complement strand
GCGGCGCGCAACTCGATCCGCAGGGCGCGCTCGAGACGGAAATCGCGGCGATCGAGGAGCAACTCGCCGCGGGTGCGTGGATGGGGAAGGCGTGACGCCGCCACTGCACTGTGAAGTGTCCGGCAGCGGCGAGGCGGTGCTGCTGATCCACGGCATGGCGCTCGACCTGCGCATGTGGGACGACCAGGTGGACGCGCTCGCGGCGCGCTACCGCGTAGTGCGCGTGGACCTGCTCGGCTTCGGGCGCTCGGCCGCCGTGAGCGGCCCTTACTCCAACGGCGCGCTGCTGAAGGAGACGCTCGATGTGCTTGGCATCGCGCGCGCGCACGTGGTCGGCCTGTCCATGGGCGGGCGCATTGCCGCGGAGCTCGTGCAGTGGCACCCTGAGGCGGTGAAGAGCCTGGTGCTCGTGGACGCGGACGTCACCGGGGTGCCGTTTCGCACGCTGGGCGCGACGCTCGGGCCGATCTTCGCGGCCGGGAAATCGGGCGACGTGGCGGCGGCGAAGCGCATGTTCCTCGAGCACGCGATCTTCGCGCCGGCGCGCCGCATCCCGCGCGTTGCCGCGCGCCTGCAGCGCATGGCCGACGAGTATTCCGGCTGGCATTTCGCGAACATGGGCTCGGGCCTGGAACGCAGGCCGGCGCTGAAGACCGGCGATGCACTCGAGGCCTTCCGCCTGCCCGTGCTCGCGCTGGTGGGCGAGCTGGACGCACCGGATTTCCACGACGTCGCCGACGCTGTCGCGGCGCGCGTGCCGGGCGCGAGGAAGCAGGTGCTCCCGGGCGTGGGCCACATGCCCAACATGGAGAACCCGGCGACGTTCAATGCGGCGCTGTCGGCGTTCCTGGCGGGCGTGGCATGAGCTGGACGCCGCGGACGCTGGGTGAATTCCTCGCGGCCGCGCCGCGCGAGGCCGAGGCGCTCGTCACGCCGACCGCGCGCCTCACCTACGGCGAGCTGCTGCAGCGCGCGAAGGACGCGGCCGGCGCCATGCACGCGCTCGGCCTGCGCAAGGGCGACCACGTCGCCATCCTCATGGGCAACGACGAGCACTGGCTCGCGCTGTTCTATGGGGCTGCGCTGCTGGGCGCCGTCACGGTGCCGGTCAACACGCGCTTCAAGGCCGCGGAGCTCGAGTTCTGCCTCGCGCAGGCGGATTGCAGGGCGCTCTTCTACGCGCCGCAGTTCCTCAGCCAGGACTTTGCCGGAATGGTGCGCGCAGTGAAGCCGCGCCTGGCGAAGCTCGCCCACGCGCTGCCCCTGGGAACGCTGCGCGCGGCGCCCTTCGTGCCTGCCGAGGTGAAGCCGGAGGACCTGCTGCTCATCCAGTTCACCTCGGGCACCACTGCCTACCCGAAGGGCGTGATGCTCACGCACGGCAACATGCTGCGCAACGCCTGGGCTGCGGGCGAGCGCATCGGCGTGAAGGCGGAGGACCGGTATTTCAACTGCCGCCCGTTCTTCCACGTCGGCGGCTCGACGCTCTCGGCGCTGGTGTGCCTCGTCAACGGCGCGTGCCTTGTCACGCTGCCCACCTTCGAGGCGGGCGCTGCCCTCGCCATGATGGAGAAGGAGCGCTGTACGCTCACCTCGGGCAACGACACCATCTTCCAGATGCTGATGGGCCACGCCGACTTCCCGAAGCGCAAGCTCGCCTTGCGCGGCGGCTGGGCGGCGGCGGGGCCGGAGACGATGCGCAGGATCATCCACGTGCTCGGCGCGCGCAGCATCTGCGCCGCCTACGGTCTGTCGGAAGCCTCGCCCAACGTAGTGATGAGCGATTGGCGCGATCCCGAGGAGCTGCGCGTGCAGGGCCTCGCCACGCCGCACACGGAGATGCAGCTGCGCACGGTGGACGGCGAGATCCAGGTGCGCGGCTGGAGCGTGATGCGCGGCTACTACAACAACCCCGAGGCGACGAGGAACGCGTTTACCGAGGATGGCTGGCTGCGCACGGGCGACCTCGGCGAGCTGCACCCGGGCGGGCGCCTGCACATGGTGGGGCGCCTGAAGGACGTGTTCCGCGTGGGCGGCGAGAACGTCGCGCCGGCCGAAGTGGAGGAAGTGCTGCTCGCGCACCCGGCCGTGGAGACGGCCCAGGTGATCGGCGTGCCCGATGCGCGCCTCGGCGAGGTACCCTGCGCCTACGTGACGCTCAAGGCAGGCAAGGCGGCGAGCGAGGCGGAGCTGTTGGCCTGGTCAAAGGAGCGCAGCGCCAATTTCCGCGTGCCGCGCTACCTCCGGATCGTGCAGGACTTCGAAGCGATCGGCATGACCGCGAGCGGCAAGGTGCAGAAGGCGAAACTGCGCGAGCACGCGCTGCGCGAATTCGGGCTTGTTGCCCGCGCGGGCGGGAGTTAGCATCAGCGCCACCCCTCAAGGAGGATGTCCATGAAACGACTCGTTTCCGCCCTCGCCATCGGCGTGCTGGGCGCATTGGCGGCCGCCAGCGCCGTGGCGCAGCAGCCAATCAAGATCGGCATCGTCACGTTCCTCTCCGGCGCCGCGGCCGGCCCGTTCGGTGTGCCGGCGCGCAACGGCTTCGAGCTGGTTGCCGAAATGCTCAACGGCGGCCGCGTGCCCGCGCCGTACGCCGCCAAGGGCTTGGGCGGCAACCCGATCGAGCTGGTGGTGATCGACGAGGCCGGCGGACCGCAGAAGCAGGTGGCCGAGCTGCGCAACCTGGCGCAGCGCGTGGACTACGTCATCGGCTACATCTCCAGCGGCGACTGCCTGGCGGTGGCGCCCGTGGCCGAGGAGCTGAAGAAGCTCACCGTGCTCTTCGATTGCGGCACGCCGCGCATCTTCGAGGATGCTTCCTACAAGTATGTATTCCGCACCGGGCCGCACGGCACCATGGACAACACGGCCGCCGCGCTCTACGCGCTCGAGCGCCATCCGAACATCCGCTCCATCGCCGGCATCAACCAGAACTACGCCTGGGGGCAGGATTCGTGGGCGGACTTCGAGGCGGCGATGAAGGCGCTCAAGCCCGGCATCGAGGTGAAGACCTCGCAGATGACCAGGCTGTTCGCCGGGCAGTTCGGCGCCGAGATCTCCACGCTGCTTTCCTCCGGCGCGGACTTGATCCATTCGAGCTTCTGGGGCGGCGACCTGGAAGGGCTGGTGCTGCAGGGCGCCCCTCGCGGCCTGTTCCAGAAGCACATCGTGGTGCTCTCGGCGGGCGAGCCCGGCATCAATCGCCTCGGCACGCGCATTCCCGACGGCACCATCATCGGCGCGCGCGGCCCCTTCGGCCCGTTCGCGCCCGACAACGACTTCAACCGCTGGTTCAAGGCCGCGTTCCAGGAGCGCTACGGCGTGCCGCCCAACTACGCGTCCTACAAGGCGA
>DASWBP010000168.1:0-4004 GCA_036390555.1 Burkholderiales bacterium | reverse complement strand
GGTCCCTACAGCTACCTGCTCGAATCGGTGGTCGGCGGCGAGCGCTTCGGCCGCTACTCGTTCATCGGCCTGCCCTGCGCCGAGCGCATCGAGGCGCGCGGCGGCACGGTTAGGCGCCTGCTGCGCGACGCGCGCGGCGCGGACGTCTGTCTCGAGGAGGTGCAAGGCGACCCCTTCGAGTTCGTGCGCGCGTACCTGAAGCGCCACAAGGTCGCGCCGGCGCCGGGGGCGCTAAAGTTCCCCGGAGGCCTCGCCGGCTACTTCGGCTATGAAACGGTGCGGCATGTCGAGCCCAAGGCGCTTGCGGGTGCCAAGCCCGATGCGCTCGGCACGCCCGACATGCTGCTGCTCGTCTCGGACGAGCTCGCCGTGGTGGACAACGTGCTGGGGAAACTCCACCTCGTGGTGTACGCCGACCCGCGCCAGCCGGAGGCGCTGCGCGCGGCCCGCGAGAGGCTCGAGCGCCTGCGCTTGCGACTGGCCACGCCGCTGCCGCAGGGCCTCGTGCTGTCGCAACCGCGCGAGGAGTCGCCGCCCGCGGCCCTTTCCTGCAGCTTCACGGAAGGCGATTTTCTCGCCGCCGTGCGCCGGGCGAAGGAGTATGTCTTCGCCGGCGATTGCATGCAGGTGCAGGTGTCGCAGCGCACCAGCCGCGAGTTCAGGGCGCCGCCGGTCACCCTGTACCGCGCGCTGCGCAGCCTCAACCCCTCCCCCTACATGTTCTACTTCGACTTCGGCGACCACCACGTGGTCGGCGCCTCGCCGGAGATCATGGTGCGCGTCGCGGGCGACAAGATCACCTTGCGCCCGATCGCGGGCACGCGCCCGCGCGGCGCGAGCCCGCAGGAGGACGCGCGCATCGCCGAGGAACTGCTCGCCGACCCCAAGGAGCGCGCCGAGCACGTGATGCTGATCGACCTGGGGCGCAACGACGTCGGCCGCGTGGCTGCGGTCGGCAGCGTGCAGGTGACCGAAAAGATGGTGGTCGAGCGCTACTCGCACGTCATGCACATTGTCTCGAACGTCGAGGGACGCTGCGCCCCGGGGGTGGACGCGCTCGACGTGTTCAAGGCGAGCTTTCCCGCCGGCACCGTCACCGGCGCGCCCAAGGTGCGCGCCATGCAGATCATCGACGAGCTGGAGCCGGTGAAGCGCGGCGTCTACAGCGGCGCGGTGGGCTACCTCGGCTTCAACGGCGACATGGACGTGGCCATCGCCATTCGCACGGCGGTGGTGAAGGACGGCAAGCTGCACGTGCAGGCCGCGGCGGGCGTGGTGGCCGACTCCGACCCGCAGTCCGAGTGGCAGGAGACGCGCCACAAGGCGCGCGCCATCCTCAGGGCGGCGGAGCTCGCCGCCGCGGAGGCGCCATGATCCTCGTGCTCGACAACTACGATTCCTTCACCTACAACCTGGTGCAGTACCTGGGCGAGCTGGGCGCGGCGGTGAAAGTGGTGCGCAACGACGAGGCGACGGTGGAGGAGGTGTCGCGCATGCGGCCCGAGCGCATCGTCATCTCGCCGGGGCCCTGCACGCCGAACGAGGCGGGCATCTCGCTGGAGCTCATCCGGCGGCTGGCGGGCAAGGTGCCAATCCTCGGCGTGTGCCTCGGCCACCAGGCGATCGGCCAGGCCTTCGGCGGCAAGGTGGTGCGCGCGGGGCAGGTGATGCACGGCAAGGTGTCGCGCATCCATCACGATGGGCGCGGCGTGTTCGAGGGGGTGCCGCAGGACTTCACCGCCACGCGCTACCACTCGCTCGCGGTGGAGCGCGCCACGCTGCCGGCGGCGCTCGAGCAGAGCGCGCAGTCCGAGGACGGCGAGATCATGGGCCTGCGCCACCGCGCGCTCGCCGTCGAAGGCGTGCAGTTCCATCCGGAGGCCCTGCTCACCGAGCACGGCCACAAGATGCTGGAGAATTTCCTGAAAGGGGGAAGGCCATGAAGCAGATCACGGTCGCCGAGGCGATCCAGAGGACGGTGGAGCATCGCGAGGTATTCCACGACGAGATGCTGCACATCATGCGGCAGATCATGCGCGGCGAGCTCACGCCCGCGCAGATCGGCGGCTTCATCATCGGGCTGCGCGTGAAGAAGGAGACCATCGGCGAGATCGCGGCCGCGGCGCAGGTGATGCGCGAATTCGCCACGCCGGTGAGGGTCGCCGACACGAGCCGCCTGGTGGACACCTGCGGCACGGGGGGCGACGCCGCGCACACCTTCAACGTCTCCACCGCCGCGGCATTCGTCGCCGCCGCGGCCGGGGCGCGCGTGGCCAAGCACATGGGGCGCTCGGTGTCCTCCTCCTCGGGCAGCGCCGAGGTGCTCGAGTCGCTCGGCGCGCACATCGCGCTCGCGCCCGAGCAGACAGGCGAAGCCATCGACAAGCTCGGCATCGGCTTCATGTTCGCGCCCGCGCATCACGCGGCGATGAAGTATGCGGCGCCGGTGCGCAAGGAGCTGGGCGTACGCACGATCTTCAACATCCTCGGGCCGCTCACCAACCCGGCGAGCGCGCCCAACCAGGTGATGGGCGTGTTCCACCCCGACCTCGTGGGCATCCAGGTGCGCGTGCTGCAGCGCCTGGGCTCGAAGCACGTGATGATCGTCTACGGGCTGGAGGGCCTGGACGAGATCTCGATCTCGGGCGAGACCATGGTCGGCGAGCTGAGGAACGGCGAGATCAGCGAGTACACGATCCACCCGCAGCAGTTCGGCATCGAGCTCTACGACCGGCGCGCCATCCAGGTGAACACGGTCGAAGAGTCGCGGCAGATGATCCTCGCGGTGCTGGAGAACCAGCCCGGCCCGGCGCTCAACATCGTGCTGCTCAATGCCGGGGCGGCGATCTACGTGGCGGGCGTCGCCGACTCGCTGCAGGCGGGCATCGACCACGCGCGGCGCGTCATCGCCAAGGGCGAGGCGAGGAAGAAGCTCGACGAGTTCGTCGCCCTCACGCAGCGCTTCAAGGCGAAGGCCTGAGGGCCGCGCGTGTCCGACATCCTGCGCCGCATCCTCGCCACCAAGCGCGCCGAGCTCGAGGCCGCGCGCTCGAGCGTGCCGCTCGCGGAGATGGAGCGCCGCGCGCGGGCGCAAGCGGCGCCGAGGGACTTCGTCGCTGCGCTGCGTGCGAAGCTCGCGGCCGGCCGGCCGGCCGTGATCGCCGAGATCAAGCGCGCGAGCCCGTCGAAAGGCCTGCTGCGCGAGCCGTTCGAGCCGGCCGCGATCGCACGCAGCTACGCCGCCGCGGGCGCCGCGTGCCTCTCGGTGCTCACGGATCGCGAGTACTTCCGCGGCGCGCCGGAGCACCTCGCCGAGGCGCGCGCGGCGTGCGCGCTCCCGGTGCTGCGCAAGGACTTTGTCGTCGAGCCCTACCAGGTGTACGAGGCGCGCGCAATGGGCGCCGATTGCATCCTGCTGATCGCCGCCGCGCTCGCCTCGGGCGACATGCGCGGGTTGGAGCGCATCGCGCGCGAGCTCGGCATGGCGGTGCTGGTCGAAGTGCACGATGCCGCCGAGCTCGACGCGGCGCTCACGCTCGCCACGCCGCTCGTGGGCATCAACAACCGCGACCTGCGCACCTTCGAGACCCGGCTCGAAACGACGCTCGATCTCCTGCCGCGGATGCCGGCTGAGCGGCTGGTCATCGCGGAAAGCGGAATCCTCGCGCCTGCGGATGTGGGGCGCATGCGAGCCGCCGGGGTGGGGGTCTACCTGGTCGGGGAAGCGTTCATGCGGGCTGCTGACCCCGGAAAGGCACTAATTTCGCTCTTCGGGAGCGCTTAACTCTTTAAGAATCATGATGATAACGCCGTGTTGCGTCTTCGCAACGATTTGCTGTGCAACATGAGATAAATAACCCCTCTGCGTTGCTGGCGCGAGACGGCCATGGGCAGAATCTCACCTAGCTTCTCACCTCTAGGGAGAGGTTGGTCGGGCATTCCTAGGATGCCCGGTGTTCAATCAACGGGAGACTCTTGCATGAACAAGAAACTTCTCGCAGTGG
>DASWBP010000167.1:0-6101 GCA_036390555.1 Burkholderiales bacterium | reverse complement strand
AGCGCGCCAGGCGCACCTGCACGTCGTAGTACTGGTCGTCCGGCGCGCGCCAGTTGCCGATCGCCTGCCCGGCGAGCAGCGGCCGCAACGTCGCCGCGAGCTGCCCCACACCGATGCCCAGGTCGCTTGCCAGCTCGCGCTTGAGCACCACGGAGAACTGGGGCTTGGCGGCCTCGTCGCTCGACTCGACGTCCACCGCGCCGCGCAATTCGCGCATCGCTGCCGTGACCTGCCGGGCGATGCTCGACAGCACCGCGCGGTCCTGCCCGAGGATCGACACCTGCAGCGGCTTGCCGCTGGACACCGACGTGTACGCGCCGATCTGCGTGAGCTCGATGCCCGCGATGCGCGCCAGGCGCTCGCGCATCGGGCGCGTGAGCTCGTTCTGCGAGCGGCGGCGTTCCTTCCTCGGCACGAGCTGCACGAAGATGTTGACGCGATGCTTGCCGAGTACTGTGCCGGTGTTGACCGTGGCGTAGGTGTACTTGACCTCGGGAAATTCGCGCAGCGCGGCTTCCGCCTGCTCGGCCTTCGATTGCGTGAGCGCGAGCGAGGAGCCTACCGGGGTCTTGAACTGCACCTGCAGCTCCGAGAGGTCGGGCTCCGGCACGAACTCCGAGCCGAGGAACTTCATCAGCGGGAAGGCGGCGAAGAAACTCGCCAAGGCGATCGCCAGCACGGTCTTCCTGTGCGCGAGGCTCCAGCCGAGCACCCGCTCGTAGAGCGCCGAGAGGCGCTCCATCAGGCGATGGAACCAGGCCAGCAGCCGTCCGAGCGGCCCCTTGCCGAACTGGCCCTCGGCCTCGGGATCGCGCCAGATGGAGGAGAGCATCGGGTCGAGGGTGAACGAGACGAACATCGAGATCAGCACCGCCGAGACCACTGTCAGGCCGAACTGGTGGAAGAAGCGCCCGACGATGCCGCCCATGAAGCCCACCGGCAGGAACACGGCGACGATCGAAAAGGTGGTGGCGAGCACCGCGAGGCCGATCTCCTGCGTGGCCTCCAGCGCGGCGGTGTGGTGATCCTTGCCCATGGCCACGTGGCGCACGATGTTCTCGCGCACCACGATGGCGTCGTCGATCAGCAGGCCCACCGAGAGCGACAGCGCCATGAGCGTGAGCACGTTGAGCGTGAAGCCGAGCGCGTACATGAAAAGGAAGCTGCCGATCAGCGCGATCGGCAGCGTCAGCCCGGTGATCACCGTGCTCCGCCAGGAAGCGAGGAACAGGAACACGATGGCGATGGTGAGAGCGCCGCCCTCGATGAGGGTGGCGCGCACGTCCTTCACCGAGTTGCGGATGCCGACCGAGGCGTCGCGCACGATGTCCAGCTTCACGCCCGCGGGCAGCAGCGGCTGCATCTCGCGCACCGCGCGCTGCACGCCGTCCACCACCGCGATGGTGTTCTCGCCCTGCGCCTTCACCACGTCGATCGACAGCGCGCGCTGGCCGTTGATCAGCGCGACGCTCTCCTCCTCCTGCTGGCCGTCCTCGATCTCGGCCACCTGACCGAGCGTCACGGGCTTGCCGCCGCGGCGCGCGACGATCAGGTTGCGGAAGTCCTGCGGCGCATTGAGCCGCGCCTTGATCTGCACGATGCGCTCCTGGCTCGCGCTGGTGATCGAGCCGGCCGGCAGCTCCTGGTTCTCGGTCCGTAGTGCCTGGATCACCTGGTCGGCGCCCACCTTCTGCGCCTCCAGCGCCTCGAGGTTCAGGTACACCTTGATCTCGCGCTTGACGCCGCCCACCAGCGTGGCCTGGCCGACGCCCGCGACGTTCTCCAGGCGCTTCTTCACCACCTGGTCGGCGAGCGTGGTGAGCTCGCGCAGGCCCTGCGAGCCGGAGACGACCGCCACCGAGACGATGGGGAAGTCGTCCGGGTTGAAGCGGCTGACCTTGGGCTCCTTGATTTCGTCGCGGAACGTCGCGCGCACCAGCGCCACCTTCTCGCGCACGTCCTGCGCCGCGAGCTTGGGCTCCACCGTCAGGTCGAATTCCACGATCACAATCGAGCGACCCTCGTAGGAGCGCGAGGAGAGCGTCTTGATGCCGCTCACGGTGTTGACCGACTCCTCGATCTTGCGCGTCACCTCCTCCTCGACGTTTTCAGGGGAGGCGCCCGGGTACTCGGTGTCGACCACCACCACCGGGAAGCTCACGTCCGGGAACTGCTCCACCGGCAGCCGCGTGTAGGAGAAGACGCCCAGCACCAGCAGCGCCGCCATCATCATCGTGGCGAAGACCGGGTTGCCGATGCTGACGCGCGTGAACCACATGGGCGAGGTCCGCCTTTAGCGCGAGGCTTCGGCCTGCGGTCCGGCCAGGCGCGCGGCAGTGCCTTCGCGCAGCGTGCCGAGGTTCGCGCGCACGATGCGATCGCCCGGTGCGAGGCCGTCGAGCACCTGCACGCGGTCGGCGGCGTCCGCCGGACCGATCTTCACGGCCTTGCGCTGCACGATGCCGTCCACCAGCGCATAGACGATGTTGCGGCCGAGCTCCTCGCGCACGGCGCTCGCCGGCACCACCAGCGCGCCCTCGATGCGCTCCAGGCTCACCGCGCCCTGGGCAAACAGGCCCGCGCGCAGCACGCCCTGCGGATTGTCGATCACCGCGTAGACGTAGATGGAGCGCGAGCCCGCGACGGTCGCCGGATTTATGCGGTCGATGTGGCCGGCGAAGCGCTGCTCGCCGAAGCCGTCCACCCGGAACGCGACCGGCTGGCCGAGGCGCAGCTTGCCGATCTCGGTGGCGGGCACCGCGGCCTCCAGCTGCAGGCGCGAGAGATCGACCAACGTCACCACCTTGCCGTCGAGCGCCACGCGCTCGCCGGCTTGCGCGTGGCGCAGCGAGACGATGCCGGCGAACGGCGCCACCAGCACCGAATCGCCGAGCGACTTCTGCGCCACCACCAGCTCGGCTTCCGCCGCGCGCAGCCTGGCGACCGCGACGTCGTAGTTGCTTTGCACGTTGTCGAAGGCCGTTTGCGCGATGAAGCCCTTGTCCAGCAGCGCCTTCTGCGTGGTGCGGTTCTTCGCGGCCCAGTCGAGCTGCGCGCGCGCTGCGCCGACGTCAGCCTTGCGCGCCGCGACGCGCGCCTGCACCTCGGTCTGGTCGATGCGCGCGAGCACCTGGCCCTGCTTCACCGGCTCGCCCTCGCGCACCGTCACCGCCACCAGCTCGCCGGCGACCTTCGCCTTCACGGTCGCCTCGTTGAAGGGCGTGAGAGAGCCCGTGAGCGGCAGCGTGCGCTCGAGCGTACGCGGCTCCACGATGTAGAGGTCCTGCTGCGTGAATTCGACGATCACCGGCGCGCTCAGCGCGGTCGCGGC
Organism: Burkholderiales bacterium; assembly: GCA_036390555.1. GTDB lineage: Bacteria > Pseudomonadota > Gammaproteobacteria > Burkholderiales > SG8-39 > JAABQT01. The sequence continues at coordinate 2,770 of DASWBP010000167.1, read as the reverse complement.
GGGCTTGCGCTTCACGCCCGCGTAGCCCGCGGCGGCGAGTGCGCCGATGACGGCGAGGGCGACGATCCACTTCATGCGGCTGGTCACGTGCCCGCCTGGCGCGGCGCGCCGAGGCCGCGCGCGAGCGCTTGCAGATGGGATTCGAGGTAGCGCCGCGGATCGATCTTGAAGCTCGACTGCGGCTCCAGGGCATTGCGCCACATCATCAGCTGCAGCATCGGCGCCGCGATCAGCATCGCCGCGTGGTCCGGGTCCATGTCGCGGAACTCGCCGCGCGCGATGCCGCGCCGCACGATCGCGGTAAGCACCGCGTGGCCCGGCTCGACCACCTCGGCGAGATAGAAGCGCACCAGCTCGGGAAAGTTGCCCGACTCGCCGAGCAGCAGCTTCGGGATGCCCGAGATGCGCGTCGCGCCGACCCTCTCCCACCAGCCCAGCAGCAGCGTGCGCAGCAGCTCGAAGCTGTCGCCGGGGAACTGCTCGACGAAGCCCTGCATCTCGGCGATCGGCGAGACCAGCCCTTCGCGCACGACCGCCTTGAAGAGCTCTTCCTTGTTGGCGAAATAGAGGTACACCGTCCCCTTGGAAACGCCCGCGCGCGCCGCGACATCCTCGAGCCGCGTCGCGGCGAAGCCTCGCTCGACGAAAAGTTCGAGCGCCGCCGCGGTGATTTCCTCGGGGCGCGCCTCCTTTCGGCGCGTCCAGCGCGGCTCGCTTCTGGTGTTGGCAGGGGTGGACATAGAGTGAGAAGTAATGACTGAACAGTCAGTAATATATTGCGGCGTTGCAAAAAGGTCAAGCGGGGCAAACTATTGGGTACGCAGGGGTCCTGCCCCGGAGGGTCCGGGGTCGGGTGAGAGAGTCCCTTAGAACCTGATGCGGGTAATGCCGCCGAAGGAAGCGCCATGAACGCCAATCCGAAGTTCCTCGCCGCCACCGCGCACGTCGACGACGCGGCGGTGAAGCCGCTGCCCAACTCGACGAAGGTCTACGCGCAGGGCTCGCGCCCGGATCTGCGCGTGCCGATGCGCGAGATCCGGCAGGCGGACACCCCGACCATGTTCGGCGGCGAAGCCAACCCGCCGCTATACGTCTACGACTGCTCCGGCCCGTACACGGATCCCGCCGCGCGCATCGATATCCGCTCGGGCCTTGCGCCGCTGCGCAGCCCCTGGATCGAGGAGCGCGCCGACTCCGAGGTGCTCGGCGGGCCTTCGTCGCGCTACGGCATCGAGCGCCTGAACGATCCGCGCCTCGCCGAGCTGCGCTTCAATTTGAAGCGCGCGCCGCGCCGCGCGCGGCGCGGGGCGAACGTCTCGCAGATGCATTACGCGAGGCGGGGCATCGTCACGCCGGAGATGGAGTTCGTCGCCATCCGCGAGAACCTGCAGCGCGAGAAATACGTCGAGAGCCTCAAGGCCGGCGGCAAGACGGGCGAGAAGATGCTCGAGCTCTTGATGAAGCAGCATCGGGGCGAGAGCTTTGGCGCCGCGATCCCGGCGCGCATCACCCCCGAGTTCGTGCGCGATGAAGTCGCGCGCGGCCGCGCCATCATTCCCGCCAACATCAACCACCCGGAATCCGAGCCGATGATCATCGGGCGGAACTTCCTGGTGAAAGTGAACGCCAACATCGGCAACTCCGCCGTCTCCTCGGGCATCGGCGAGGAGGTGGAGAAGATGACCTGGGCGATCCGCTGGGGCGCGGACACGGTGATGGATCTTTCCACCGGCAAGCACATCCACGAGACCCGCGAGTGGATCATCCGCAACTCGCCCGTGCCGATCGGCACCGTGCCGATCTACCAGGCGCTGGAGAAGGTGGACGGCAAGGCCGAGGAGCTCACCTGGGAGATCTACCGGGATACGCTCATCGAGCAGGCCGAGCAGGGCGTGGACTACTTCACCATCCACGCCGGCGTGCTCTTGCGCTACGTGCCGCTCACCGCGAAGCGCATGACCGGCATCGTCTCGCGCGGCGGCTCGATCATGGCGAAGTGGTGCCTCGCGCATCACGAGGAGAGCTTCCTTTACACGCATTTCGAGGAGATCTGCGAAATCATGAAGGCGTACGACGTCGCCTTCTCGCTCGGCGACGGCCTGCGGCCCGGCTCGGGCTACGACGCCAACGACGAGGCGCAATTGTCCGAGCTGCGCACCCTCGGCGAGCTCACGCGAATCGCCTGGAAGCACGACGTGCAGGTGATGATCGAAGGCCCGGGGCACGTGCCCATGCAGCTCATCAAGGAGAACATGGACATCCAGCTCGCGCAGTGCGACGAGGCGCCCTTCTACACGCTCGGGCCGCTCACCACCGACATCGCGCCGGGCTACGACCACATCACCTCGGCAATCGGCGCCGCGCAGATCGGCTGGTACGGCACGGCGATGCTGTGCTACGTCACGCCCAAGGAGCACCTCGGGCTGCCGAACAAGAAGGACGTGAAGGACGGCATCATGGCCTACAAGATCGCCGCGCACGCCGCCGACCTCGCCAAGGGCCATCCGGGCGCGCAGATCCGCGACAACGCGATCTCCAAGGCGAGGTTCGAGTTCCGCTGGGAGGACCAGTTCAACCTCGGGCTCGACCCGGATACGGCCAAGGACTTCCATGACGAGACGCTGCCGAAGGACTCGATGAAGGTGGCGCACTTCTGCTCGATGTGCGGCCCGCACTTCTGCTCGATGAAGATCACGCAGGACGTGCGCGACTACGTCGAGAGCGGCATGAAGGAGAAGTCAGTGGAGTTCGTGAAGAAGGGCGCCGAGCT
>DASWBP010000166.1:0-8750 GCA_036390555.1 Burkholderiales bacterium | reverse complement strand
TGCTGCATGATGCCGTTGGTGGTGGCGTGGTTCTGCGAGTGCGGGTCGAGCGTCAGGATGTCGTTCTGCGCGCCCCATTTGAGCGTCACGGCCTGCGCCGTGGCGCAGGCCGCAATGAGCGCCGCGGCGAGCAAGGTCTTGAGCTTCATCGTCGTGTCTCCGGTTTTCTTCGTGGTTACTTGAGTGGCAGCGATTCCTCGGCAAGCGCGGCCAGGTAGCCGGCGCCGAGCGGAATCACCTCGTCGTTGAAATCGTAGCCGGGGTTGTGCAGGAAGCAGCCGCCCAGGCCCCCGCCCTGGCCGAGGAACACGTAGGCGCCGGGGCGCGCCTGCAGCATGAAGGAGAAGTCCTCGCCGCCCATCGTCGGCTCGCCGTCGGTGACGACGTTGCCCTTGCCGAACACCTTTTCGCCGACGCGCGCCGCGAACGCGGACTCCTTCTCGCTGTTGATGGTCGCGGGGTAGCCGCGCCTGTACTCGATCTCGGCGGCTGCGCCCAGTCCCTGCGACACGCCGGTGACGATCTCGCGCACGCGGCGCTCGGCGAGCTCGCGCGTCTCGGGCCGGAAGGTGCGCACCGTGCCGATCAGCAGCACGTGCCCCGGGATCACGTTGAAGGCGCCCAGCTGGCTGGTCTGCATCGAGCACACGCTCACCACCACCGAGTCGAGCGGGCTGACGTTGCGGCTGGCGATGGTCTGCAGCGAGCTGATCACCTGCGCCGCCGCCACCACAGGGTCGGCGGTGAGGTGCGGCATCGCGCCGTGGCCGCCCTTGCCCTTGATGGTGATGCGGATCTCGTCGGTGGCCGCCATCACCGGGCCGGCGCGCACTGCCATCTTGCCCGGCGGCAGCCCGGGCCAGTTGTGCAACGCATACACCTCGTTGCAGGGGAAGCGCTCGAACAGCCCTTCCTGCACCATCACCTGGCCGCCTGCGCCGCCTTCCTCCGCCGGCTGGAAGATGAGGTTCACGGTGCCGTCGAAGTTGCGCGTCTGCGCGAGGTAGCGCGCGGCACCGAGCAGCATCGTGGTGTGGCCGTCGTGGCCGCAGGCGTGCATGCGCCCGGGCGTTTTCGACTTGTGCGGCACTTCGCCCGTCTCGTGCATCGGCAGGCAATCCATGTCGGCGCGCAAACCGATGGCGCGGCCGCTCGAGTGCTTCTTCCCCTTGATCACGCCGACCACCCCGGTCTTGGCAAGCCCCCGGTGCACCTCGACGCCGTACTCCTTGAGCTTCTCGGCGACGAGTTGCGAGGTGCGCGTCTCCTCGAAACCGAGCTCGGGATGGGCGTGGATGTCGCGGCGGATGTGCACCAGCTCGGCGTGGAACAGCCGCAGCATCTCGAGAGGATCGTTCTTCATGGGATTCCCTTCAATGCGCCATGGCCGCGCGCTCGATCCGCAGGCGGGGATCGACCGCGTAGTACAGCAGGTCGACCACGAGATTGATGACGACGAAAAAGAGCGCGATCAGGCACAGGTAGGCGGCCATCACCGGCACGTCGGCGAAGCCCACCGACTGGATGAACAGCAGGCCCATGCCCGGCCACTGGAACACGGTCTCGGTGATGATGGCGAAGGCGATGATGGCGCCCAATTGCAGCCCGGTGATGGTGATCACCGGCACCAGCGTGTTCTTCAGCGCATGCCCGAAATGCACGGCGCGGTCGCTCAAGCCGCGCGCGCGCGCGAACTTGATGTAGTCGGTGCGCAGCACTTCCAGCATCTCGGAGCGCACCAGGCGCTGGATCAGCGTCATCTGGAAGAGGCCGAGCGTGATGGAGGGCAGGATCAGCGCCTTGAGGCCGCTCCAGGTGAGCAACCCCGTGCTCCACCAGCCGAGCTGCACCACGTCGCCGCGCCCGAAGGAGGGCAGCCAGCCGAGCAGCACCGCGAACACGAGGATCAGCAGGATACCGATGAGGAAGGTGGGCAGCGACACGCCGATGAGCGACACCGCGAGCAGGAGCTGCGACAGCCACGAGTTGCGCCGGAGCGCGGTGTAGACGCCCATGCCGACGCCGGCGACGAGCGCCAGCGTCGCGGCGACGAGCGAGAGCTCGAGCGTCGCGGGCAGCCGTTCGAGCAGCAGCTTCGAGACCGGCTGCACCTGGCGCAGGGACAGGCCGAACTCGCCCTGCACCGCACGGCCTACGAACTTCGCGTACTGCACGTAGAACGGCTGGTCCAGGCCGAGGAGCCTGGTCACGCGCTCGCGGTCCTCGGGCGTGGCGTCCTGCCCGAGCATGAACAGCACCGGGTCGCCGACGAAGCGGAACAGCGCAAAGGCGATGAAGCCCACCGTCAGCATGACGAGGACTGCTTGGCCGAGTCGGCGCAGGATGAAGGCGAGCATGGGAGGGCAAATGCGCGGTCGCGGCAATCATACAATGCCGCATGCGGGATTTTGCTCCCCGGCTCGTCGCCTGGCAGCGGCGGCACGGCCGCCACGGCCTGCCCTGGCAGGGCACGCGCGACCCCTATCGCATCTGGCTCGCGGAAGTGATGCTGCAGCAGACGCAAGTCGCGGCGGTGATCCCCTATTACGAGAGATTCCTTGCGCGCTTCCCCGACGTTGCGGCGCTTGCCGCCGCGTCGCAGGACGAGGTCCTGCGGCTCTGGAGCGGCCTGGGCTATTACGCGCGCGGCCGGAACCTGCATGCGGCGGCAAAGGCCATCTCGAACCAGGGGGCATTTCCGCGCACGCTGGAGGCGATCCGCGCACTGCCCGGCGTCGGACGATCCACCGCAGCGGCGATTGCGGTGTTTGCTTTCGGGCGCCGCGCCGCGATCCTCGACGGCAATGCAAAGCGCGTGCTGGCGCGCTGCTTCGGCGTGGCGAACGAAAGCCAGCTCTGGGACCTGGCGGAGCGGCAGTTGCCGCAGCGCGGCATCCGCGCCTACACGCAGGGCCTGATGGATCTCGGCGCGACCGTCTGCGTGCGCGCGACGCCGGCCTGCGAGCGCTGCCCGGTCGCGCGTGGCTGCGTGGCGCGGCGCGAGGGACGCGTCGCCGAGCTGCCCGCGCGGCGCCCGCGCCGCGCGCAGCCGCGGAAGAATGCGACGTGGCTCGTGCTTGTGTCGGGCGCGCAGGTGCTGCTTGAGCGCCGCGCGCCCCAGGGCCTGTGGGGCGGGCTATGGACCTTCCCGGAGCTTGACGGCGCCGACGCTGCAGCGCACTGCCAGCGCGTGCTCGGCTGCGAGATTGCCGGCGCTCAGGCGCTCGCACCGCTCGAGCACGGCTTCACGCATTTCACGCTGTGCGCCCAGCCGCTGCTGTGCGCGGTCGAGCGGCGCTCGCCGCGCGCCGAATCCGCGGGGCGCATGTGGCTCGACACGGCCGATGCGCCGCACGCCGCGGTGCCCGTGCCGGTGCGCAAGGTGCTGCAGGGCCTGGCGAAAGCCTGAGCGCCACGCCGGCGCAGCACGGCTACTGCCCGGTAGCGCTGATCAGGCGGCGAAGGACTTCGAGCCGGTCGTGCGCCTCGTCCATCTCGAGCAGCCGCTGCTTGGAGGCAAGCGACAGCGGCAGGAGCTCCGCGAGGCGCGCGCTCACCCAGTCGGCGGAATCAAAGCGCGCCGGTGCCTCCACGAGCCCCGGCGGGGCGGCTTCCACGATCCGGCGCAGCACGCGGGCGCAAAGGTCGCCCTGCGCGTCGATGGGCGCGTCGCGCGCGTCCTCGAGCAGCTCGATCTCGGCGAGCGCGAGGCCGTCGGGCTGCACGCGGCGGGCGAGGATGCGGAAGCGCCGCTCGCCGAGCGCCACCACCTGCAAGAGGCCCAGTTGCGGCATGTCCCATTCGACGAGGCGCGCCGTGCAGCCGACCTCTTCGGGCAGCGCCGCCTCGCCGACCTCGCGCCCCTCGCGGATCAGGCACACGCCGAAGGCCGTGCCGTCGCGCAGACAGGCCTTCGCCATGCCCAGGTAGCGCTGCTCGAAGATGCGCAGCGGCAGCCGCCCGCCCGGGAACAGGACCGTCTGCAGCGGAAAGAGCGGCAGCTCGGCGGCCGCGCTCACTCTTTCGCCAGGCCGCGGTGGCGCACCAGCACGCGCCAGTCGCCGCCGAAGGCGGCGGCGAGCTTCTCCGCGAGATAGACGGAGCGGTGGCGCCCGCCCGTGCAACCGATCGCCACGGTGAGGTAGCTGCGGTTGTCCTTAACCACCTCGGGCAGCCAGCGGGCGAGGAACGCGCGCACGTCCTCGCACAGCCGCTGCACCGGCTCCTGCCCCTCGAGGAATTCGACCACGGCCGCGTCGCGGCCGGTGAGCGGCCGCAAGGACGGCTCGTAGTGCGGATTGGGGAGCATGCGCGCGTCGATCACCCAGTCCGCGTCGAGCGGGATGCCGTCGCGGTAGCCGAACGACTCGAAGAGCAGCGTGAGCGAGCCGCCGGAGAGGCCGAGCAGATCGCGGATCCAGTTGCGCAGCACCTTGGGCTGCAGCTCGCTGGTGTCGATGCGGTGGCCGAGCTCCGCGAACCCGCCGAGCAGCTTGCGCTCGCTCTCGATCGCCTCGGCCAGCGTGAGTCCGACCACGGTGAGCGGGTGGCGCCTGCGCGTCTCGGAGAAGCGCCGCATCAGGGACTGCGGATTCGCTTCGAGGAACAGCACGCGGCAATCCGTACCGCGCGCTTTGAGGCGCGCGACGCTCTGCGGCAGGGCGGCGAGCGCGGCGCTCCTTGCGTCCACGCTCACCGCGGCGCGCTCGTGTCCCGCCTCCGCAAGAAAGCCGACCACGTCCTCGAGCAGTGTCGCCGGAAGGTTGTCGACGCAGTAATAGCCGCCGTCCTCCAGCACGTCGAGCGCGATGCTCTTGCCGGCGCCCGAGAGCCCGCTGACGAGAATGAGCTGCAACGGCGCGCTAGCCCGCGAGCCAGGTGCGCATGAAGGTGCTGCGCTAGCCCTTGAGGCAGTCGCTCATGAACTTCTGGCGCGCGTCGCCCTTCAGGCCCTTGGCCGCGGCCTGCTTGTTGCAGTCGGTCATCTTCTGCTGCTGCGCCGTCTGCCCCTTCGCCTTGCCGGGCTTGCCCGAGAGGCACTCGCTCATGAATTTCTGGCGCGCATCGCCCGCCATGCCCTTGGCTTCCTGGTTGCACTGGGTCATGCGCTGCTGCTGCGCCGTCTGGCCCTTCGCCTTGCCGGTCTTGCCGGCGAGGCATTCGCTCATGAACTTCTCGCGAGCATCGCCCTTCATGCCCTTGGCTTCCTGGTTGCACTGGGTCATGCGCTGCTGCTGCGGCGTGGGCTGCTTGTCCTGCGCCAGCGCCGCGCCCATCGCCAGCGCCGCTGCTGCTGCGAACACGATCGTCTTGAGCATCTTGTCGCCCCCCTTGGTTGAATTGGTATTCAATCGCCTGCTTGCATGGCGCGCTTCTGCCGCGCCATGAACTCCTCGCTCGACTGGATGCCGCGCAGCTGCAGGATGTAGTTGCGCACCGCCGCCTCCACCAGCACGGCGAGGTTGCGGCCCGCGGCCACCGGGATCACCACCTTGCGCACGGTGACCCCGAGGATGTCCTCGGACTGCTCGGCGAGCGGCAGCCGCTCGCTCGGCGTGCCCGCGCCCGTCGGCGCGGGCTTCTCCAGGTGCACGACGAGCTTCAGCTTCATCTTCGGCCGCACCGCCGTCTCGCCGAAGATGGTGCGCACGTCCAGCAGCCCCAGGCCGCGCACCTCGATGAAGTCCTTGAGCACCGCCGGGCAGCGGCCTTCCAGCGCGTCGGCGGCGAGGCGCGAGATCTCGACGACGTCGTCGGCCACCAGGCCGTGCCCGCGGCTGATCAGCTCCAGGCCCAGCTCGCTCTTGCCGACGCCGGAGTCACCGGTGATCAGCACGCCGAGGCCAAGCACATCCATCAGGACCCCGTGGCGCTCGGTGCGCTCGGCAAGCGCCTTGGCGAGGTAGCGTGCGAGCTTCTCGATGACGCGCGCCGCAGGCAGCGGCGTGGAGAACAGCGGCGTGCGGCTCTTCTCGGCGCCCTCCAGCAGCGCCTGTGGGACCGCGACGCCGTCGGCGACGATGAGCGCGGCGGGCGGCGGCGCGAACAGGCGCTCGACGAGCGCGGGGAGGCCCGCCGCCTCGTAGGTGCCGATCACCTGGATGCTGTTGGGATGCGTAAGGTTGAGGTGGCCGACGAGCGCGGCCGAGGTCTCGGCCTCGCGGCGCAGGACGGTGCTGCCGTCGCGCCCCGCCAGCCAGGCGAGCGCTAGGGCTTCGCCGTTGTCCTCATGCAACCGCGTGACGTTGACCTGCCGCATCGGGCTGCCAGGCGGTGATCAGCTGGTGCAGGGCGGCCGCATCCGGCGCGCTCGCCATCGCCTCGCGCAGCGCGCGGTCGCTGAACATCTGCGCGAGCTCGGAGAGGATCTGCAAGTGCTTCTCGGTGGCCTGCTCGGGCACCAGCAGCACGAACAGCAGCTGCACGGGCTTGCCGTCGGGCGCATCGAAGGGCACCGGTTGCGCCAGGCGCACGAAGGCGCCGAGCGCGTCCTTCAGCCCCTTGATCCGGCCATGCGGGATGGCGACCGCCTGGCCCAGCCCGGTCGAGCCCAGGCGCTCGCGCGCAAACAGGCTGTCGAAGACGAGGCTCCTGGCGATGCCGTGGTTGTTCTCGAAGAGCAGCCCCACCTGCTCGAACAGGCGCTTCTTGCTCGACACCGGGAGGTCGAGCAGGACATTGGCGGGGGGCAGGAGCTTCGCGACGAGGCTCATCGTCCGGCGCCGCTAGGCGCGGGTGGGAGGGCGCGAATTATAGCCCAAAGGGCTCCGTCGCCGCCCGTCGCCGCTCAGGACTTGCCTGCGCCCTGGCGCGAGGACTCCCGCTTACCTTTGTACTTGAGCACCTGGCGGTCGAGCTTGTCCACCAGCAGGTCGATGGCGGCGTAGAGGTCGGCGTCCTCGCAGGCGCAATGGATGTCCTTGCCGCGCACGTGCAAGGTGACCTCCGCCTTCTGCCGGAGCTTGGCCACCGACAGGATCACGTGCGCGTCGATGACGTGGTCGAAGTGGCGCGTCACGCGCCCGAGCTTGTCCTGCAGGTAGCCGCGCAGGGCGGGGGTGACCTCGACGTGGTGGCCGCTGACGTTCAGGTTCATCTGGCGTTTCTCCGCTTCATGGACGATGGCTTCACAGGCTCTTTCTCTGGTTGACCGGCGGGATCTGCAGGGATTCCCGGTACTTGGCGATGGTGCGGCGCGCGACGACGATGCCCTGCTCGCCGAGGATCTGCGCGATGCGCGCATCCGAGAGCGGTGCGTGCGTGTCCTCTGCGGCCACCAGCTGCTTGATGAGCGCGCGGATCGCCGTGGAGGACGCGGCGCCGCCGCTGTCGGTGGCGACGTGGCTGCCGAAGAAGTACTTCAGCTCGAAGGTGCCGCGCGGCGTGGCCATGAACTTCTGCGTGGTGACGCGCGAGATGGTGCTTTCGTGCAGGCCGAGCGTCTCGGCGATCTCGCGCAGCACCATCGGCCGCATCGCCACCTCGCCGTGCTCGAAGAAGTGGCGCTGGCGGTCGACGATCGCCTGCGACACGCGCAGGATGGTGTCGAAGCGCTGCTGCACGTTCTTGATCATCCAGCGCGCTTCCTGCAGCTGCGAGGCGAGCGCGTTGCCGCCATTGCGCGCGCTGCCGGCCAGATCGGCGTACAGCCGGTTGATGCGCAGGCGCGGCATCGCCTCCGGGTTGAGGCTCGCGCGCCAGACGTTCTTCACCTTGCGCACGATCACGTCGGGGATCATGTAGCGCGTCTCGACGTTGGCGAACGCGGCGCCGGGACGCGGGTTGAGGCTCTGGATCAGCTTCTGCGCCGCGCGCAGCTGCTCCTCGCCGGCGCCCGTCAGGCTCTTCAGCCGCGCATAGTCGCGCGCCGCGAGCAGCTGCAGATGCTTGGCGGTGATTTCGGTGGCGATCTCGCAGGCCGGGTGGTCCCGGTGGGCGCGCAGCTGCAGCAGCAGGCATTCGGCGGGCGAGCGCGCGCCGACCCCGGCGGGCTCCAGGTTCTGCAGATGGCGCAGCGCGATGGCGAGCTCCTCGGGCTCGACCGCCGCCTCGGGCTCGATGAGCGCTGCGATCTCCTCGAGCGGTTGCGTGAGGTAGCCGTCGTCGTCGAGGACGTCGATGAGCAGCGCCACGAGCGCACGGTCGCGCTCGCCGATGTTGACGAGCGCCAGCTGCTCGTTGAGGTGCTCGCGCAGGGTGGGCGTGCCCGCGGCGCCGAAGGCGCGGTCGCCCTCGTCGTCATCCTCGGCGCCGCGCGCGGGCGCGGCGAACTCGAGCTGCCAGTCGGCCGCGCGCTCCGCGCCCTCCCCCGCTCCTGCCTCCGGCCCTGCCTCCGCCGCCGCGTCGGCGGCCGCGCTTTGCGCGCCCGTCTCGCGCGGCGGGGCGAACGCGCCCTCGGACTCGGCGTCCTCGCGCTCGAGGATCGGGTTCTCCATCAGCATGCGCTCGATCTCCTGGTTGAGCTCCACGGTCGAGAGCTGCAGCAGGCGGATGGATTGCTGCAGCTGCGGCGTCAGCGTCAGGTGCTGCGAGAGCCGGAACTGCAGGGTGGGCTTCATGGGCGGGGGAAACGGCCGGCCGCGCTCGGCCGGGGTGATCGCGTCACATGCGGAAGTGCTCGCCGAGGTACACCCGGCGCACGCTGTCATTATAGACGATCTCCTCCGGGTGGCCGGAGGCGAGCACCGCGCCTTCGCTCATGATGTAGGCGCGGTCGCAGATGCCGAGCGTCTCGCGCACGTTGTGGTCGG
>DASWBP010000165.1:0-2279 GCA_036390555.1 Burkholderiales bacterium | reverse complement strand
AGCGCGCGGGGCAGCGGCACGCCGAGCTCGCGTTGCCGATGCTCGAGCGCCTGCTCGCACAGGCGCACCTCGTGATGGCGGACTTGCAGGCGGTGGCGTTTGGCGCCGGCCCCGGCGCCTTTACGGGGCTGCGCATCGCCTGCGGCATCGCACAAGGCCTCGCCTACGCGCGCAACCTGCCCGTGATCGGCATCCCCACGCTGGAAGCGCTCGCCGAGGAATGCGGCGCGCCGCGCGTCGTCGCCTGCCTCGATGCGCGCATGGGCGAGGTATATTATTCGGCGCTCGAGCGGCGCGATGGCCGGTGGCACGAAATCGTCGAGCCGCAGTGCGTGCCGCTGGATGCAGCGCCGCGGCCAGCGGGAACCGGATGGGTCGGCTGCGGCAGCGGTTTCGCGGGACGTGCGCTGCCGTGGCTGGATGCCGTGTATCCCGAGGTGCACCCGGGCGCGGCGGCGGTGGCGCGGCTCGCGGCGCCGCGCCTGGCCGCGGGTGAGGGCGTGGATGCGGCGCTGGCGGCGCCGCGCTACCTGCGCGACAAGGTCGCGCTGACCACGGAGGAGCGCAGGCACCGATGAGCGCAGTCCTCAAGGACGAGCCGCAACTCGCGGCGATGACCGAGGCGGATCTCGACGCCGTGCTCGCCATCGAGAACGCCATCTACACGCATCCCTGGACGCGCGGCAATTTCACCGATTCGCTGCGCGCGGGCTACTGCTGTCGCACCTGGCGGCGTGGCGGCGAGCTGATCGGCTACTTCGTGGTGCTCGCGGCCGCGGGCGAAGCGCACCTGCTCAACCTGTCCATTGCGGCGACGGTACAGCGGCGCGGCCACGGCGCGGCGCTGCTGCGCGAGGCGATGCGCCTGGCGCGCGAGCTGGGCGCGCGCCACATGTACCTCGAGGTGCGGCCGAGCAACCAGGCGGGGCAGGCGCTCTACGGGCGCTTCGGCTTCAAGCGCATCGCCGTGCGGCGCGGCTACTACCCGGCGACGAGCGGGCGCGAGGACGCGCTGGTGTTGAGCTCCCCGCTGTGAGCCGCAGGTCCGAGATTCTCGTGGAGATGGGGCTTGCCCCCGTCTGGAAGCTGCGCGAGACGGCGCAGGCCGAGGCGGCGCAAGCCGCGCAGGCCGTGAGCGAGATCGACAACGTGAGCGCCCGGACGCCGCAGGGCAGGACGGCGGAGGCGCGCGCTCCCCTCCCGGCAGCGGGTTCGCGCGAAGAGCGCATCGCGCGCATGCAGTGGCCCGAGCTCCAGGCCGCGGTGAAGGATTGCACCGCGTGCGGATTGCGCGCCGGCTGCACGCAGACCGTGTTCGGCGTGGGCGACGAGCAGGCGCGCTGGCTGCTGGTGGGCGAGGCGCCGGGCGCGGAAGAAGACCGGCTCGGCGAGCCCTTCGTGGGCCAGGCGGGCAAGCTCCTCGACAACATGCTGGCGGCGATCGGCCTCGAGCGCGGCAAGGGCGTCTACATCGCCAACGTGCTCAAGTGCCGGCCGCCGGGCAACCGCAACCCGGAGCCCGACGAGGTCGCGAAATGCTCGCCGTTCCTCGTGCGCCAGCTCGAGCTGATCCGCCCGAAGCTGATCCTCGCCATGGGCCGCTTCGCGGTGCAGGCGCTGCTCAACACCGACGCCACCATCGGCAGCCTGCGTGGCACCGTGCACCAGTATCACGGCGTGCCGCTCATCGTCACTTATCACCCCGCCTACCTGCTGCGCAATCTTCCGGACAAGGCGAAGGCCTGGGCGGATCTGCGCTTCGCCAAGAAGACGATCGCGCAGAGCTAGTGCGGGTGGGCGGGCGGACGCTGCGGTCGCGCAGCGTCGCGACGCCGGCACGCAGCCTGCTGCGCAGTCAGCGGTAAGCGCTGCCGTCGGCCCGGAAGCGCACGCCGAAGAGCCGCTCGGCTTCCTCGCGGCTGTAGTAGCCGCGTGCGACATCGCGCGCCACCTTCGCCGGGTCGCGCCGCCGCGGATCGCCGTAGCCGCCGCCCCCCGGGGTCGAGACGCGGATGCAGTCGCCCGGCTGCAGCTGGATGTCCTGGTCCTTCGAAAGGTGCGGCGGCTTGTAGGTCGCGCCGCGCATCTCGACGGTAACCTTGTTGACGCCGCCCTCGCTGCCGCCCAGCGCGCCGAGCGGGCCGGTGCGCCCGTGATCCATCACCATCGAGGCGCGCGCCGGGCCGCGGCGCATGCGGATCGTGTAGTTGACGCCGAAGCCGCCGCGCTGCTCGCCCGCGCCGCCAGAGCCCTCGTAGAGCGAAAACTCCTCGAACAGC
>DASWBP010000164.1:0-6797 GCA_036390555.1 Burkholderiales bacterium | reverse complement strand
GCGCAGGCGCGGCGGCTGCGGCAGGCGGCACGGCGGGCGCGGCTGCGGCGGCGAAGCCGGAGCCGGCGAAGACCGCGGCGATCGATCGGGATCCGGCGGCCGCAGGGCTGGATTTCACCTGGCCGGCGAAAGGCACGCTGCTGTCCGGGTTCTCGGAGCCGAGCAACAAGGGCCTGGACATCGGCGGCAAGGCGGGCGATCCGGTGGTCGCGGCGGCCGCGGGCCAGGTGCTCTACACGGGGACGGGGATCCGCGGCTTCGGCAAGCTGATCGTCATCCGCCACGAGAACGGCTTCAGCAGCGTGTACGCGCACAACAGGAACATCCTGGTCAAGGAAGGCCAGAGCGTCGCGCGCGGCCAGCGCATCGCCGAGCTCGGCGATACCGACGCCGACCGGCCCAAGCTGCATTTCGAGATCCGCAAGGACGGCAAGCCCGTCGATCCGATGCGCTACCTGCCGGGCGCGCGCCCGGGCTGAGGGTCGCGCCGGACGAGGGCTATTTCGCGGCGGCGCGCGCCCGCGCGACGCGCAGCGCGTCGGCGAGATCCGCGACCGTGAGCGCGTAGAACAGGCTGCGGTTGTAGCGCGTCAGCACGTAGAGATTCTGCAGGCCCAGGCGGTACTCGGCCGGGCGCTCCGGCGTATTGAGCTCCAGCAGAGAGGCGCGCGCGCCCGAGGGCAGCGGCGCGCCGCGCGGGGCGACACCGGCCTGCTTGAGCTCCTCGAGCGTGTGGCGCGGCAGCGGGTTGCCGTCGGCATAGTCGCGAAAGCCCTCGCCCTTGACGCGCACCGCGCGCTGCACCGGCTCGCCCGGGCGCCAGCCATGCTGCTTGAGGAAGTTGGCGACGCTGCCGATGGCGTCGGCGGCGTTGCCGCGCAGGTCGGCGGCGCCGTCGCCGTCGAAGTCCACGGCGTAGCGCAGGTAGCTGGTCGGCATGAACTGCGGGATGCCGATCGCGCCGGCGTAGGAGCCCTTGACGTCGAGGACGTCCACGCCGAGCTCGCGCGCGAAGAGGAGAAAGTTCTCCAGCTCGCCGCGGAAGTAGGTGGCGCGCGGCGGGTAGTCGAAGGCGAGGGTGGCGAGCGCGTCGAGGACGCGCCAGCGCCCGGTGTTGCGGCCGTAGAAGGTCTCCACGCCGATGATGGCGACGACGATCTCCTCGGGCACGCCGTAGGTGGCACGCGCGCGCGCCAGCGCGCGACGGTGATCGTGCCAGAACGCCGTACCTTTCCTTACCAGCCGCTCGTTGACGAAGTTCGCGCGGTAGGCCTGCCAGGAAAGGGCCATCACTTCGGGCTGGGTGCGCATCGCCGTGAGCACGCCGTCCTCGCGGCGGGCGCGTGCGAACACGGCCTGCAGCTCGTCCTCGTCGAAGGCGTGGCGCGCCACCAGCTCGCGGATGAAGCCCTGCACGTCCGCGCGCTCCACGTAGGAAACCTCCTGCGCGTGCGCCGCGAGCGCCGCAGCCGCGAGCAGGCCCAGCAGCGCGAGGCGCAGGCCGCTCATGCCAGCTTCAACGCCCGCACGCGCTGCTCCAGTTCCGCGACCTGCGCCGGCGCCGTGCCGCGGCCGTAACGCGCGCTGATATACAGGCTGGCGATGGCGAGGATCGCGGCGCTCGCGCCGGGCAGCCGCTGCGCGGCACGCTGCGCGAAGTCGCGCGGCCCCTCGTGCGGCGCGCGCGCGACGCCCCGCGCGCGCAGCTTGCGGCTGAAGGCCTGCCAGGCGCGCTGCACGCGGTCAGGCCGCACGACGCGGCGCAGCGACCAGGCCAGCAGCGCGAGCGTGATCACCCCGAGGATCGAGGCCATGGCCGCCGTCAGGCTGCGCCAGTCCGCGTCGCGCATGCCCAGCCGCCCCATCAGCTCGCGCTGGCGCTCCGGGTTGTAGCCCAGCACCATGAGATTCCAGCGGTGCGCGAGCGCCTCCCAGCTGTGCCGCGCCGCGCGCAGCCATTCCATCTGCGGGCGCATGAGGAGCGGCAAGGGCTCTCCGGCCCCGACGGCGCGCGCCAGGCCCGCCTCCACGCGTCCGGGGATCGCCGCAGCAGTCGGGTCAAGGCGCACCCAGCCGCGACCCGCAAGCCACACCTCCGCCCAGGCGTGGGCATCGGACTGGCGCACCGTGATGATGCGATCCACCTGGTTGACTTCGCCGCCCTGGTAGCCGGTGACCACGCGCGCGGGCACGTTCGCCGCGCGCAGCAGGAACACGAACGCGGAGGAGAAGTGCTCGCAGAATCCGGCGCGGGTGTCGAACAGGAACTCGTCCACCGAGTCGCGCCCCAGCAATGGCGGCTCCAGCGTATAGGCGAGGCGCCCGCTGCGGAAGTGCTCGATCGCCTTGAGGACCACCTGCGTGTCGTCCGCCGATTCGCTGCGCCACTTCTCGGCCAGCGCGCGCGCACGCGGGTTGTAGTCGGCGGGCAGCGTGCGTGCGCGCTGCAGCTGTCCCGTCTCCTCGCGCGCGCTCGCGCGCGGCTCGGCGACCGACTCGAGCGCGTAGCGCATCCGGGCGCGCACGGGGCCGGGCGCGAGCAGCATGCCGTCGTGCGTAAGGCGTGCGCGTTCAGGCAGGCGCGCCGCCGTCTCCAGCGCGAAGAGCCAGGTGCGGTTGTGCGGCTCGAGCGTCACGTCGTAGGCGAAGCGGCTGCTGCCGTCCGGCGCGTCGAAGGGCTGCAGCCACACCTGGCCCATGCGCCAGGTGCGGCCGTCGAAATCCCATAGCACGGGGCCGCGCCAGTAGCGCTGCTGCGGCGACGGGGGCTCGCCCACGAACTCGGCGCGGAAAGCGACCGCGTCGGATTGCGCGAGCTGCGACAGGTTGCCCGGCGACATGGTGTCGGTGAGCCCGGTGATGCCCGCCTGCGCATCCTGCGGCAGGGTCCACAGTGGGCCCTGCACACGCGGGAAGAGCAGGAACAGCACCAGGGCCGCGGGCGCCGCGTGCGCGAGCAGCAGGCCCGCGGTGCGCAGGTTGGCGCGCAAGGCGCGCTGCGGCGCTGCAAAGCCGACCAGCGTGGCGGTCACCGCGACCAGCGCCGCGCCCATCAGCGCCGCGGTCGGGATGGTCTGCGAGTACAGCAAGTTGGTCATGATCAGAAAATAGCAGAGGAACGCAAGCACCGTGGCGTCGCGCAGGCTGCGCGCCTCGAGGAGCTTCAGGCCGGAGAACATCGCCAGCAGCACGATGCCCGGCGTGCGGCCGAAGAGCGTGCGGTATTCGGCGAACACGCTGCCGATGGCAAGCACCGCCATGGCGAGCAGCAGCCAGCGCGGCGGCAGGGGCGCGCGCGCGAAAGCGACGTGCGCGCGCCACGCGTAGAGCGCAAAAAGCAGCAGCGCAAGCCACCAGGGCATGCGCAAGGCGTGCGGCGCCACGACCAGCACGAGCGAGGCCAACAGGCTTGCGAGGTCGCGCGGCGCGATGTTGCGCGCCTCGGGCGCCAGGGGATGTGCCGGTGCGGTCATGCGCTCTTGTACAGGGCCAGCGCCTGCAGGCAGGCGGCGCGGTGGGCGTCGCCGCGGCCCGGCGCAATCTCGACACCGGGCAGGCGCAGGCCGTATTGCGCGCCGGCCTGCTCGGCGGCGAGCACCCAGCCGCAAAGCCGGGAGAGACGCTGCTCGGTATCCGACGCGCCAGCGGTGAGCGGCCAGTCGAGCCACAGCTCGGCGCCGGCCGCCCCGCTGAATTGCTTGGTGAGCATGTGGTCGGAACGCGCCACCGCCTTCCAGGCGACATGGCGCGGCGAGTCGGAGGGCTGATAGGCGCGCAGTCCGCTGAAGTCGTCGCTCCCCTGCGCCTGGGCGCGCGCGGCGCCCGCGGCTGCGTCGGCCGAGGGAGCGGGCAGCGGAGTGCGCTCGGGGCGCGGGTACACGAGGCAGCGGGACGCCAGCTCCACGTAGCTCCAGGCGCGGAACAGCCCCAAGGGGAAGCGCGTCTCGAGCATCACGCGCCCGAGCGGCAGCCAGCCGCGCCTTGCCGCTGGGACCGGCAGCACCGCTTCACCGGCCGCCGCCGCCGGCAGGTCGAGAACCTGCTGCGCGCCGCTGGCCAGGTGGCGCACGAGGATCGCGGGCCGGTCGAAGGGCACGCGGCTATCCAGATGCACGCGGAATTGCGCGCGCTCGCCGGCGAAGACCGGCTCGGCGCGTCCGGCGGCCACCGCGAGGCGCGCGAGATTGCGCGTCGTGTGCACCATGCCCGCGAGGCCCATGCCCGCCAGCAGGAAGGTGAGGGCGAAACCCAGCTGCAGCGCGTAGTTGATCGAGCCGACCAGCAGGATGCCGAGCGTCACCGCGAACAGCCAGCCGGCGCGCGTGGGCACGATGTACACGCGCCGGTGGCTGAGGACCACCGTGCCGCGCTCGGGCGCAGCCGTGCCCTGCCACCAGCGGCGCAGGCGGGAATCGGCGGCGAGGACGCGCATCGCGATCGGGGCCCTAGCTGGTCGCGCCCTGGTAGCCCCAGCGCACCTTCCAGGCCACCAGCACTGCGCGCGGGTAATCGGCGCTGCCCAGGCTGCCGTTGTAGCGGCCCAGAGCGCGGAAGTAGTCGCCTTTTTCCATGTCGAGGTAATGCCGCAGGATCACGCAGCCGTAGCGCAGGTTGGTCCGCAGGTGAAACAGGTTGTCGCCGCGGCTGCCGACCAGCTTCACCCAGAACGGCATGACCTGCATGTAGCCGCGCGCGCCGGCGCGCGACACGGCGTACTTGCGAAAGGCGCTTTCCACTTCGATCACGCCGAGCACGAGTTGCGGATCGAGGCCCGCGCGCAGCGCCTCGAAGTGCACGGTGCGCAGCAGCTCCAGGCGCTGCTTGCGGTCGGCGATGCGCCGTTCCAGGCGCCGCGACATCTCGAAGATCCAGCGGCGCCCGTCCTCCTCGTCGCGGAACACGAGCTCCGGGGCCGAGCGGTCGGCGATGGCCGCCGAGAGCTTGCCGCGCACGCTTTGCGCGAGCGGCTCGTAGATCTGCGCCCCGCCATGCGCGGCGGACGGGAGAAGGACGGCGACAGCAAGCAGCGCGGCAGGGATGCCGGCGCGCCTCATGCCGCAGCCAGGCGTTCCTCGAGAAAGGCGCGCACCTGTGCGAGCGGCACGGCCTGCGGCTGCGCGGCAAGGCGCGACTTGTACTCGGCCTCGCCCGCGGCGAGCCCTCGCTCCGAAAGCACGATGCGGTGCGGGATGCCCACCAGGTCCATGTCGGCGAACAGCACCCCGGGACGCTCGTCGCGGTCGTCGAGCAGCACGTCGATCCCCGCAGCGCGCAGCTCCTCGTAGAGCCGGTCGGCGGCGGCGCGCACCTTCTCGTTCTTCGCGTAGGCGATCGGCACCAGGCACGCGGCGAAGGGCGCCATCGGCGCCGGCAGCACGATGCCGCGCTCATCGTGCCCCTGCTCGATGGCGGCGGCCACCACGCGCGTGACGCCGATGCCGTAGCAGCCCATCTCCATCGGCCGCGCAGCGCCCTTGTCGTCGAGCACCGTGGCCTTGAGCGCCTCGGAGTACTTGGTGCGCAACTGGAAGATGTGGCCGACCTCGATGCCGCGCTGGATGCGCAAAGCGCCCTTGCCGTCGGGACTGGGATCGCCCTCCATGACGTTTCTGATGTCGGCGACGAGGGATGGTTCCGGCAGGTCGCGCCCCCAGTTGACCCCGGCGAGGTGCTGGTCTTTCTCGTTCGCGCCGCAGACGAAGTCGCTCATGGCTGCCACCGTGCGGTCGGCGACCACGCGCACGGCGCGCCCGCCGCCGTCGAGCACCGGCCCGATGTAGCCGGCCGGCCCGCCGAGCGCGTGGCGGATCTCGGCCTCGCTTGCGAAGCGGAAGGCGCCGATCGCCTTTTGCGCCTTGATCTCGTTCAGCTCGTGGTCGCCGCGCACGAGGAGCAGGTGGAAGGCGTCGTCGTGCATGACGGCAATCGCCTTCACCGTGCGCACGAGCGGCAGCTTGAGGAGCGCCGCGACGTCCTCGCAGCGCGTCGTGCCGGGCGTGGGCACCTTGCGCATCGCCTCGGCAGGCGCAGGGCGCGGCGCGAGCGGCGCGAGCGCCTCGGCGAGCTCGACGTTCGCCGCATAGTCCGAGTCGGGGCAGTACGCGATCGCGTCCTCGCCCGATGCCGCGAGCACCTGGAACTCGTGCGAGCCGGTGCCGCCGATGGCGCCGGTGTCGGCTGCCACGGCGCGGAACTTGAGCCCCAGGCGGGTGAAGATGCGCGTGTAGGTGTCGTGCATCACGCGGTACTCGCGCTCCAGGTCCGCGTAGTCGGCGTGGAACGAATAGCCGTCCTTCATCACGAACTCGCGCCCGCGCATCACGCCGAAGCGCGGGCGGCGCTCGTCGCGGAACTTGGTCTGGATCTGGTAGAAGTGCGCCGGCAGCTGGCGGTAGCTCTTCAGCTCGTTGCGCGCCAGGTCGGTGATCACCTCCTCGGAAGTCGGCTGGATGACGAAGTCGCGCTCGTGCCGGTCCTTGAAGCGCAGCAGCTCCGGGCCGTAGGCCTGCCAGCGCCCCGATTCCTGCCACAGCTCCGCCGGCTGCACCGCCGGCATCGACAGCTCGATGGCGCCGGCGCGGTTCATCTCCTCGCGCACGATCGCCTCGACCTTGCGCAACGCGCGCAGCCCAAGCGGCAGCCAGGTGTAGATGCCGGCCGCGAGGCGCCGCACGTAGCCCGCGCGGATCATCAGCCGGTGGCTGGCGAGCTCCGCGTCGGCGGGCGCCTCCTTGATCGTGCCGAGGTGGAATCGCGATGTGCGCATCAATCGCACACCGCATTGCAGTTGCGGTGCG
>DASWBP010000163.1:0-8131 GCA_036390555.1 Burkholderiales bacterium | reverse complement strand
GTACTGCCTGGGCTGCTACACGAACCTCAACTTCCCGCAGCGCATCGACATGATCTGCAAGTACATCGAGGAGTACCAGGCGGACGGCCTGCTGATCAATTCGATCAAGAGCTGCAACAGCTTCAGCGCCGGACAGCTGCTTATCCTGCGCGAGGTGGAGAAGCGCACCGGCAAGCCGGCAGCCTTCATCGAGTCGGACCTGGTGGACCCGCGCTACTTCTCGGGGGCGAACATCAAGAACCGCCTGGAGAGCTACTTCCAGATGATCAAGCAGAAGCGCGCGGCCGCCGGACAAGCGGTGCACTGATCCCATGAAGACCTTCATCGGCATCGACCTGGGCTCGACCACCACCAAGGCGGTGGTGATCGACGAGAACCGCAGCGTCCTCGGGCGCGGCATCACCAACTCGCGCTCCAACTACGACACCGCCGCCGCGATCGCCAAGCAGGAGGCGCTGGTGGCGGCGCGCTTTCACCTGTTCCGCGAGGCGCTCGGCGCCAGCGGCGCGCTCAACGGCGCTCTGGAGGGTTTCCTCGGGCAGCTGGAGCGCGACTTTCGCCTCGAGCAGTTCCTCGAGCAGCTCAACGACCTGGAGCAGGTGTGCGAGCGCAACGTGGCCTCCGCCAGGGAAGTCGTCGCCGCGCTGCGCACGCTGTTCGACATGCTGCGCAAGGAGGCGCCCGAGCTCTTCGCCCCCGGCGCGAAGCGCAAGAGCGACTTCTTCCGCGACATCGCGGGCAGCCGCTACCTGGCGCTCGGCGAGCAGGTGGCCAAGGACGCCGGCATCCGTTACGACCAGCTGCTCAACGCCTTCGACCGCTCGATCATCGAGGTCGAAAACCGCGTGTACGGCGAATCCACTTCGCGGCACCTGCTGGCGGCGCTGGATCGCACCTTCAAGGTCCTGCCGGAGACGCAGAAGCTCTCGACGAAGATCCGCGCGCCGATCCAGGGCGTGCTGGACATCGAGCTGGAAGAGACCTACGTGGTGGGCACCGGCTACGGGCGCGCGCGGCTGCCCTTCTCCAAGGAGCACATCCGCTCCGAGATCCTGTGCCACGGCCTGGGCGCCCACGTCATGTACCCCAACACCGCCACGGTGCTCGACATCGGCGGCCAGGACACCAAGGCGATCCAGGTGGACAAGCACGGCATCGTCGAGTCGTTCCAGATGAACGACCGCTGCGCGGCCGGCTGCGGGCGCTACCTCGGCTACATCGCCGACGAGATGAACATGGGCCTGCACGAACTGGGGCCGCTCGCCATGAAGGCGACCAAGACCATCCGCATCAACTCGACCTGCACCGTGTTCGCGGGCGCCGAGCTGCGCGACCGGCTGTCGCTGGGCGAGAAGCGCGAGGACATCATGGCCGGCCTGCACCGCGCGATCGTGCTGCGCGCCATGTCGATCCTGGCGCGCTCGGGCGGCATCCGCAACGAGTTCACCTTCACCGGCGGCGTGGCGAAGAACGAGGCCGCGGTGAAGGCGCTCAAGGCGCTGGTGAACGAGAACTACGGCGAGATGACGCTCAACATCAATCCCGACTCGATCTACACCGGGGCGCTCGGCGGCGCGACCTTCGCCTGGCGCGCGGTGACCGAGGAGGGCAAGACGGCGGAGGCGAGGGCATGACCACCACGATCGGCATCGATGTCGGCTCCGGTTGCGTGAAGACCGTGCTGTTCCGCGACGGCAACTGGGTCGCCAGGCGCGTCGAGCGCATCCGGCGGCGCGATCCCATGGATCTCGCCAGGCAAGGCTACGACGAGGTGCTGGCGGAGGCGAAGCTGCAGCCCAAGGAGGTCGCCTACGTCGCCACCACCGGAGAGGGCGAGAACGTCAAGTTCGCCACCGGCCACTTCTACTCCATGACCACGCACGCGCGCGGCGGCGTGTTCCTCGACCCGCAGGCGCGCGCGGTGGTGGACATCGGTGCGCTCAACGGCCGCGCCATCTACATCGACGAGCGCGGCAAGGTGCTCTCCTACAAGATGACCAGCCAGTGCGCCTCGGGCTCGGGGCAGTTCCTCGAGAACATCGCGCGCTACCTCGGCGTCGCCGTGGAGGAGATCGGGCCGCTGTCCAGGACCTCGCAGAACCCGGAGAAGGTAAGCTCGATCTGCGCGGTGCTCGCCGAGACCGACGTCATCAACATGGTGTCGCGCGGCATCGCCACGCAGGACATCCTGAAGGGCATCCACCTCTCCATGGCCTCGCGCCTGGTGAAGCTGCTGAAGGTCACCGGCATCACCAAGGGCAAGGTGCTCCTCACGGGCGGGCTCGCGCTCGACGCGGGCCTGCTCGCCGCATTGCAGGAGGAGCTGGTCAGCGAGAAGATCGCCGGCCTGGAGGCCGCGAGCCACCCGGACTCGATCTACGCCGGCGCGATCGGCGCCGCGCTGTGGGGCGAGTTCCGCCACCAGAGGCTCAAGGAACTGCAGGAACGCGCCGCCGCCTGAAAGGAACCCGCCCATGGCCCTGATGATCAACGACAACTGCACCGCGTGCGACGCGTGCAAGCCCGAGTGCCCGAACGACGCCATCGCCGCGGGCAGCCCGATCTACGTCATCGACCCGCTCAAGTGCACCGAGTGCGTGGGGGCGAAGGACGAGCCGCAGTGCCGCCTGGTGTGCCCGGTGAGCGACTGCATCGTGGACAACCCCGATTTCCGCGAGAGCAAGGAAGAGCTGCAGGCGAAGTACGAGTCCCTGCACGGGTGATCAAGACCGTCATCTTCTTCAGGCGCCGGCCGGGCATGGGCCTCGCCGCGTTCCAGGAGCATTGGCGCACGGCGCACGCCGAGCTCATCGTGAAGCTGCCCGGCATCCGCCGCTACGTGCAGAACCACGTGCTGCCCGCGCAGGCGGGCGGCGCGGAACCGGCCTTCGACGCCGTCGCCGAATCCTCCTTCGACGACACGCAGGCGATGAAGACCCTGGCGAAGTCCCCCGAATACGCCGTGGTCCTCGCCGACGAGCCGGATTTCATCGACCGCGCGACGATGGGCATGATCGTCACCGAGGAGCACGTCCTCAAGGACGGGCCGGTGCCGCCGGACGCGGTGAAGAGCATCGCGCTGATCAACCGCAGGAGCGGCATGCACGTCGAGGAGTTCTTCCGCGACTGGCGCGAGGCGCACGGTCCGCGCGTCGCGGCGCTGCCGGGGGTATGCCGCTACGTGCAATGCCATACGCGTCGCTCGGCCTACGACAGCGGCCGCACCCCCGCCTTCGACGGCGCCGCGATGGCATGGCTTGACGGCGTTGCGGCGCCAGCCGAGGCGACGGCCGCCCATTCCGACCCGAAACGCTCGGTGCAACTCCTGGCGCGCGAGCTGGTGGTCCTCGCCGGCAATCCGTAGGTCCGGCGGCGCGCGGCTTGGGCGACGTGCTGCCGGGCTCCGCGTGCCGTGCCGCGCATTCCCGCGTGTCACACTAGCGCCGCACGACAATTGCCGAGAGGCCCCAGTGAATCCGACCAGCCCCGCGAACCCCTCGCACCACCGTGAAGAACCGCATCGCAGCGGGCGCAGCGGCTGGCTGCGCGCCGCGGTGCTCGGCGCGAACGACGGCCTGATCTCGACCGCGAGCCTGATCATCGGCGTGGCGGCCGCCCAGGCGGGGCGCGAGCCGGTGCTGATCGCCGGCGTTGCCGGCCTGATCGCGGGCGCGCTGTCGATGGCGGCGGGCGAATATGTGTCGGTGAGCTCGCAGGCGGACGTCGAGCGCGCCGATCTCGAGCAGGAGCGCCGCGCGCTCGCCATGGAGCCCGAGGCCGAGCGCGCCGAGCTGACCGCGATCTACGTGGGGCGCGGCCTCACCCCCGAGCTTGCCGCGCAGGTGGCCGCGCAGCTCACGGCGCACGATGCGCTCGCCGCGCACGCGCGCGACGAGCTCGGCATCCATCACGCCACGCGCGCGCGCCCGCTGCAGGCGGCGCTCGCCTCGGCGGCCGCGTTCGCGTTGGGCGCGGCGGCGCCGGTGCTGCTGGTGCTGGTTCTGCCGGCCGGCGCTTTCGTCACGGCGATTTCCGCCTCCACCCTGGTGCTGCTCGCGGCGCTCGGCGCGCTTGCCGCGCGCCTCGGCGGCGCGTCCTGGCTGCGCGGCAGCGCGCGGGTCGCGTTCTGGGGCGCGGCCGCGATGGCGCTCACAGGGCTGATCGGCAAGCTGTTCGGGACGACCGGCCTCTAGCGCGGCTGGCGAGGCCCTCGCCGAGCGGAATCAAGCTCTGGGCGCGCCATCCGCCGTCGCGCGCCCGATCTGCGCAGCCGATGGCCCTGCATGATGCTCGGGGCACGGTCGCCCAGCTCCTTTGACATTCATCAAACGCCCGAGCCGCGCGAAGGCCATGATGTCGCCATGGCGGAGGAGATGGCGACGATGAGGGGCCTGCAGCTCTTGCGGGATCCCCTGCTCAACAAAGGCACCGCCTTCACGGAACGCGAGCGCGATGCGCTCGGACTGCGCGGGTTGCTGCCGCCGCACGTGCTCACGCAGGACGAGCAGGCCGCGCGCGCGCTGGAGCACATCCGCCGCCAGCCGACCGACCTCGAGAAGTACATCGAGCTCGGGGCGCTCCACGACCGCAACGAGACGCTGTTCTTCCGCGTGGTGTGCGACCACGTGGACGAGATGCAGCCGCTCATCTACACGCCCACCGTAGGCCTCGCTTGCCAGCGCTACGGCCACATCTACCAGCGCCCGAGGGGCCTCTTCGTCGGCGCGAACGACCGCGGCCGCGTGGAGCAGGTGCTGCGCAACTGGCCCTACATGCCCTCCATCATCGTGGTGAGCGACGGCGAGCGCATCCTCGGCCTGGGCGACCTCGGCGCGAACGGCATGGGCATCCCGGTAGGGAAGCTCTCCCTCTATACGGCCTGCGCGGGCATCCACCCCAGGAGCTGCCTGCCGATGATCCTCGACGTGGGCACCAACAACCAGGAGCTGATCGCGGATCCCTACTACATCGGCCTGCGCCAGCCGCGCCTGCGCGGCGCCGCCTACGACGAGCTGGTGGAAGAACTGGTCACCGCCACGCAGAAGGTGTTCCCGGGCGTGCTCGTGCAGTTCGAGGACTTCGCCAACCAGAACGCCTTCCGCCTGCTCAAGAAATACCGCGAGCGCATCCCGACCTTCAACGACGACATCCAGGGCACCGCCGCGGTGACGCTCGCCGGCATCCTCTCGGCGCTGCGCGTCACGGGCGGCAAGCTCGGCGCGCAGAAGCTGCTCTTCATGGGCGCGGGCGAAGCGGCCACCGGCATCGCCGACCTTACGGTGTCGGCGATGGTCGCGGAGGGCCAGCCCGAGCGCGAGGCGCGCGGCCGCTGCTGGCTCTTCGACTCCCAGGGCCTCGTCACGGCCGGGCGCAAGGAGCTCGCCGAGCACAAGCGCCACTATGCGCACGAGCACGCGCCGGCCGCCGACTTCATCGGCGCCGTGAACGCGCTGAAGCCGAGCGCGATCATCGGCGTGGCCGCGGTGGGCGGCACGTTCACGCGCGAGGTGGTGGAGGCGATGGCACGCATCAACGAGCGGCCGATCGTCTTCGCGCTCTCCAACCCGACGTCGAAATCCGAGTGCACCGCCGAGCAGGCCTACGCCTGGTCGGGCGGCCGCGCGCTGTTCGCCTCGGGCAGTCCCTTCGATCCGGTCACGCTCGGCGGCAAGACCTTCGTTTCGCGCCAGGGAAACAATTCCTACATCTTCCCCGGCGTGGGCCTGGGCGCCGTGGCGAGCCGCGCCTCGCGCGTCACCGATGAGATGTTCATGGCTGCGGCGCGCACGCTTGCGGCCGATGTCACGGCGTCCGACCTCGCGCAGGGGAGCCTCTATCCGCCGCTCTCCGCGATCCGCGAGGTGTCCGCGCATATCGGCGCCGCGGTGGCGCGCGTCGCCTACGAGCAGAAGCTCGCGCGCGAGCCGCGGCCCGCCGACCTGCTCGCGCACGTGAAGTCGCGCATGTACGAGCCGCGCTACGACAGCGTGCCCGGCGCAGCCTGACGTTCGCCGCGCCACGCCCATGTTCCAGATCAGGATCCACGGCCGGGGCGGGCAGGGCGTGGTGACCGCGGCGGAGATGCTGTCCATTGCGGCGTTTCGCGAAGGCCGGCACGCGCAGGCCTTCCCGAGCTTCGGCTCGGAGCGCACCGGCGCGCCGGTGGTCGCCTTTTGCCGCCTCGACGACAAGGAGATCCGGCTGCGCGAGCCCGTGCTCGCGCCGGATGCGCTGATCATCCAGGACCCGACGCTGCTGCACCAGGTGGACGTCTTCGGCGGCCTGGAGCGCGACGGCTACGTGCTGATCAACACCAGCCGCAGCTTCGACGAGCTTGGCGTGGGCGAGGTCGCGCGCGGACTGCGCGCCGAGCGCCTGTGCACCGTGCCGGCGACCGAGCTTGCGCTCAAGCACGTGGGCCGCCCGGTGCCCAATGCCGCGCTGCTCGGCGGCTTCGCCGCGGTGTCGGGGCGCATTTCGCTCGACTCGGTGGCGGCGGCGATCCGCGAGAAGTTCGACGGCAAGGTGGCCGAAGGCAACGTCGCCGCGGCACGCGCGGCATTCGAATTCGTGGCGAAGGAAATGCGCGAGGCAAAGCATGCTCAAGCAGACTGAAGGCTCGCAGGCGGTTGCCGAAGCGGTCGCGCTCTGCCGGCCCGAGGTGATCTGCGCTTACCCGATCTCGCCGCAGACGCACATCGTCGAGGCGCTCGGCGAGCGCGTGAAGTCCGGCGAGCTCGCCGGGTGCGAGTTCCTCAACGTGGAGTCGGAATTCGCCGCGATGTCGGTGGCGATCGGCGCGAGCGCCGCCGGTGCGCGCGCCTACACCGCCACCGCGAGCCAGGGCCTCCTGTACATGGCGGAAGCCGTGTTCAACGCTTCCGGCCTCGGGCTGCCGATCGTGATGACGGTCGCCAATCGCGCCATCGGTGCGCCGATCAACATCTGGAACGACCACTCCGACGCGATGAGCCAGCGCGACTGCGGCTGGATCCAGCTCTTCGCCGAGAACAACCAGGAGGCGCTCGACCTGCACATCCAGGCCTTCCGCCTCGGCGAGGAGCTGTCGCTGCCGGTGATGGTGTGCATGGACGGCTTCATCCTGACGCACGCCTACGAGCGCGTGGACATCCCCACGCAGGAGCAGGTGGACGCGTGGCTGCCGCCCTACGTTCCGCGCCAGGTGCTCGACCCCGCGGAGCCGGTGTCCATCGGCGCCATGGTCGGCCCCGAGGCGTTCATGGAAGTGCGCTACCTCGCGCACGCCAAGCAGATGCGCGCGCTCGAGCTGATTCCGGGCTGGGCAGCCGAGTTCCGCGAGGCCTTCGGGCGCGACAGCGGGGGGCTCCTGCACAGCTACCGCACCGAGGACGCACAGGTGATCGTGGTCGCGCTCGGCTCGGTCCTCGGCACCATCAAGGACACCGTGGACGAGCTGCGCGCGAACGGTCTGAAGATCGGCGTGCTCGGCATCACCTGTTTCCGGCCCTGGCCGCAGGCAGCGGTGCGCGCGGCGCTCGCGCACGCGAGGCGCGTGGTCGTGGTGGAGAAGAGCCTCGCCGTGGGTCTGGGCGGCATCGTTTCTTCCAACGTGCGCACCTCGTTCACCGGCAGCCTGGACACCGTGCACACGGTGATCGCGGGCCTCGGCGGCCGCTCGATCACGCGCGCTGCGCTCGCGCGCGTCTTCAGCGCGGCGCTCGCCGACAAGCTCGAGCCCGTCACCTTCCTCGACCTCGACCGCGCGCTGGTCGAGCGCGCGCTGGCGCGCGAGCGCGAGCAGCGCCGCTCCGGCCCCATCGCCGAGAACATCCTGCGCGACCTCGGCGTGGTCGCGGCAAGGCCTCACTGATCATGAGCTTCCAGCCGGTCAAGTTCTACCAGACGGGCACCTTCACGGTGGGCAACCGCCTGCTCGCCGAGGACGAGCGCTCGGTGCAGGCCAACATGCAGCGCACCAACTCGCTCAACTCCGGCCACCGCGCCTGCCAGGGCTGCGGCGAGGCGCTCGGCGCGCGCTATGCGATCGACGCCGCGATGCGCGCAACGGGCAACCGGCTGATCGCCGTCAACGCGACCGGCTGTCTCGAGGTGTTCTCCACGCCCTATCCGGAAACGTCGTGGCAGATTC
>DASWBP010000162.1:0-5643 GCA_036390555.1 Burkholderiales bacterium | reverse complement strand
GGCCGCGAGGCGTTCCTCGCCGGCCGCATGCCGAAGAAGCTCTACAGCGCCGCACCCTCCTCGCCCACCGAAGGCCGGATCGAGCCTTCCCGCACGAAAGCCGCGTGAGGCGCACGGTCCGCAGTTACGTGCTCCGCCAGGGGCGCGTGACCGCCGCGCAGGAGCGCGCGCTCGCCGGGCTGATGCCGGCCTACGGCATCGCCTATCGGCAGGAGATTCTCGATCCGCAGGCCGTCTTCGGCCGCCGTGCCCCGCTCGTGCTGGAGATCGGCTCGGGCATGGGCGAGACCACCGCGCGCATCGCCGCGGAGCGCCCGGACACGGATTTCATCGCGGTGGAGGTCCACGGCCCGGGCGTGGGCAGCCTGCTCAAGCTGATCGAGGCGAACGGGCTCAGGAACCTGCGCGTCATCCGCCACGACGCGCTCGAAGTGCTCGAGCACATGGTCGCCGACGGCTCGCTCGCGGCCATTCACCTGTTCTTCCCGGACCCCTGGCCGAAGAAGCGCCACCACAAGCGGCGCCTCGTGCAGCCCGCCTTTGCCGCGCTCGCCGCGCGCAAGCTCGCGCCGGGCGGCACGCTGCACGTCGCCACCGACTGGGAGGACTACGCAACGCAGATCGTGGAAGTACTGATGGCGGAGCCCGGCCTGCGCCACGACAATGAGGGCCGTCCACGTCCCTCGACCAAATTCGAACTTCGGGGCCTGAGGCTCGGTCATAAGGTCCACGACCTCGTGTTTCGCAGGAGATCCTGAACGTGCTGCGCTCGCTGCTGCTCGCCCTTGCCTTCCTCGCCGCCGGCGCTGCCCGGGCCGAGCCCGCCGTCCATGACCTGGACTGGTACGACGAGTCGCGCCAGCGCGCCGTGCCGGTGCGCCTGTACTGGCCCGAGGGCGCGGCGCGCGTGCCGCTGGTGGTCTTCTCGCACGGCATCGGCGGCTCGCGCCAGGGCTACAGCTACCTGGGCGAGCATTTCGCCGCCAACGGCATGGCGAGCCTGCACCTGCAGCACGTGGGCAGCGACCGCTCGCTGTGGACCGGCAACCTGCTCACGCTGCTCGGCAAGCTGAGCGACGCGGCGCTGGAGCGCGAGGCGCTCGAGCGGGTGCGCGACCTGTCCTTCGCGCTGGACCAGCTGCTCGCGCACGAGGAGTTCGGCGCGCGCGTGGACCGCAAGCGCATCGCCGCCGCCGGCCACTCCTATGGCGCGAACACGGCGATGCTCGCCGCGGGCGCGAGCGTGCTGCGCGGCGGGCGGCCCCTCGCGCTGCGCGATGCGCGCGTGCGCGCGGCGGTGCTGCTCTCGGCGCCGCCCTTCTACGGCGAGGGCGACCTCAAGCCCATCCTGCGCTCCATCACGCTGCCGACCCTGCATGTCACCGCGACCGAGGACATCATCCGCATCCCCGGCTATTACTCGCCGGCGAGCGATCGCATCGCGGTGTTCGACGCCGTAGGCAGTCCGCTCAAGGCGCTCGCGGTGTTCCAGGGCGGCTCGCACAGCATCTTCACCAACCGCATCGGCACCGGCGGCGTCGAGCTCAACCCGAAGGTCAAGGCGGCGACGCGCGAGCTCGCCCTTTCCTTCCTGCGGCGCGTCTTCGACGGCAGGGACGAGGCGCTCGCGCGCTGGCCGGAGACCTACGGGCCGCTGCTCGCGCGCTGGACGGGCAGCCTCTGAAGCGGCGCCGCGTCCCGGCTCCCTAGTCCAGGAAGAGCTGCAGCAAGTCGTTGAGAAAGAGCCGCCCGCGCCGCGTCGGGCGGATGCGCCGCGGGTCGGATTCGAGCAGCCCGCGCTCCGCCGCGAGTGCGAGGCGGCGCGCGATCACCGAGGCATCGAGCCCCGTGCGCTGCGTGAAGAGCTCCGCCGGCACCCCGTGCACCAGCCGCAAGGCGTTCAGCATGAACTCGAAGGGCAGCTCGCGCGGCGCGATCGCCTTTTCCTGCGCCGTGCCCGCACCCGCCAGGTACTCGCGCGGCTGCTTCGCGCGCTCATGACGCGTCACGCGGTCGGCAAAGCTCAGCTTGCCGTGCGCGCCCGCGCCAAGGCCCAGGTAGTCGCCGAACTCCCAGTAGTTGAGGTTGTGCCGGCAGCGCATGCCCTGGCGCGCAAAGGCCGAAGTCTCGTAATGCTCGAAGCCCGCCGCGCCCGCGATCTCCTCCACCATGAGCTGCATGTCGGCGCAGGCGTCGTGCGCCGGTAGCGGCGGCGGCTTGCGGTAGAAGACGGTGTTCGGCTCGAGCGTCAGCTGGTAGGCGGAAAGGTGCGGCGTGCCGAAGTCGAGCGCTGCGCGCAGGTCCGCGCGCGCCTCCGCCAGCGTCTGCCCCGGGAGCCCGTACATGAGGTCGAGGTTGATGTTGTCGAAGCTCGCCTGCGCCATCTCGATCGCGCGCCGCGCCTCCTGCGCGGAGTGGATGCGGCCTAGCGCCGCGAGCTTCGCGTCTTCCAGGCTCTGGATGCCGAGCGACAGGCGATTGACGCCCGCCTCGCGGTAGCCGCGGAAGCGCCCCGCCTCCGCGGTTCCCGGGTTTGCCTCGAGGGTCACCTCGGCATCGGGCTCGAGCGGCATGCGCGCGCGCACCGCCGCGAGCAGCCGGTCGATCGCCTCCGGCGAGAACAGGCTCGGCGTGCCGCCGCCAATGAACACCGAGCGCAGGCGCCGGCCCCACACCGCGGGCAGCATCGCCTCGAGGTCGGCGACGAGGGCGTCCACGTATTCGCGCTCGGGCAGCGCGTCGGCGCGCTCGTGCGAATTGAAGTCGCAGTAAGGGCACTTCCTCACGCACCAGGGCAGGTGCGCGTAGAGCGCAAGCGGCGGCAGCGCCGTGAAGCGCACCTCGCCCGGCGCGCGCAGCACCGCGCTCACGATCTCAGAACTTGCATGACGGCGCTCCCCTCATCGCAACAGCTCCAGCAGCCGCGCGGCCGCGCGGCCGCGGTGGCTCAGGCGGTTCTTTTCTGCAGGCGGCAGCTCGGCGGCGGTCAGGTCGCGCTCGGGCAGGAGGAACAGGGGGTCGTAGCCGAAGCCGTTCGTGCCGCGCAGCGCGCGCGCAATCTCGCCCTGCCAGGTCCCCTCGGCCACCAGCGGATCGGGATCGCCGGCACTCCTCACCAGCACCATGACGCAAACATAGTGCGCCTTGCGCTGCTCGCCCAGGCTCGCGAGGAGCTTCGCGTTGTTGCGCGCGTCGCGCGCTTCGCGCCCGCCCTCGCGCCCGGCGAAGCACGCCGAGTGCACGCCGGGCGCGCCGCCGAGCGCGTCCACGCACAGGCCCGAGTCGTCGGCGAGCGCCGGCAGGCCGCTCGCGCGGCTCGCGTGCCGCGCCTTGGCGAGCGCGTTCTCGACGAATGTGTCGTGCGGCTCCTCGGCCTCCGCGATGCCCAGGCGCGCCTGCGGGATCACCTCGATGCCAAGCGGCGC
The DNA here is from genome assembly GCA_036390555.1 of Burkholderiales bacterium. Taxonomy (GTDB): domain Bacteria; phylum Pseudomonadota; class Gammaproteobacteria; order Burkholderiales; family SG8-39; genus JAABQT01. The sequence continues at coordinate 2,218 of DASWBP010000162.1, read as the reverse complement.
GAGGAGCAGCCCGATCTCGCGCAGCTTGCCGGGGTTGTTGCTCGCCAGGACGATGCGCTTCATCTCCATGTCGCAGGCTGCGGCGCGGGCCCGGCGCGCCTCAGCGCGGCGGATTGTGGCGCTTGAGCGCCGCCTTGATCTCGGCGATGGCGCGCTCGATGTCCTCGTCGGTCATGCGCAGGAAGTCCGGGTCGGTGGCGCCGAAGTCCTGCGCAATGGTGCTCATCTCGGCGCTCGCCACGGGCGGCGATGGCGCCGCCGTCTCCGCCACCGCATCCTCGCCCCAGGCAAGCGCCACCGCCGAGATGTTGTCGCAGCCCGGCCCGCCCTGCTCCTCGGCGAGCGCCACGAGCCGCGGCAGCGTCTCGGCAAGCGGCGCGCCAGCGAGCCCCTCGAGAATCTGGCGCTGCGTGAGCGGCCCCCACAGGCCGTCCGAGCACAGCAACAGCAGGTCGTCGCGCTCCAGGCGCGCACGCGAGGTCGGCTCCACGCGCGGCGGCTGCAGGCCGCCGAGGCACTGCAGCAGGCGGTTGCGCTCCGGGTGCGTGCGCACCGCGTCCTCGGCCAGCCGGCCCGCGTCCACCAGCTCCTGCACCACCGTGTGGTCGCGCGTGCGCGCGTGCAGCTGCCCTTTGCGCAGGAGGTAGAAGCGCGAGTCGCCGACATGCTGCCACCAGGCGTGGCCGTCCTGCACCACGCAGGCGACCACCGTGGTGCGCGGCGTCTCCGGCAAGGCGAGGTTCACCGACTCGCGATGCAGCATGCCGTGCGAGCGCCCCACCGCGCGAAACAGGAACAGGTCCGGGTCGGCGAGCCGCGGCCGCGCGTCGCGCCGGAACGCGGCGGCAATGTGGCGCATGGTGAGCTCCGCGGCCACCTCGCCGTGCGCGTGCCCGCCCATGCCATCGGCGAGCACCAGCAGCAGCGACTCGGCCGTGCGCCAGTAGCCGAGGCGGTCCTGGTTGTAGGGGCGCTTGCCCGGCCGCGTCTCCTGGGCGATGGTGAAGTTCATCGGCCCGAGAACTTCGTCCACATGTCCCTGATCTGCTCGAGCACCGGCGCCGCGCCGCGGTACTCGGGCTCCTTCTCGCCGAGCAGCGTCTTTTGCAGCGTGAAGCCGCTTTGCGGACGCTCGAGGTGCTCCAGCCGCATGCACCAGTCGATGGTGTCCAGCAGCTCGCTCGAGTAGCGGCCGGCGCCCGCCTTGCGGGCGGACGTCATGCGGTCCTTCTCGCGCCGCTCCTCGGCCGAGGGCGGCGCCGATGCGGTGACGCAGGCGTACATCGTCGCGCCCACCGAGTAGATGTCGCTCCAGGGCCCGAGCTTGGCGCGGTCCATGTGGTGCTCGGGCGAGGCGAAACCGGGCGTATACATCGGCGGCAGCGACGGCGCCTCGCCCTGCAGCATCTGCCGCGCGGCGCCGAAATCGATCAGCAGCGGCGTGCCGTCGCTCCTCAGGTAGACGTTGCCGGGCTTGATGTCCAGGTGCAGCAGCTTGTTGGTGTGCACCTCGCGCAGGCCGTTCAACAGCGCCGCGAAGGTGCTGCGGATCCAGCTCTCGCGCAGCGCGCCGCGCCGCGCGAAGATGTGCTCCTGCAGCGTGCGCCCGCGCTCGTAGCGCATCACCAGGTACACGGTTTCGTTGGCGCGGAAGAAATTGAGCACGCGCACCACGTTCGGATGCGTGAGGCTGGCGAGCGCCTTGCCTTCCTCGAAGAAGCACTTCATGCCGTAGCGGAACGCGGCAGCCTGCTCCTCGGGCACTTTCGGCTCGATGGCGCCGCCGGTGCGCAGCGCGAGCGACGCAGGCAGGAACTCCTTGATCGCGACCGGCGCGTCGTTCTCGTCGTGCGCGAGGTAAACGAAGGAAAAGCCGCCGGAGGCCAGCACGCGCAGGATGCGGTAGTTCTGCAGCTGATGCCCTTCGGGCAGCGGCTGGTTGGCTTGGGCCGCCATCTCCCCTATGATACCCGCTTCGCATCGCGCACTTTTTCCGCGCTCCGCCCCCTTGATCCGCAGCATGACCGGATATGCGCTTGCCGCCGCCGAGCATCCGCGCGGCGCGCTCGCCCTTGAGCTGAAATCGGTCAACGCACGCTTCCTCGACCTGCAATTCCGCGTCGCCGACGAGCTGCGCGCGCACGAGCCGCTGCTGCGCGAGGCGATCGCGGCGCGCGTCTCGCGCGGCAAGGTGGATTGCCGCCTGTCGTTCGCGCCC
>DASWBP010000161.1:0-7903 GCA_036390555.1 Burkholderiales bacterium | reverse complement strand
ACCTGCCGCCGCTGCGCGGCTCGCGATGCTCTACCTGCAGGCCTTTGACCTCGGCGCGGGCAACGCGCGGCCTTACCGGCAGCTCGATTTCGCTGCGCTCGCGAGCTGGCTGCGTGCAATCCTGGAGACTGATCCGCGCAGCGGCTACCCGCTCTTTGCGGCGGCGCGCATCTACGCGGACGTAGGCGATCCCGCGCGCACTCGGCAGATGCTCCAGTTCGTGCACGAAGCATTTCTCGAGGACCCGAACCGCCGCTGGCCCTGGCTGGCGCACGCCGCCCTCCTCGCCAAGCACAGGCTCAAGGACCTGCCTCTCGCCCGGCGCTACGCCGCCGACCTCCAGCGCCTGACCACGGCAACCGACGTCCCCCTCTGGGCAAGGCAGATGGAAATCTTCATCCTGGAAGACATGAACGAACTCGAAGCCGCGAAGATCCTGCTTGGCGGACTGCTGCACAGCGGCCGGCTCGATGATCCGGCGGAACGCCGTTTCCTCGAAGGAAAGCTGAAGGAACTGGAGGCGCGCATTTCGTCTGGATCACGACAGTGATGTCGGATGCTCGACGCAGAATTCGTGATATTGGGCGCAAAAGCGCCCGGATAGCGAAGATTTCCCCGGCACGGAACTTGCGGTCCATGCTTATCGTCTCGTCTACTCCCAATGGGGTAATGAAATGAATCTCAAACAGAAAGGCTTCACGCTCGTGGAAATTGCGATCGTGCTGGTCATCATTGGCCTGCTGCTCGGCGGCATCCTCAAGGGCCAGGAAATGATCACGCAGGCCAAGATCAAGAACGTGATCGCGGATTTCAGCGGCATCTCGGCGGCGTACTACGGCTACCAGGACCGCTACCGCGCGATCCCGGGCGACGATACGGGTGCCACGCGCTGGACCGGCGCAACCGCCGGCAACGGCAACGGCACGGTGGCGGGCAAGTACAACAGCGCGACCGCGACCGATGAGTCGCGCCTGTGGTGGGACCACCTGCGCCGCGCCGGTTTCGTGGCCGGCACCGGTACCCAGCAACCGCTCAACGCGGTGGTCGGCATGATGGGCGTGGAAACCGGCGACGGCGCCGCGATCCCCGGCGTCGCGCTTGGCGGCTTCACCAGCCTGATCATGTGCTCGGCGAACCTGCCCGACAAGATCGCGATCGCCATCGACTCGCAGATGGACGACGGGCAGCCGGGCGCGGGGGCCCTGCGCGCGCAGCTGCAATCCGCGCCAAACCCCGACATCGCTGCCGCGGCGGCGTCGGCATACGCCGAGACGGGCACCAACGTCTACGTGGCCTGCCGCCAGATCTGACCTGAGGCGAGAGGAGTCGACGCCAGAATGAAAACTACGCAAACGGGTTTCACGCTGGTGGAGATTGCCATCGTGCTGGTCATCATCGGCCTGCTGCTCGGCGGCATCCTCAAGGGCCAGGAAATGATCACGCAGGCCAAGATCAAGAACGTCATCGCCGACTTCAGCGGCATCTCGGCGGCGTACTACGGCTACCAGGACCGCTATCGCGCGATCCCGGGTGACGACTCCGGCGCGACACGCTGGACCGGCGCAACCGCGGGCAACGGCAATGGCACCGTGGCAGGGAAGTACAACAGCGTGACAGCGGACGATGAGTCACGCCTGTGGTGGGACCACCTGCGCCGCGCCGGTTTCGTGGCCGGCACCGGCCAGCAGCAGCCGCTCAACGCAGTGGTGGGCATGATGGGCGTGGAAACCGGTGACGGCGCCGCGACGCCCGGCGTCGCGCTCGGCGGCTTCACCAGCCTGATCATGTGCTCGGCGAACCTGCCCGACAAGATCGCGATCGCCATCGACTCGCAGATGGACGACGGGCAGCCGGGCACAGGGGCCCTGCGCGCGCAGCTGCAAGCCGCGGCAAACCCCGACATCGCTGCCGCGGCGGCTTCGGCATACGCCGAGACGGGCACCAACATCTACGTGGCTTGCCGCCAGATCTGAGCGCACGGGCAGCAGGATCCGGAAGGCCGGCGAAAGCCGGCCTTTCTCTTTGCACTTTCTTGCAATGTCCTGCAGGGGCACGCCCTCAAAATCGCGTCCTGCGTCTTGGACAGGACCCGGCCGGAGATAGGAAAATCCGGCTGCAATAATCTCGAACCCGCACTAACCTCGTATTCGCCCATGCAAAGCGCGCATCGCGAAACCAACTCGAGCCAGGCAGGCTTCACGCTGGTGGAGATCGCCATCGTACTGGTCGTGATCGGCCTCCTGCTGGGCGGCATCCTGAAAGGCCAGGAAATGGTCGTGCAGGCCCGGGCGAAGAACGTGATCGCGGATATCCACGGCTTGACAGCCGCGCACTACGCCTACCAAGACCGCTATCGGGCCCCGCCGGGCGACGATCCCGGCGCAGGGCGCTGGAGCGGCACCATGCCCGGCACTGGGGACGGGACGGTCGCGGGAGACTACAACAGCGCGGTCAACAACTCGGAATCGCGCCTATGGTGGGATCACTTGCGGCGCTCGGGCTTCGTGGCCGGCTCGGGCCAGCAGCAGCCGCTCAATGCCGTGTCCGGCATGCTGGGTGTACAGACCGGCATGGGTACGGGCACGGGCACGGCCCTCGGCGGGTTCGCCGCCCTGATCATGTGCTCGGCGAACTTGCCCGACAAGATCGCCGTGGCAATCGACGCCCAGCTGGACGACGGCAACCCTGCGTCCGGCACCGTCCGGGCCCAACAGCAGACCGCGGTGAATCAGAGTGTCGCCAACGCGTCGGCCTCCAGCTACCAGGAGACCGGGACCAACGTCTACGTCCTCTGCCGGCAGATCTGAGCCGGCGGCACGCGAGTCCCGCAGCGGCTCCGGCGGCACCCTAGCCCTGCAGCAACCGCAGTTCCGCAGCCTCCAGCAGTTCGGGCGCGCCGAGCAGCACGACCACGTCGCCCTCGCGCAGTGGGCCCGCCTCGCCTGCGCTTAGTTTGCGCTCCTCGCCGGGGCGCCGCACTGCCGTGACCTGCACGCCGAGGTCTTCCAGCCCGAGCGCGGCGAGCGGCTTGGCGAGCGCGGCGGCGCGGCCGTGCAGCGTCACCGCGTGCAGCCGCGGCTGCGCCGAATCGCCCGGCTCGGTCTCGTCGCTCGGGCCGAAATACAGGCCGCGCAGCAGGCCGTACTGCTGGTCGCGTACGTGGCTCATGCGCCGCATGACGCGCGCGAGCGGCACGCCGACCCACACCAGCGCATGCGAGGCGAGCATCAACCCCGACTCGAAGGCTTCGGGGACGACCTCCGAGGCGCCGGCCGCGGTGAGCCGGCCGATGTCGGCCTCGTCGCGCGCGCGTACGATCACCGGCACGGAAGGGTTGAGCGCGTGGATGTGTGCGAGCACGCGCACCGCCGAAGGCACGTCGGCGAAGGTCAGCACCACGGCGGCCGCGCGCGCAATCCCCGCCGCCACCAGCGCCTCGCGCCGCGAGCTGTCGGCGAACACCACCGTGTCGCCGGCGAGCGCCGCCTCGCGCACGCGCTCCGGGTCGAGGTCGAGGGCGACGTAGCGCACGCCCTCGGCTTCCAGCAGCCGCGCCAGGCGCTGTCCGTTCCTGCCGTAGCCGAGGATGATCACGTGGCGCTCGGTGGCGAGCGACTTCACCGCCACGCGATGCAGCTCCAGAGACCGCGCCATCCATTCCGAGGCCGTGAAGCGCAGCACCAGCCGGTCGCTTGCCGCGATGAGGAAAGGCGCGGCGAGCATCGAAAGGATCATCGCCGCGATCAGCGCCTGCACCACGGGCTCGGGCGCGAGCTGCGCGGTGCGCGCCTGCGCGAGCAGCACGAAGCCGAACTCGCTGCCCTGCGCGAGCGCGAGGCCTACGCGCACGGCGGTGCCGGGCGTGGAACCGAAAATGCGCGCCAGCAGCGCGATCAGCACGGCCTTGCCGGCAATCAGCAGCGCGAAGAAGCCGAGCGCGAGCCACAGGTGGCCAAGCAGCTGCGCAAGGTCGAGCATCATGCCCACCGAGACGAAGAACAGGCCGAGCAGCACGTCGCGGAACGGCTTGATGTCCTCTTCCACCTGGTAGCGGTACTCGGTCTCGCCGATCAGCATGCCGGCGAGGAAGGCGCCGAGCGCGAGCGACAGGCCGGCGAGCCCCGTGAGGAAGGCGAGCAGCAGCGTGATGAGCAGCACGTTCAGCACGAACAGCTCGGTCGAGCGCCGCCGCGCGATGACGCCGAACCAGGCGCGGATCACGCGCGGGCCGACGAGCGTCAGCACGGCGAGCGCCACCGCCGCCTTGGCGAGCGCGATCAGCACGTCGCGCCCGAGCACTTCCGGCGGCGCATTGAGCGCCGGCACCAGGATCAGCAGCGGCACCACCGCAAGGTCCTGAAACAGCAGCACGCCGATGGTGTCGCGGCCGTGCGGCGTATCGAGCTCCAGGCGCTCGGCGAGGAGCTTGGAGACGATCGCCGTGGAGGACATCGCCATCGCCCCGCCGAGCGCGAGTCCCGCCTGCCAGCCCGCGCCCACCGCCTGCGACACGGCCATGCCGATGGCAATGCTCGCGGCGACCTGCGCCGCGCCCAGGCCGAACACCGCGCGGCGCATGCTGCGCAGCTTCGCCAGGCTGAACTCCAGGCCGATAGAGAACAGCAGGAACACCACGCCGAACTCGGCGAGCTGGCGCACGGCATGGCTGTCCGCCACCAGGCCGAGCGCGTGCGGGCCGAGCGCGACGCCGGCGACGAGGTAGCCGATGATCGGCGGCAGCGCGAGGCTGCGGCAAGCGACGACCGCCAGCACGCCGCCCGCCAGCAGCACGAGCACCGGTTGCAGCGACAGACCGGCGGGATCCATGGCGGCCGTAGAGGGAGAGTTATACTTCGCGGCTATGATAAGCGCAGTGCGTTCCCTGCGTCAGGCAGCACCCCGCGGCGGCCAGGGCGCGCTCGAGCTCGCGCGCAACGTGCTCGCCATCGAGGCCGACGCGGTGCGCGCGCTGATGGCGCGCCTTGACGCGCGCTTCCTCGAAGCGCTGCAGCTCATCCAGAAGTGCCTGGACGGCAAGCGCGGCCGCGTGATCGTCAGCGGCATCGGCAAGTCGGGCCACATCGCGCGCAAGATCGCCTCCACCATGGCGAGCACCGGCACGCCCGCCTACTTCGTGCATCCCGCCGAGGCGAGCCACGGCGACCTCGGCATGATCCGCGCCGAGGACGTGTTCATCGGCATCTCCAACTCCGGCGAGAGCGCCGAGCTGGTGCGCATCGTGCCGGCGATCCGGCGCGAGGGCGCGAAGCTCGTGGCGATCACCGGCAAGGCGGACTCCTCGCTTGCGCGCGCAGCCGACGTGCACCTCGACGCCGGCGTCGAGCAGGAGGCCTGCCCGCTGGGCCTCGCGCCCACCGCCAGCACCACGGCGGCGCTCGCGTTGGGCGATGCGCTCGCGATCGCGCTGCTCGATGCGCGCGGCTTCTCGGCGGCGGACTTCGCGCGCTCGCATCCCGGCGGCTCGCTGCACCGCGAGGCGCTCAAACACGTCGCCGACGTCATGCACCGCGGCGCCGACGTGCCCAAGGTGCGCGAGGGCGCCACGCTCAAGCAGGCGCTCGAGGAGATGACGCGCGGCGGCCTGGGGATGACCGCCATCGTCGATGCGCGCGGGCGGGTCAAGGGCATCTTTACCGACGGCGACCTGCGCCGCGCGCTGAAGAAGGTGGCAAACCTCAAGACGGCACGCGTCGCGCAAGTGATGACCGCCAATCCGCGCAGCGTGGCGCCCGAGGCGCTCGCCACCGAAGCGGTCGCGCTGATGGAGCGCCACCGCATCAGCCAGCTGCTGGTGGTCAACGCGGCGGGCGAACTCATCGGCGCGCTCAACATGAACGACCTGCTGCGCGCCAAGGTCGTCTGAGGCGATGCCGGAGGCGACTGCCGACGCGCTCGAGCGGGCGCGCCGCGTGCGGCTGATGGTGTTCGACGTCGACGGCGTGCTCACCGACGGGCGCCTGTGGTACGGGCCGCAGGGCGAGGCGCTGAAGGCCTTCCATACGCTCGACGGTCACGGCCTGAAGATGCTGCAGCGTGCCGGGATCGCGGCGGCACTGCTCTCCGGACGCAGCTCGCCCGCGGTGGCGCAGCGCGCCGCGGAGCTCGGCATCGCGCACGTGCTGCAGGGCGCGAGCGACAAGGCGGCCGCGTTCGGCGCGCTGCTCGCGCGCCTCGCGCTCGATCCCGCGCAGGCCGGCTGCATGGGCGACGACGTGCCGGACCTGCCGGTGCTCGAGCGCTGCGGCTTCGCCAGCGCGCCGCGCGAGGCGCACGAGCGCGTGCGGCGCGCCGCCCACTACGTCGCCGCGGCGCCGGCGGGCGCGGGCGCCGCGCGCGAGGTCTGCGAGTTCCTGCTCCGCGCGCAGGGCAAGCTTGACGCGGCGCTGGCGGAGCACCTGGCATGAGCCTGTCGAGCGCACGCCTGTTTCCCCTGCTGCTGATGCTGACGCTCGCGCTGCTCACCTTCTGGCTCGAGCGCCTGACCCAGGAGGAGCCGGCCGCGCCCGCGCCACGCCGCCACGACCCGGATTTCATCATCGAGGGCTTCACGCTCACCGAGTTCGGCGTGGACGGCAAGCCGGTCAACACGCTCTCGGCCGCCAAGATGACCCATTACCCCGACGACGGCTCCACCGACATCCTCGCGCCGCGCGCGGTGCAGACACGCCCCGGGGAGCCGCGCTTGCGCCTCGCCGCCGACCGCGGCACGCTGACGCAGGACGGCAACGAGCTGCTGCTCTACGACAACGTGCTGCTCGCGCGCGACGGCGCCACGGGCGCCGAGGAGAGCCGGCTGCGCTCGAGCTTCCTGCACTTCGTCGCCCCGCGCTCGCTGGTGCGCACCGACCGCGAGGTGGAGTACACGGCCCCGGGGCGCAGCCTGCGCGGGCGCGGCATGGAGTACGACAACGCGACAGGGCAGCTCGTGCTGCATGCGCAGGTGCGCGGCAATTACGAGGCCAAGCTGCCATGAGGCGCGTCGCTTGCCTGCTCTGCGCGGCGGCGCTTGCGGCGGCGCTCGCCTCGCCCGCGCGCGCGGAGAAGGCCGACCGCGACAAGCCGGCGCAGGTGGAAGCGAACCGCATGACCTCGGACGAGGCGCGCCGCGTCAGCATTTTCGAGGGCAACGTGGTGTTCACAAAGGGCACGCTGCAGCTGCGCGCCGAGCGCGTGGTGCTGCGCCAGGACGCCGACGGCTTTCACCACGCGAGCGCGAGCGGCACGCCGGTGCGCTTTCGCCAGAGGACCGACGCGCAGCCCGGCCAGGAGGGCGTGTGGGTGGAAGGCGAGGCGCTGCGCGTGGAGATCGACGAGCGCACCGAGCGCATCGAGCTGATGGACAGCGCGCGCATCGCGCGCGACCAGGACGAGGTGCGCGGCACCTACATCCTCTACGACCAGCGCTCGGAGTTCTTCTCGGTGTCGAGCGCGAAGGGCGCCCCCGCCGCGGCAACGCCTGGCGAGCGCGTGCGCGCGGTGATCCAGCCGAGAAAGCCCGCCCCGGCCGCCAAGGGCGAGAAATGAGCCTGCTGCGCGCGGAGCACCTGCACAAGCGCTACAAGTCGCGCAGCGTCGTGCAGGACGTGTCGCTGGAGGTCTCCAGCGGCGAAGTGGTGGGGCTGCTCGGCCCCAACGGCGCCGGCAAGACCACCTGCTTCTACATGATCGTCGGCCTGATCCCCGCCGACGCCGGGCGCATCCAGCTCGACGGCCGCGAGCTCACGCACCTGCCGATCCACGCGCGCGCGCGCCTGGGCATCTCCTACCTGCCGCAGGAGAACTCCACCTTCCGCAAGCTGTCGGTGGAGGAGAACGTGCAGGCGGTGCTCGAGCTGCAGGGCCTGGCGCGCGACGAGATCGAAGCGCGCCTGACGGACCTGCT
>DASWBP010000160.1:0-5796 GCA_036390555.1 Burkholderiales bacterium | reverse complement strand
ACGATGTTCGTCTGCTTCATGCTGGCGCTGACGCTGACATCGACCGCGAACACGCTGATCGTGCTTGCCGTGGCGCCGCTGACGACTGCGCTGCTCGCCTGGGCGCTGCTGCGCGCGCCGATCGCCCCGCGCACGTGGCTTGCCATCGGCATCGCGATGGCGGGGATCGTCTGGATGTTCGCCGGCAGCCTGCGTATCGAATCTCCCACCAGCGTGCTCGGCATGCTGATCGCGTTCGGCGCACCGGTCGCCTCCGCCGTCAACGTCGTCATCCTGAAGAAGCGCGGGCAGGCGGTGGACCTGGTGCCAGCCGTCTTCCTCGGTGGCGTCCTCTCGGCGGGCCTGATGCTGCCTCTGGCCTGGCCGTTCATCGCGACGACGGGCGACGTGGCGCTGCTCGCGCTGCTCGGTTTCGCTCAGCTGGGCCTGCCATGCATGCTGCTCGTGATCGCGGCCCGCCACCTGGCGGCGACCGAGGTGGCGTTGCTCGCGCTGCTGGAAGTCGTGCTCGGTCCGCTGTGGGCCTGGCTCGGCGCGGGCGAGGTGCCGGGAACCGCCACCGTGCTCGGCGGCCTGATCGTGCTCGCGGCACTCGCTGGAAACGAGCTGGCCGCGCTCCTGCAGCGCAAGAGGGTTCAGGACTAGCGGCGCGGCCCGGCAGCGGCGACTTCTCCGGCGCCGCGCAGGTCCCTGGCCGGGCTAGCGCGGGGCGGCCGCATTCCGCGTACCATGCGCGCTGCTCGCCTCGGAGGAAGCACCCATGAAAGCACTGATTGCCTTCGCCGGCGCCGTCGCCACCATCGCGACCGTAGCCCATGCGCAGCAGGCGCCGCGCCCGCAGGTGCAGAAGGTCGCGCCGGCCGGGACCTCTGCCGCAGAGGAATCCATGTCCGCGCGCGGCACGCCCGCGCCGCTCTCGGGACAGAAGCGGCTGCAGGTGTACGGCACGGCGCTCGCCACGCCCAAGCCGCTGCAATCGGGCGAGCTCGGCGAGGCGGCGCGCCTCACGCCGCGCAACCTCTACGTGAATGCGACCACCTTCGCCAACGTCTTCCACAGCACCATCGCCCCCGCGGAGGGACCGACCGGTGTCTCCAACATATTTCCGATGGAGTCAGGCAACCCGCCCAAGCTCGAGATCCACTTCCGCGCCGCGGCCAACAAGCCCTACATCGTGGACTGCACGATCATCGGCGCGGGCGGCACGATCAACGCGCGCGGGCCCTCCGGCAGTCTCGGCGCGACGCTCGTGGACGGGCACCTGGTGGCCGCCGTGCCCGCGTTCCGCGAGGCGCGCGCGGTGGAAGTGGAGCTGAGCTCACAGCGGTCCTTCCGCTGGACCTCCTGCGACATCGTCCCCGTCAACCGCTAGCGGCGGTCGATTCCGCCGGTAGCCGGGCTGCTGGCCGCGGGACGCCGCTCCTAGGCGTCGTATGCATACTGCCGCACCGCCTTCGCGTCCCACGCGATGCCACATCCCGGCCGGTCGGGCACCACGAGCCGGCCGTTGCGCACCTCGAAGGGCTCGGCGAGGACGGGATTCGCCCAGTCCTGCCATTCGAGCCAATGCGCCGTTTCCGTAATGCGCATCAGGTGCCCGCATACCTCCGGGTACAAGTGCGTGGACACGGGGACACCGGACGCGCAGGCAATCGGCGCGGCCTGCAGCCATCCCGACACGCCGCCGATCCGCATGAGGTCCGGCATGACGTAGTCACAGGCCTTTGCCTGGAGCGCGCGGGACAGTTCGCGCGGCCCGTAGAAGTTCTCGCCCAGCTGCACGGGCGTCCTCAACTCGCGCGTGAGCTGCGCGTAGCCGTCTAGGTCGTTGTACGTGATGGGCTCCTCCAGCCAGTAGAGTCCTTCGTCATCGAGCGCGCGGCAGCGGTGCAATGCCTCGGCGAGGCTTAACCCCTGGTTGAAGTCCACCATCAGCTTCACCTCCTCCCCGACCGCGTCCCTGACGGCCCGGATCGCGGCGAGGTCCTCCGCCAGCGCCTCCCGGCCAAGGCGCAGCTTCAGGCCCGCGAAACCGCCTTCGCCAACCAGTTCGGCGGCCTCGCGCCCGATCGTGCGCGGATCGGCGCCGAGCCACAGCCCGTTGCTGTTGTAGGCCGGCACCTCGCCCGCGCAGCCGCCAAGCAAGGCCGCGAGCGACAGCCCGGCAGCCTTTGCCATCGCATCCCAGGCCGCCATGTCCAGGCCCGCGACCGCGATCATCGAAATGCCTTCGTAGCCGAGCAGGTTGAGCGCCTTGCGCCCCTGCCGGAAGTCATCGAGCGGCCGGACCGGCTGGCCCATGCGCGCCGCGGCGAGATCGCGGATGGCGGGCACCACGTAGCGGGGAGCATTGCGCAAGTAGGGCTCCAGGTAGCTCCGCCCGACGACGCCTTCCGCGGTCTGCAGGTCGATGAGGATCAGCGGCCACTCGTCGAAGCGGCCGACCTTGGACACGACCGGCCGTCGCAGCGGCACGGAGACGGTACGCACCTCGATGGATCGGTACGTCAGCGCAGCCATCGTCAAGCCCTCCTCGCAATTAGATGTATATACCCTCATCAGGCCAAAAAAAATCAGGCCCCTGACTCGATGCGCGCCAGGAGCGCGAACAGCGTCGCCATGTCCTCCCTGCCCAGCACCCGCTCCACCTTCGCCTGGGCACGCTCCCAGAGCGGCGTCGCCTTGTCGAGGAGCGCGCGCGCCTTCGGCGTGAGCTCGATCGACCACGCGCGCAGGTCCGCGCCGTCCGCGAAGTGCAGGAGCCCGCGGCGCCGCAGGAGCAGCAGGTTGCGGCCGAGCGTGGAGCGGTCGAGCGCCATCTCCCCGGCGAGCCGCGAGACGTTCACCGGCTGCATCCGGCCGATGGTGCGCAGCACCGAGAACTGGGTGATCTTCAGCCGAACGGGCCTGAGCGCGTCGTCGTAGAGCGCGGTAAGCGAACGCGTCGCCCGCCTTGCGCGGACGCAGGCGCACCTGGTCTGGAGCATCTGCGGGTATATACCACCAACTGCCCGCCGGCGCACGTCCGCCGCCGGCCGCGCGCGGGCTGCGGCGATTCGTGTATACTGCGCGCCAGGTTGCTGTTGCGCGTATCCGGTTAGCGTCTCAGTCCGTTGTTCGCGGCCCATCCTGGGCCGTCTGATCACAAGCCTAAGCTGCATCTGCCTGAACCGGTCGAAGGCACGCCCTTCACAGGCCGATCTCAGGAGAAAGTCATTACTTCGTCGTTTGATTCACTCGGCCTCAAGGCCGAGCTGCTCCGCGCTGTCGCGGACCAGGGCTACACCGTCCCCACCCCCATCCAGGCGCAAGCCATTCCCGTCGTGCTCGCCGGCCGCGACCTGCTCGCCGCCGCGCAGACCGGCACCGGCAAGACCGCCGGCTTCACCCTGCCGATCCTGCAGCGCCTTGGCGCGCCGCAGCGCCACATCCGCGTGCTGGTGCTCGTGCCGACGCGCGAGCTTGCCGCGCAGGTGCAGGAAAGCGTGCGCACCTACGGCAAGTACGCTCCGGTGCGCTCGACCGTCGTCTTCGGCGGCGTGGGCATCCATCCGCAGATCGACGCGCTGAAGCGCGGCGTGGACATCCTGGTGGCGACGCCGGGACGGCTGCTCGATCACGTGCAGCAGCGCACCGTGGACCTGCGCTTCGTGGAGATCCTCGTGCTCGACGAGGCCGACCGCATGCTCGACATGGGCTTCATCCACGACATCCGCCGCGTTATCAAGCTCCTGCCGCAGAAGCGCCAGAACCTGCTGTTCTCGGCCACGTTCCCGGAAGAGATCCGCACGCTGGCCGGCACCTTCATGCACGATCCGGTGACCGTCGAGGTGGCGCGGCGCAACACCCCGGCCGAGCTGGTGGACCAGATCGCGCACCCGGTCTCGCACGATCGCAAGCGCGCCCTGCTCGCGCACCTCATCAAGTCGAACGACTGGCGGCAGGTGCTCGTCTTCACGCGCACCAAGCACGGCGCCAACCGCCTTGCCGAGCAGCTCGAGCGCGACGGCATCGAGGCCGATGCCATCCACGGCAACAAGAGCCAGGGGGCGCGCACGCGTGCGCTCAAGCGCTTCAAGGAGCAGGAGCTGCGCGTGCTCGTCGCCACCGACATCGCCGCGCGCGGCCTCGACATCGAGTCGCTGCCGCACGTCGTCAATTACGACTTGCCGCACGTCGCGGAAGACTACGTGCACCGCATCGGCCGCACCGGCCGCGCGGGCGTCGAGGGCTCCGCCGTGTCGCTGGTTTCGCACGAGGACCGCTCGCTGATGGCCGCTGTCGAGCGCCTGATGAACCGCAAGGTGGAAAGCCGCGTGGTGCCGGGCTTCGAGCCGGGCAGCGCAGCGCCGCACGCCGAGCGCCAGCAGGAGGAGCGTCCGGCGCGCCGGCCGCACCAGCGCCAGGGACAGAGCCCCCGGCCGCAGCAGCGTCCGCCGCAGCGTTCGCCGCAACGCCACGCGCAGGGACCGCAGAAGAAGCACCCCCAGCGTCATGCGCAGGGCCAGCCGCAAAGGCACGCGCAGCCGGGCAAGAATCGCCCGCTGCGCCCGCACCCGGGGGATCGCCTTACGCGCGAGCAGGAAGCGCAGCTGCAGGAAGCCTACGCGCGCATGGCCGCCGAGGGCGACCAGCAGCGCTAGCCTGGCGCCGCTCAGAAGCGAAACAGCAGACCCGCCGCATAGAGATTGACGTCCGTCTGACCGGTGTTGGCGTCGCCGACATCGGCGTAGAGCTGCCATTCGACGCGCAACGTCACGTTCTTGGCGAAGTCATACTGCGCGCCGAGCCCGTACGAGAGATCAACGTCGTCGGTGCTCGCGTTCGTGTTGACGCCGGGCGCCGGGGTCGCCGTCCCGCTGGTCGACCTGAAGGTCCGGGTCTCGGAGCCCAGCACGCCCACCTTCGCGAACGCTGCGAAGCGCTCGCCGAGCGGAAGGATGGCGAGGGCATCGACGAACAGCCCGATGATGCGGATGTCCGCGTTCAGCGCGCCGCTGGACGGCGCAGTCACCTGGGTCGTGGCCTGGAATTCCCCCAGCCACGCATAGCCGCCTTCCAGTGCGAAGTGGCGATTGAAACGGTAGCCGGCGAACACCTTCACGCCGGGGTCGCGCTGGTCCGATACGAAGCTCGTTGAGGTTGCGCCGCTGACCGCCACCACGTCGGGGCTCAAGTCGACGTTCGATGAGCCGAGCGCCAGTCCGGCGTACCAACCGGCCTGAGCGAATGCCGGCCCCGCTGCGGCGGTGAGCACGCCGGCAAGCCATGCGACGAAGATGATGCGGAGTCTCATGGCAGCTATTCTCCTTGCGACCCTAGGGCCACTCCGGCCGATTGTGGCCGAGCGGCACAGGCGGGCGCGACCAGCGCGGCGGGGTCTCTGACATTCGCACCACCGGCTTGAGATGGCCGATGCGTCCGGCGGGTGACTCCGTTTCGGTCGCAAGGCCCTCGGCAATCTCGGCAAGGGGCGCGGCCGGATCCACTGGGCCGCGGTCCACGATCCACTTGCCGACGCGCGCCAGCGCGACGCGCACCAGCCAGGTGCCGCCTTCGCGCGCGCGCCGCGCAAGCGCGAGCATCGCGCCGTAAGCCATCAGGTAGCCGCTCACGTAGTCGATCGCCGAGCACGGCATGAGCTTTGGCGCAGAGGCATCGCCCTGCGCGTAGGCCATGCCGCTCACCGTCTGCACGATGCTGTCGAAGCCGCGGCGCTCCTTCCACGGCCCGGCCTGGCCCCAGGCGTTGAGCGACACGTAGACGATCCCCGGGCGAAGTCGCGCGACCTCTTCC
>DASWBP010000159.1:0-3353 GCA_036390555.1 Burkholderiales bacterium | reverse complement strand
TCAAGGACGTCGCGATACGCTCGATCGACCGCGTGCAGTACTTCCGGCAGAAGGCGAGCTACTAGGAGCAGGGGGGCGCCGCTTGCGCCTTCCGCACCCCCGGTCCGGAGCAGGGGTGCCGCGCATCGAATCTGCAGCTAGGCGGCGGCCGCGAGCGTCGTGGGCGGCAGGCGGCGCAGCAGGCCGCTCAGGCCCGCATCGGCCACGACGCGCGCGTGGCGCACGTTCCTGTGGATCGCCTCGAGGTAGAGATTCTGGCCGCCGAAATGGCGCTCGGCGTATTCGTGAGCACGCGCCAAGTGCAGGTCCAGGCGCTTCGTGGCGCCGAGGAACAGGTTCGGCGTCGCGCGCACCAGGTCCTCGCCTGAGCGGAAGCGCCCGCGCGCCACGCCTCCAGAGACGTACTCCGGATACAGGCGGTCGCGGCACTTCTCGAGATAGCAGCGGTCCGCCATCGGCGCGAGGATGTCGGCGGTGCCGAGCATCTGGCCGATGCGCCGCAGCAGCGCATGATCCAGGCGGATGGCCTCGGCCGGCCGTTCCTGCCCGGTGAAGTGCACCAGCGCGGCGGACGCGTTCGCGTAGCGCGCGAAGCCCGCCTCGCGCAGGTAGTCGTGCAGGAACGCCGCGCCGCGCGAGACGTGCGTGAGCATGTACTCCGCGCCATTGCGGTGGCGGCGGTCGCCGCGCCGGCGCACGTAACCCACGTCATGAAACAGCGCGCAGATGACGCCCACTGTGAACAGCGCCGGCGGCAGCGGGTCGGTGCCGCGGCGCGCGCGCTCGTAGCCGTCCATCAGGCGCGCTTGCGCCAGCGTCACGTCGAGCACGTGCTGCAGGTCGTGAAAGCCCGTGTCGCAGGCCTCGAAACGGGGGTGCTTGCCCTGGTAGATGCGGGCGACGTCGGCAAAGGCGCGCTCGATGGGCCGCCCCGAGGCCTCCGGGTAGAGCCCGGCGAACAGCCGCGCGACCTCCGCGCACACGGCGACGGGGTCGGTGGTGCGGATGCTGCCCGATACGTCCTGATCGTTGCGTCGCATGTCGTCGTCCGACCCCTAGTCGCTCGCGATAAGTGGCGCTAGGATGCGCAACGGAGGGAGACCGGAGCGGTGAACTTGTTCACGACCTGCCGCAGGCATCCGCAAGAGATTGTGCGGCCCTCCATGCGAGGCGCGCGTTGAGCAACCAGCCGCTCACCGACGAGGAGCGCGCGCAGATCGAGGTGCGCATCCTTGCGCTGGAGACCGAGCACCGCGACCTCGACGACGTCATCGCGCGGCTCGCCAGCGATCCGGTGCAGGACCAGCTGCAGCTGCGGCGCCTGAAGAAGAGAAAGCTCCTGCTGAAGGACCTGATCGCGCGCCTGCGCGACCGCCTGATTCCCGACATCGTCGCTTGATCGCCCTCATCCAGCGGGTGGCCGAGGCGCGCGTGCGCATCGGCGGGGAGACCACGGGCAGCATTGGCCGCGGCGTGCTGGCGCTCCTCGGCGTCGAGCGCGGCGACGGCGAGCGCGAGGCAGAGCGCCTTGCCGAGCGCGTGCTCGGCTACCGCATCTTCCCGGACGACGAAGGCCGCATGAACCGCTCGCTCGCCGACATCGGCGGCGGCCTGCTGGTAGTGCCGCAGTTCACGCTTGCCGCCGACACGCGAAGCGGCACGCGCGCCGGGTTCTCGACCGCGGCGGCCCCCGAGGAAGGCCGGCGCCTCTACGAGCGTTTCGTGGAGATCTGCCGCGAAAGGCACGCCGAAGTCGCGACCGGGCGCTTCGGCGCCGACATGCAGGTCAGCCTCGTGAACGACGGCCCCGTGACTTTCTGGCTGCAGGCGGCTCCAGCGACACCGTCCTGAAGTCCGCGGGCGCGACCACCTCGATCATCTCGAGGTCGCGCGAATGCCGGATCTCGCGGTGCGGGATGTTCGGCGGCTGGTAGAAGCAGGTGCCGGCCTTCATGCGCACGCGCCCGACGCCCGCGTACTCGAACTCCGCCCAGCCTTTGAGCACGTAGACGAACTGCACGTCGCAGTCGTGCCGGTGCCACTGGCCGTGCGGCGCCTTGCCCGGCCGCGCGCGGATCACGTGCGCCACCACCTTGCCGCGCGTGGCGCGCCTGATGCCGAGGTCGCGGTACTCGAAGTAGTTGCGCAAGCCGCGCCGCGCGAACTTCGCGCGCGCGCGATGCTGCACGGCAAAACGGGTCTTCATCGTCCCTCCCTCATCAGCGGTATTCGGGCTCCACGCGCGAAAGGTAATCCTCGAGCTGTGCGGCGAGATCGCCGACGCTGGTCGCGTCGCCGCGCAGCGAGCGCTCCTCGATGGCGCGGCCGATGCGCGTGATCTCCTCGAAGCCGTAGCTGCCGCCCACGCCGCCGAGCGAGTGCCCGATCTTGCGCGCCGCGGCGAGATCGCCGCCCTCCAGCGCCGCGCGCAGCTGCGCCACGTCGCGTACGCAGTTGGCAAGGAACCGCGCCACGAGGTTGCGCAGGCGCCCGTCCACCTGCACCGGGATCGCCTCGGCGCCCGGCGCGCGGCGCGGCTTGGGGGCGCCCGACGCAAACGGCGCCAGCAACTCGCGCAGCCGCTCGAGCGACACCGGCTTGCTGACGACGTCGTCGCAGCCCTCGATCAGCGCGCGCTCCAGCGGCGAGCCCGCCTGATGCGCGGTGAAGCCGATCACGGCGCCGGTGTAGCCGCGCTCGCGCAGCACGCGCACCGTCTCGTAGCCGTCCATGAACGGCATGTCCATGTCGAGCAGCACCACGTTGAATGGCTCGGCGAGCGCCGCGTCGATCGCCTCGATGCCGTCGCCCACCGCCTTGCAGGAAAAGCCGAGGTCCGCGAGCTGCACTTTCACCAGCTCGCGCAGGTCCGCGTTGTCGTCGGCGAGCAAGACGCGCCCGGCGAGCTTCACCGGCGCCGCGGCCCGCTCGACCGCCGGGGCGGGCGCCGGCAGCGCTGCCTCGGGCGCGGGCAGGCGCAGCTCGAACACCGACCCCTTGCCGAGCTCCGAGCGCGCGGTGACGGAGCCGCCCATCAACTCCGCGAGCTTGCGCGTGATGGACAGGCCCAGGCCGGTGCCTGCGGCGGTCGCGCCGGGCGCGCGCTCGAAGGGCTGGAAGATGCGCTCCAGGCTGTCCGCGGGAATGCCCGGACCCGTGTCGCGCACCTCGCAGAGGAGCTCGCCTGCCTCCCAGCGCGCCGCGAGCGTGACCTTGCCGCGCGCGGTGAACTTTACCGCGTTGCCCAGCAGGTTGATCAGCACCTGGCGCACGCGAAACGCATCCAGCGACAGCGCCTGCGGCATGGCTTCGGCAACCTCCAGCTCGAGCGCGAGGCCCTTGTCGTGCGCCAG
>DASWBP010000158.1:0-6092 GCA_036390555.1 Burkholderiales bacterium | reverse complement strand
CGCCGAGCCACCAGAGCTGCGTCCAGATCGGGCTCGCCGCAGCGTTGAAGACCAGCACGACGGTGGCGAGCACGTAGAGCACGAAGCCGTACATGCCAAGCAGGTGCGCGATCCGCCGCCGTGCATTGCAGAACTCGCCCGAGGCGAGAACGTCCACGACCGCGGTCTGCGCGGCGATCGACATGAGCTCGCCGCCGCCGAGCGGCCGCGCGCCCTTGGCTTTCGTGTTGCGCATGTTCTGGAAGAAGTACCTGGCGCTGCCCTTGTGCACGACCTCGAACAGCGTTCCCGCGATGACCAGCAGGAACATGATGACGACGTACGCCTGCATGACAGCAGGCGACAGGGTTGCCGACAGCGCGGCAAACGGATTGGTGCTGAACATTGGGCTGGTCTCCTCGCCGTTCCCTCGGCCGGGAATTCTAAGCTCCGCGCTGCGGCGCAGCCTTCAAGTTCGCTATGCGCTTATAGAGGCCTTGAATGCCGGCGCGCGGCCGAGCTCGCGCAGCTCGAAACGCATCGCCGCCAGGTCAGCGAGCGCCCAGGTGGCGGGCGCCGCGAGGCCGGCCACCGTGCCCGGGTTGACGAGCCAGGTCTCGCCGCCCTTCACGTTCGCCACCCGGCGCGCCTCCGCCCGGTGCGAGTGCCCGCAGCACACGATCTCCCAGTCGCCGGTGCAGGCGAAGGCGAGGCCGTAGTCGTCGTAGTGCACGACAAATACCCGCCGGCCGCCGAGCTCGAGGCGCGCGTCCGCACCGTGGTACTGCAGCAGCCCGCCGCTGGCGCGTGACTGGCGGTGCAACGCCTGCGTGTCGCCGACGTTGTTGCCGTGGATGAGGTGCACCGGCAAGCCCGCCGCGAGCGCGGGCTTCACCGTTTGCGCGCCGATGAGGTCGCCGCAATGGATCACTGCCTCGGCACCCGCGTCGCGCGCCTCGCGCACCGCCTGCGCCAGCAGGTCGGCTCTGTCGTGACTGTCGGAAACGATGCACAGCTTCACGCGCGCATATTAGCGGAGCGCGCACAGGCGCGGCTCTCCCCGCGCGCTTATAGCAGCATCAGTTTTCGCTCTTTGCTGCCCTGGCGGCGCAGCCGCAGAATCCGGCTGCGTGTCCACCGAGATCAAGACCACCACCTGCTACATGTGCGCGTGCCGCTGCGGCATCCGCGTGCACCTGCGCGACGGCGCCGTTCGCTACATCGAGGGCAACCCCGAGCACCCGCTCAACAAGGGCGTGATCTGCGCCAAGGGCTCGAGCGGCATCATGAAGCAGGTGTCGCCGGCGCGCCTCACGCTGCCGCTGCGGCGCAAGCGCGGCGCCGAGCGCGGCGCGGGCGAGTTCGAGCCGATCTCGTGGGACGAGGCGTTCGCCATGGTGGAGCAGCGGCTCGCCGGCATCCGCGCCACTGACCCGAAGAAGTTCGCCCTCTTCACCGGGCGCGACCAGATGCAGGCGCTCACGGGCTTGTTCGCGCGCCAGTTCGGCACGCCGAACTACGCGGCGCACGGGGGCTTTTGCTCGGTGAACATGGCCGCGGGCATGATCTACACCATCGGCGGCTCGTTCTGGGAGTTCGGCGGGCCGGACCTCGAGCGCGCCAAGCTCTTTGTCATGCTCGGCACCGCCGAGGACCACCACTCCAACCCGCTCAAGATTGCGATCGCGAAGTTCAAGCGCGAGGGCGGGCGCTTCGTCTCGGTCAACCCCGTGCGCACCGGCTACTCGGCGATCGCCGACGAGTGGGTGCCGATCCGCCCCGGCACCGACGGCGCGCTGCTGCTCGCGCTGGCGAGCGAGATCGTCGCGCAGGGCCTCTACGACCGCGAGTTCGTCGCGCGCTACACGAACGGCGGGCACCTGGTGATCACGGATCCCGCCTCGCCGCAGCACGGCCTGATCGCCACCGACGAAGACGCGGACCCCGTCAATCCGCAGTATCCGCAGAATCAGCTCTGGTGGGACCGGCATGCCGGCCGCCCGGTGATCAGCCACACGCCGGGCGCGGATCCGCGCCTCTTCGGCGAGTACCGGCTCGCCGACGGCACGCGCGTGCAGCCCGCGTTCCAGCTGCTCGCCGAGCGCCTGAAGGCGCACACCGCGGAGTGGGCCGAAGGCATCACCGGCATCCCGGCCGCCACCATCCGGCGCCTCGCGCACGAGATGGGCATCACCGCGCGCGACGAGAAGATCGAACTGCCGATCGCCTGGACCGATTGCTGGGGCAACGAGCACCAGACGGTGACCGGCAACCCGGTGGCGTTCCACGCCATGCGGGGACTCGCCGCGCATTCCAACGGCTTTCACACCGTTCGCACGCTCGGCATCCTCATGAGCCTCCTGGGCACGATCGATCGCCCCGGCGGCTTCCGCCACAAGGCGCCGTTTCCGCGCGCCATTCCACCCTCCGCGAAGACGCCGACCGGACCCGAAGGCGTGAAGCCCAACACGCCGCTCGCGGGCCTTGCGCTGGGCTGGCCGGGATCGCCCGAAGACCTGTTCGTGGACGCGGACGGCAAGCCGGTGCGCATCGACAAGGGCTTTTCCTGGGAGTACCCGCTCTCGGTGCACGGGCTGATGCACAACGTGATCACCAACGCGTGGCGCGGCGATCCGTATCCGCTCGACACGCTGATGATCTTCATGGCCAACATGGCGTGGAACTCCACCATGAACACGGTGGAAGTGCGCAAGATGCTCAACGACCGCGGCGTGGATGGCGAGTACAAGATCCCGTTCCTCGTCGTGTGCGACGCCTTCCAGTCGGAGATGACGGCATTCGCCGACCTCGTCCTGCCGGATACGACATACCTCGAGCGCCACGACGTGATGTCCATGCTCGACCGGCCGATCTCGGAGTTCGACGGCCCGATGGACTCGGTGCGCGTGCCGGTGCTGCCGCCCGCCGGCGAGTGCAAGCCGTTCCAGGAGGTGCTGATCGAGCTGGGCAGCCGGCTGAAGCTGCCCGCGTTCGTGGACGGCGAGGGACGCCGCAAGTACCGCGACTATCCCGACTTCATCGTGCGCCACGAAACCGAGCCCGGCTCCGGCATCGGCTTTCTTGCCGGCTGGCGCGGCGCCGACGGCACCAAATCCCTGCGCGGCGAGCCCAACCCGCGGCAATGGGAGATGTACGAGAAGAACAACTGCGTCTTCCGCTACGAGCTGCCGCCCTCGTACCGCTACATGCGCAACTGGAACAAGGGCTACATGGAGTGGGCGCAGCGCGCGCGCCTTCGCCGCTGGGGCGATCCGGTGCTCGTGCACCTGTACTCCGAGCCGCTGCAGAAATTCCGCCTCGCCGCGCAGGGCAAGTGGCCGGGCCGCTGTCCGCCGCCGGAGCTCGCAAGACGCGTGGCGACCTACTTCGACCCGCTGCCTTTCTACTACGCGCCGCTCGAGGCGCAGGCGACCGACCTCGAGAAGTACCCGCTTGCCGCGATTACGCAGCGGCCGATGGCGATGTACCACTCCTGGGACTCGCAGAACGCGTGGCTGCGCCAGATCCATGCGCACAATTACCTGTTCATCAATCCGCGCACGGCAGCCGCGGCGGGCATCGCCGACGGCGCGTGGCTGTGGGTCGAGTCGCAGTGGGGCCGCGTGCGCTGCATGGGGCGGCACAGCGAAGCCGTGGAGCCGGGCACCGTGTGGACCTGGAACGCGATCGGCAAGCAGCCGGGCGCCTGGGGGCTCGCGCCGGAGGCGAACGAGGCGCGCAAGGGCTTTCTCCTCAACCACCTCATCTCCGACCGCCTGCCGGGCGATACCTCCAACTCGGACCCGGTGACGGGCCAGGCGGGCTGGTACGACGTGCGCGTGCGCATCTACCCGGCGGACGAGGCGGGCGCGTCGCCTGAATTCCCCACGTTGCAGCCGGCGCCGGGCACCCGCGCGGGGGCGCGCAGCTGGCTGGCCTACGTGGCGGGCAAGGAGATCGGCGAGTGACCCACAAACAACTCGCGCTGGTGATCGACCTCAACGTCTGCGTCGGCTGCCACGCCTGCGTGACGAGCTGCAAGCAGTGGAACACCTCCGGGCAGGCGGGATACCTGTCGGACGACAACCCGTACGGCGCCGAGCCCACGGGGACGTTCTTCAACCGCGTGCAGACTTTCGAGGTCGGCGAATTCCCGGACACCGAGACGGTGCACTTCCCGAAATCCTGCCTGCATTGCGAGGACCCGCCCTGCGTGCCGGTGTGCCCGACCGGCGCCTCCTACAAGCGCGCCGAGGACGGCATCGTGCTGGTGGACTACGACAAGTGCATCGGCTGCAAGTACTGCTCGTGGGCCTGCCCCTATGGCGCGCGCGAGATCGACGAGCACCAGAAGGTGATGAAGAAGTGCACGCTGTGCGTGGACCGCATCTACGACGCGAAGCTCCCCGAGGCCGAGCGCAAGCCCGCTTGCGTGCTGGCGTGTCCGACGAGCGCGCGCCTCTTCGGCGACATCCACGACCCGCAATCGGAGGCCTCGCGCGCGATCCGCGAGCAGGGCGGCTACGCGCTGATGCCCGAGTGGGGCACGCTGCCGGCGAACCACTACCTGCCGCGCCGGAAGACCGCGAAGCGCCTGCACCCGGACGAGCTCGAGCGGCACGACAACCCGCTCAAGGTGGACGGGCAGCTGCCGCGTCCGGCGACCGGCGAGCCCGCGCTCGACGACGTCACGAGCTGGTAGGCCATGCGGCCCGCCTGGTCGGTGCTCCTGCTCACCACGCTGATCGGCGCGGGGCAGGGTCTCTTTCTCGCGCTCTTCGCACTCGACGCCTGGGATGCGGCGCGCGGCCAGGCGTCGCTCGCGCCCTGGTTCGTCGCGGCCGTGGTGTTCGGCTCGCTCGGCCTTACGGGTGCGGGGCTGCTTGCGTCGTTCTTCCACCTCGGGCACCCGGAGCGCGCATGGCGCTCGGCGGCGAAGTGGCGCACCTCCTGGCTGTCGCGCGAGGTGATCGTGCTGCCGCTCTTCATGGCGCTGGTGGCCGCATACGGGCTGATGCACTGGACGGGACGGCTGCAGGGCGCGCTGCCGGTCGGCGCGGCCGCCGCCGTAGCCTGCCTCGCGCTTTTCGTGTGCACCGCGATGATCTACGCCTGCCTCAGATTCCTGCAGGAGTGGCATACGCCGCTCACGGTGGCGAACTTCATCCTGTTCGGCACGGCTTCGGGGCTCACGCTCGCCGCGGCGCTCGCCGCGTGGTTGCAGCCGGGGCTCGCGCGCGGCTACGTCATCGCCGCGTTCATCGCGGGCGCGCTTGCCTATCTCGGGCGCATCGCCTCGCTGGCGCGCAACACGCGCCTGCGCCCGAAGTCCACGCTCGCCACGGCGATCGGCGTGAAGCACCCGCGCATCGCGCAGATCGCACAGGGCGCGATGGGCGGCTCGTTCAACACGCGCGAGTTCTTCCACGGCCGGCCGCGCGAGGTGGTGCGGGCCGCGCGCTGGACGCTGCTCGCGCTCGTCTTTCCGGTGCCCGCCGCGCTGATGCTCGCCGCGCCGCAGTCCGCGCTCGTGCTTGGCGCTGCGTTCCTCCTGCAGTACGCGGGGCTGCTCGCCGAGCGCTGGTATTTCTTCGCCGAGGCGAAGCACCCGCAGAACATCTATTACCAGGCCATCGCCTGATCTACTTCAGGTGCTGCCGCATGAAGGCGGCGGTGCGCAGGAGGGAATCCTGCGTGGCGAGGTCGTCGGCGAAGGTGCGCACCTCGGGCGGGCGGAAGTCGAAACCGCGCCCCACGCCCGGATACACGATCACGCGCGCATCGCGCTTTTTCTTCTGCAGCGACTCGATGCCGGCGAGGATCGGGCGCACGCGCTGGTACTGCTCGTGCTCGCCGAAGAACACCAGCACCGGCACCTGTAGAGCATCGACCTCCGGAGCGTACTGGTAGGCCTGCATCGGCTCGGGCGCCTCGGGATGCTGCCAGTGCGGGTAGTACGAGACGTAGCAGGCGGTCTTCGCCTGGCGTTTCTTGGTCACCATCGCCTTGAGGGCGTAGTAGCCGCCGCGCGTATGCGAGACCACGCAGGTGCGTGCCTGGCCGCGCGCCTCCGGGAGCGAGAGCGCGAAGTCGATCGCGAGCGCCGCGTCGTC
>DASWBP010000157.1:0-3163 GCA_036390555.1 Burkholderiales bacterium | reverse complement strand
GCGCTGAACGAGTCCCTGTCGATCGACCTCAACGACGCCGACGTCTATGTCGGCGTCAGCGCCGGCGGCTTCATCGCGGCGGCGCTCTGCAACGGCATCACGCCGCACCAGATGTCGCGCGTCTTCATCGAGGGCGAGCGTTCGCAGGACCGCTTCGAGCCTTCGATCCTGCTGCGGCCGGCGCTGAAGGAGTTTGCGCAGCGCCTCGCCTCGGTGCCGCCGCTGCTGGCGGCCGCGCTCTGGCACTACGCGCTCGGCACCAGCACGATGATGAGCGCCTTCGAACGCCTCGGCCGCGCGATCCCGACCGGCATCTTCAACGGCGAGCAGGTCGACAAGTACCTCGGCGTCATCTTCTC
Organism: Burkholderiales bacterium; assembly: GCA_036390555.1. Lineage (GTDB taxonomy): Bacteria > Pseudomonadota > Gammaproteobacteria > Burkholderiales > SG8-39 > JAABQT01. Next base: position 2,804 of record DASWBP010000157.1, on the reverse strand, counting down.
GCAGGCGGGCCGCACCAACGATTTCCGCCAGCTCGCCCACAAGCTCTACCTCGTCGCCACCGACCTGGACACCGGCGAGTCGCTCGCCTTCGGCGCTCCGGGCCTCGACGACATCCCGATCTCGCGCGCGGTGCAGGCGTCGGCCGCGCTGCCCGGGCTCTTTCCGCCCACGCAGATCAAGGGTCGCTACTTCGTCGACGGCGCGCTGCGCAAGACGCTGCACGCGTCGATGGCCCTCGAGCAGGGCATCGACCTGCTGCTGTGTCTCAATCCGCTGGTCCCGTTCGACGCATCGCCGCACCACCGCACGCGCGACCACGAGCACCACCTCGACAAGCTGGTCGAGGGCGGACTGCCGGTGGTGCTGGCGCAGACCTACCGCTCGATCATCCACTCGCGCCTCGGCGCGGGGATGGAGCGCTACAAGACCGCGTATCCGGACACGGACATCGTGCTGTTCGAGCCGAACCGCGCCGATGCCGACATGTTCTTCACCAACCTCTTCTCGTACTCGAGCCGCCGGCGCCTGTGCGAGCACGCGTACCAGAAGACGCGCCAGGAACTGTGGAAGCGTCGGCACGAGCTGGCACCGGTGCTCGAGCGCCACGGCGTGGAGCTGCGGCTCGACGTGCTGCGCGATGAATCAATGACGCTGGTGAAGAGCCTGCGCAAGAGCCGCGGACTCTGGCTCGAAACGGCCAGCACCGCCGCCACGCGGGCCCTGACCCACACGCTCGACGACCTCGAACGCTGGCTGCGCGTCGTCGCCGCCTGAGGCGCGCCGGGTCGCTGCGGTATTCTTGCCGCAACCCGATCCGGCGTTTCCGCCCCCGAACACCATGGAACGCAAGCCGCCGCGCCGCACCCGCGAGCGCATCCTCGATCTCTCGCTGCGGCTGTTCAACGACTTCGGCGAACCGAACGTCAACACGACGCTGATTTCCGAGGAGATGAACATCTCCCCGGGCAACCTGTACTACCACTTCAAGAACAAAGACGACATCATCAACTGCATCTTCCAGCAGTTCGAGCGCGAGATCGACAAGCTGCTGTCGGTGCCGCAGGACCGGCAGGCGAACGTGGAAGACGCGTGGCTGTTCCTGCACGTGCTGTTTGAACTGGTGTGGAAGTACCGGTTCTTCTACCGCGACCTGAACAACCTGCTCGCCAACAACCGCACCCTCGAGGTCAAGTTCAAGCAGTTGCTGGCGCAGAAGGTCAAGGTCGCCAAGGGCCTGTGCGAAGGCCTGCAGCAGGCCGGTGAGCTCTCCGCCAGCCCGCGCGAGATCGAGTCGCTGGCGACCAACATGGTGGTGGTGGCGACCTACTGGCTCTCGTACTCGTACGTGATGAACCCGCGGCACTTCAACGAGCCGGACGTCGTGGGCGCCGCGGTGCAGCGCGGCTGCTACCAGGTGATGGCGCTGACCGCGCCCTACCTCACCGGCGAGTCGCGCACGCTGTTCGAGCACCTGGCGGCCGAGTACCTGACCGACTAGCAGCACCAGAACGAAGAGACCGAAGGAGAACGCGATGGCAAAGGCGTGGGCGAAGTTTCCGTATCCCGACAAGTCGTTCCACTACACCGCGGCGAGCCTGAAGAAGGCGTGGGATCGCCTGCACGAGGGCGATGCCGAGCCGTTCCCGAAGAACGACAAGGTGGTCGAGGCATGGATCGCGTTCCATGCGGGCGACTTCCAGAAAGCCGCGCAGCTCGGCCTCGACGCCGGCGACGACGGCATCACGGTCGCCAACAAGGCGCAGGCGATCTACGCCAATTACCTGGAGGAGAACGAGAAGCGCAAGCTCGAACTCTTCGAGGAAGTCGCGCAGCGCGCCGAGAAGCTGCAGGCGAAGCAGCCGAAGAACGCCAACGCGTTCTACTGGCAGGCGTATGCGCTCGGCCGGTACGCGCAGGGCATTTCGGTGGCCAAGGCGCTGGCCCAGGGCATCGGCGGCAAGGTGAAGGCCGCCCTGGAGGCCACGATCAAGCTCGCGCCCAAGCACGCCGACGCGCACATCGTGCTCGGGTCGTACCACGCCGAGGTGATCGACAAGGTCGGCGCGATGATCGGGGGGCTCACCTACGGCGCGAAGAAGGACACCGCGCTGAAGATGTACAAGGAAGCGCTCAAGCTCAACCCGACCTCGGCGATCGCGCGCATCGAGTACGCGAACGGGCTGGTGATGCTGGAGGGCAAGAAGGCGCTGAAGGAAGCCGAGAAGCTCTACGCCGAGGCCGCGGAGTGCGAGGCGGCGGATGCGATGGAGAGGCTGGATGTGGAGTTGGCGAGGGAGGAACTGGAGGATTAGAGAAGGCAAGGCCTTTGTTTTGGCAACCGTTTGTCTATCCACCTCGACTCGAAGAACGCGTGGCTCGCTTTAGCGCTCTCTGACTCCCAAAGAAAGCCATGTCCTCAGCAATATCGCTGAGCTGGGCCAAAAGATCTGACGTCTTGGATGGAAGCCGGCGAACTACGTCGACAAGTGCCTCTACCACGCAAGGATCAAAGTCACGACCGGAACGTCTAAATATGGCCTCCAACGCTTGACCGATTGAGACGGCCGGTTGGCGTGGTCTCCCGACAATCAAGGCGTCGAACGCATCACACGCACCAATGATTCTGGCCTCGAGTGGAATGTCCTCACCTCGCGGCGAGACACGGCCACCTCGACCGTCGAAGATTGCGTGGTGATGACGAGCAACGTTGATGACGACTCGCTTGTCAGGAAAATCAGCCTGCTCAAGTAGTTGAGCGCCCGTTTCAGAGTGAGAGTCATACAGCGACCGCTCTTCTGCAGAC
>DASWBP010000156.1:0-15684 GCA_036390555.1 Burkholderiales bacterium | reverse complement strand
GCGGCAGTTCCTCGAGGGCAAGCCCGCCAACAATGTGCTGCTCACGGGCGCGCGCGGCACCGGCAAGTCCTCGATCGTCAAGGGCCTGCTGAACAAGTACCACAAGCAAGGTCTGCGGCTGATCGAGGTGGAGAAGAACGATCTCATCGACCTGCCCGAGATCACCGACCGCGTGGCCGGGCGTGCGGAGCGCTACCTGGTGTTCTGCGACGACCTGACCTTCCATGGCGCGGAGGATGGCTATATCGCGCTCAAGGTGGCGCTCGACGGCTCGATCTCGACCACTTCCGAGAACCTGCTGATCTACGCGACCTCCAACCGCCGCCACCTGATGCCGGAGTACATGACCGAGAATCTCGAGACCAGGTACGTCGGCGACGAGATCCATCCCGGCGAGACTGTCGAGGAGAAGATCTCGCTCTCGGAGCGCTTCGGGCTGTGGGTGTCCTTCTATCCCTTCGACCAGGACGAGTACCTGGAGATCGTCGCGCACTGGCTGCAGACCTTCGGCTGCGGCGCGCGCGAGGCTGCGGCCGCACGCGAAGAGGCACTGCAGTGGTCGCTGCAGCGCGGCTCGCGCAGTGGCCGCGTCGCCTACCAGTTCGCGCGGGACTGGGCCGGCAAGCACGCCAAGAAGAAGTAGATGGCGGTAGTCGAAGTCGCCGCGGCGGTGATCCAGCGCGCCGACGGCGCCTTCCTGCTGGCGCGGCGGCCGGCGGGCAAGGTCTACGCCGGCTACTGGGAGTTTCCCGGCGGCAAGGTGGAGACAGGCGAGGCCGCGGAGCGCGCGCTCGCGCGCGAGCTGCACGAGGAGCTCGGCATCGACGCCTGCACCGCGTATCCGTGGCTTACGCGCGTCTTCACCTATCCACACGCCACGGTGCGGCTTAATTTCTTTCGCGTCACCGCGTGGAAGGGAGATCCCCACCCGCGCGAGGACCAGGCGATCACCTGGCAACGCTTCGAGGCGGCGCCCGCCGAACCGATGCTGCCAGCCAATGCGCCGGTGCTCGCGGCGCTTGCGCTGCCGCATGAGTACGCGATCACCGATGCGCAGGGCCGCGGCGAGGCGCAGATGCTGTCAGGCATCCGAGCGCGGCTCGAATCCGGCCTGAAGATGCTGCAGGTGAGGGACAAGGAGCTGCCCGACCGCGAGGATTTCGCGCGCGCCGTGGTGCGGCTGGCGCGCTTGCGGGGCGCAAAGGTGCTGATCAACGGCGGTCCGGACATCGCCGACGGTATCCACTTCACGGCGGCGCAGTTGATGCAGCTCGGTGAGCGACCGCGCAAGGGCCTCGCTGCCGCCTCCTGCCACGACGCGGCGGAGCTGCAGCGCGCGATGGCCCTGGAACTGGATTTCGCGGTGCTCGGCCCCGTAAAGGCGACGCCGACGCATCCGGGCGCCGCGACGCTCGGCTGGGAGGGGTTCGCGCGCATCGCGCGCGGCGCGAGCATCCCGGTCTACGCCATCGGCGGCATGCGGCGCGCAGACCTCGAGAGCGCCTGGCGCGCGGGCGCGCACGGCGTCGCGATGGTGAGCGGCGCCTGGGGCTAGCGGCCTCGGGTCCCGTGTCGACGCGCGAGCGTCATTCCGGGACGTCCTGGTCGGTCTTGCCTTCGGGCCTGGCAGGCGCCTCGGGCACGCGATAGCGTTCCGCAGCCCAGTTACCCAAGTCGATCGTGCGGCAGCGCTCGCTGCAGAACGGGCGCCACTTGTTCTCCGGGGCGTACGCCGCTGGCCTGCCGCAACGCGGGCAGGGGACCGTGGCTACAGGTTGCAGAAGGTCAGCTCGAAGGCGACATCCCAGTCCGCGGTGCGCGGCTTGGGGTCCTCGCCGTTCTGGGTGAGAAAGCGGATGTTGAGCACGTACTTGTTGGCGCTGATCTCGGGCACGCAGTTGAGCCCCGCATCCAGGCGTACGCGCATCATTTGCGCGGTCTTGCCGCCGAGCATTTGCTGGAAGGTGCCCAGCGGCGCCGAAAGCTTCTGCGGCTTGCCGGATTCGCGCAGGATGCGCAGGATGATGGCGGAGCCGTCGCGTAGCGGGAACAGCGGCCCGGTCCAGGCGGCGAGCTGGCCGATGCGCTCTTCGGCGGGCCGGTGCAGCCAGTAGTGGTAGGAGGGCAGGTCGAACTCGCAGGCGCCGCCGGGGATTCCCGTGCGCTGCTTGATCGACATCAACCAGTCGTTCTCGCGCAGGTACTGGCCGATGCGCCCGGCCATGGAGAAGAGTGCCGCCGCCGCCTGCTCGATGTCCCGCAGCACGCTGGCAAGCGCGTCCTCCGAGATGTCCGGGTTGTTGCGAAACGACAGCAGCACCTGCTTCTGGCGCTCCAGTTCCTGCAGCAGGTCCGACTTCAAGTCGGCGCGGCTTGCGACCTCGAGGATCTCGAACAGCGTCAGCAGCGCTACGTGGTGGTCGAGCGGGTCGGTGCGCGCGATGAAATGCCGCGAGCGCTCGAACAGGTCCTCGAGCCGTAGCAGCGTGCGAATGCGCTCGTTGAGCGGGTACTCGTAAGTGATCACGGGCGCCCTGCGAAAATTTGGCGGATTCTGCGGGTTTTGCGCGGGGATGACAAATTCATGCCGTCGAGCGCGCAAGCTCGAGATACCTCGCGTGCAATGCGCGCACCTGCTTGTGCAGCGCGTCAAGCGTTCCCGAATTGTCGATCACATCGTCGGCGGCCGCGAGCCGTTCTTCCCGCGAGGCCTGGCTGCGGACGATGCGCTGGATCTCGTCGTCGGCAAGGCTGCTGCGTTGCCGCACCCGCGCGATCTGCAGATCCTCGGGACAGTCGACGACCAGCACGCGCGAAACACGCTGCCGGTAATCGCGGCTCTCGACGAGCAGTGGCACGACGTGGATCACGTAGGCGCCGCCAGCCGCTGCGATGCGGCGCTCCGACTCCGCACGGATCAGCGGGTGCAACAGGGCTTCGAGCCTTCGGCGCGCGGTCGGATCGCGGAAGGCGAGTGCCCGCATCCGGGCGCGGTCCATGGCGCCGTGTGCGTCCACGAAGTCCGCGCCGAACAGGCGCCGTACCTCCGGCATGGCGGCGCCGCCCGCCTGCGTGAGCTCGTGCGCGATGGCATCGGTATCCACGACCGTGGCGCCCAGCCTGTCAAACTCCTCCGCCGCGGCGCTCTTGCCGCTGCCGATGCCGCCGGTCAGGCCGACGACCAGCCGCATCAAGAGAGGATCGGCAGCCAGCGGCGCGCGATCGTGTCGCCCCACAGCATGGCGATCAGGCCGGCGGCCGCGAGGTACGGTCCGAAGGGAATCGGCTTCTCGCGGGCGTGGCGGGCGAACATCATGAGGCCGATGCCTACCGCGGCGCCGACCACCGAGGAAAGCAGGATCACCATCGGCAGCTTCTGCCAGCCGAGCCAGGCGCCGATCGCCGCGAGCAGCTTGAAGTCGCCGTAGCCCATGCCCTCCTTGCCCGTTGCGAGCTTGAACGCCCAGTACACACTCCAGAGCGCGAGATACCCCGCGACGGCGCCGATCACCGCGGCGGCGAGTGGCGCGAAGGTGCCGCCAAGGTTGAGCAGCAGGCCCGCCCAGAGCAGCGGCAGCGTGATGTCGTCGGGCAGCAGCTGCGTGTCAAGGTCGATCACAGTGAGCGCAAGCAGCGACCAGCCGAAAGCCATCGCGCCCAGCGCGGCGAGCGAAGCGCCGTAGCGCCACGCCGCGTAGGCGGCGAGGGCGCCGGCGAGGATTTCGACGGCAGGATAGCGCGCGGTGATCCTCGCGCCGCAGGCAGAGCACTTGCCGCGCAGCGCGATCCAGCTGATGACCGGGACATTCTCCAGCGCGCGGATCTGGTGCCCGCAGCTCGGACAGGCCGAGCGTGGCACGACCAGGTTGTAGCGGCCCTGCTGCTCCTTCTCGGCGGGCGGGGGTACAGGGGCACCGCCTTGCGGTTCCGCTGCACCCGCCGCGAGTTCGGCGCATTGCTCGCGCCATTCGCGCTCCATCATGCGCGGCAGGCGATGGATGACGACGTTGAGGAACGAGCCGATGCACAGGCCGAAGACGAGCGCCACCCACGGCAGCACAACGGGCTGGGCCAGCCAGCCGAAGACGGACATCTAGACCGCTTGGCCCATCTTGAAGATCGGCAGGTACATGGCGATCACCATGCCGCCGATCAGCGTGCCCAGCACCACCATGATCATGGGTTCCATCAGCGAGGAGAGGGCCTCGACCGCGTCGTCCACCTCCTGCTCGTAGAAATCGGCGACCTTGCTGAGCATTGAGTCGAGTGCGCCGGTTTCCTCGCCGATCGAGCACATCTGCAGCACCATGTTGGGGAACACGCCGGAGTTCTGCATCGCCAGCGTGAGCGAGGTGCCGGTCGAGACCTCCTTCTGGATCTGCTTGGTGGCCACCACGTACACGTAGTTGCCGGAGGCGCCGCCGACGGAGTCGAGAGCCTCGACCAGGGGTACGCCGGCCGCGAACATGGTGGACATCGTGCGGGTCCAGCGCGCGATGGTGGACTTCAGCACCAGGTCGCCGAACACCGGCAGGCGCAGCATCATGCGGTCCATGAAGATCTGCACCGGCAGCGAGCGCTTCCACGCCTCGAGGAAGCCGATCACGGCGCCGATGATCACGGGGAAGATGATGTACCAGTAGGCCACGAACCAATCCGAGATCGCCATCACGAACAGGGTCGGCGCGGGAAGGTCGGCGCCGAAGTTCGTGAACACCTCCTTGAACGCAGGGATGACGAAAATCATGATCACCGCCGTGATGATGAACGCCACCACGATGATCGCGATCGGGTAGAACAGTGCCGACTTGATCTTGGACTTGATGGCGAGGATCTTTTCCTTGTAGGTCGCCAGTCGATCGAGCAGCGTCTCGAGAATGCCCGCCTGCTCCCCGGCTTGAACAAGGTTGCAGTAGAGCGCGTCGAAGTACAGCGGGTACTTGCGGAACGCCTGCGCGAGGGAGGAGCCGGTCTCGACCTCGGTCTTGATTTCGCCCAGCAGCCGTGCGACCGCGGGATTGGCGGCGCCCTTGCTGACGATCTCGAAGGACTGCAGCAGCGGCACGCCCGCTTTCATCATGGTCGCAAGCTGGCGCGTGAACAGCGAAATGTCCTTGTCCCTGACCTTGCCGCCGCTGCCGTACTTCTGCTTCCTGACCTTCTGGACGATGATGCCCTGGCGACGCAGCGTGGCGTTGACCGCCGCTTCGCTCACCGAACGCAGCTCGCCGCGGACGACCTTGCCGCCCTTGTCGCGCCCTTCCCACAGGAAGTTGAACTCCTTGGGTCCGGCGCCCCGCGCCGCTGCTGCCGTCGCCATAGCGTGCTCCCCTTGTCCTATCGAATCGCTGAGGGACTGACCGGCGATGATGCCCTGAGCCTTGTTTTTTGTAAAGCCTCAGGTTTCACGCCTAAGCCGCTGACGGACAATTGATTTCGAGCTTCAGAAACCTGCAAAAACCGCCAAAAACCGCACGCCCCGCTAAGGCGCTCAGCGCGATGCGGCATCCTCCTGGTCCGTCCGAGCAGGCCGGAAGATCCGCACTGTCTTCACCGTGCGGCCCTGCGCGTGGACGATTTCCATGGGCACGTCGCCGATCTTGATCGACACGTCGGCCTCCGGAATGTCGCGCAGGTGCTCAAGAATCAGGCCGTTCAGGGTCTTGGGGCCCTCCGTCGGCAGGTCAAGGCCGAGGGCCCGGTTCAGCTCGCGCACGGGTGTCGCCCCGTCCGCGGCGGCCGTGCCATCCTCGCCCCAGGCCAGCCTCTGTGTCGCGGAGGGTAGCGAGGTGGTGAACTTGCCGATGATTTCCTCGATGATGTCCTCGAGCGTCACCAGCCCCATCAGCTCGCCGTACTCGTCGACCACCAGCGCGATGCGCTCCTCGTTCTCCTGGAAATACTGCAGCTGCGTGAAAACCGGCGTGGAGGCGGGAACGAAGTAGGGGGCAGCCAGCAGCGTCTCGATTTCCGCCTTGTTGAGCGTGCCGGCGTGAACCGGCGCGAGCACCTTGCGCAGGTGCAGGATGCCGACCACCTCGCCGCGCGAATCGCGGAATACCGGCAGGCGCATGTGGTAGCTGGTGGCGAGGTGGCGCGCGATGGTGTCCATGTCGTCATCGAGCTTCACCGACTCGATGCGCGAGCGCGGCAGCATGATGTCCTGCACGGTGATGTCGCTCAGGTCGAACAGATTGAGCAGGATCGTGAGGTGCTTCTTCGGCAGGAACGCCGACGATTCGAGCAGCAGCGTGCGGATTTCCTCGGCGGACAGCGGCTGGGCGCCGGACGCCATCGGCCGCACGCGCAGCAGGACGAGCAGGGGCTTGAGGATCGCGTCCGTCGACAGCGACAGCAGGCTGACGAACGGCGCCGCGCTGCGCGCCAGCAGCCGCATCGGCCAGGCAATCAGTCTGGCGATGGCCTCGGAGTTGTGCTGGCCGAGGCGCTTGGGCACCAGCTCTCCGACCACGATGGAAAAGTAGGTCACCGACACCACCACCGTGCCGGTCGCGAGCACCGCGCTCATCTTGTGCTCGACGCCCAGTGACTGCAGCCAGACCGCCACCGGCGCGGCGAGCGCTGCCTCGCCGATGATGCCGTTCAGGATGCCGATCGACGTGATGCCGATCTGCACCGTGGAGAGGAACTTCGTGGGTGCTTCGACCAACCGCAACGCCGCCGCGGCGAGCGCGTCGCCTCCGGCAGCCATCGTCGCGAGGCGCGTGCGCCGCGAAGTGAGCACGGCGACCTCCGACATGGCCAGCACGCCGTTAAGCAGGATCAGGCAAGCGAGAATCGCGATTTCCATGGTTCCACCCAGCCAGGCAATCGATTGACAGCTGCGCGCGCGGCTCAGCCGCGGCCGAGCAGCACTTCGAGCACGAAGCGGCTGCCGACGTAGGCAAGCAGCAGCAGGACAAACCCGCTCAGCGTCCAGCGCAGCGCCGTGCGCCCGCGCCAGCCGTAGAGATGGCGGCCCGCGAGCAACAGCGCGAACGTCGCCCAGGACAGCAGCGCGAACAACGTCTTGTGGTCGAAGCGCAGCGGGCGACCGAAGAGCGTCTCCGAGAACGCGATCCCCGTGGCGAGCGTGAGCGTGAGCAGGACGAAAGCGACGGTGATCATGCGGAACAGCAGCCGCTCGAGCGTAAGCAGCGGCGGCAGCGCGCCCAGCGGCCCGCCGAGCATCGCCGCGCCGTCCCCGGCGATGCCGGCTCCGCCACTGCGCCCGCCGCGGCTATGGTGCAGCCGGCGTTCGACGATCGCCATCAGCACCGCGTGCAGCATGGCGATGGTGAACAGGCTGTAGGCGAGGACCGCCATCACCAGGTGCAGCCGGAACTCCAGCGAGGCGGCGAGCGGGCCGCTCTCGCGGCCCGGAAAGATCGCTGGCAGCGGCACCGCCAGCGCGGCGAGCGCGAGCGCGGGCGGCTGCATGCCGTCGAGGTTGTAGAACAGGCTTTCCAGCCAGTAGAACAGCACCGCGAGCCACAGCATGCTCGACAGCGCGAGCGCAAAGCCGAAGCGCAATTCGCCCGGCGCGAACAGCGCCAGGTAGAGCAGCGCGCCGTGCAGGCCGAGCGGCAGCAGGATCGCGGCGCGCTCGAGCGGCCGCAGCCCGCTTGCCATGCGCGTAGCCTCGCCGGGGTGCGAGCGCCAGCGCGTGTTCCAGAAGTGCCAGGCCAGCACTGCGTAGGCGGCCGCGGTGACCGCGTGAATTACAATGTCGGGCACAACTTCAGTTTATCACCCGTGCTCGACAACCTGACTGCACGCCTCGCGAAGATCGTCAAGACGATCCGCGGCGAAGCGCGCCTCACCGAAGCCAATATCCAGGAGGCGCTGCGCGAAGTGCGCGTGGCGCTGCTCGAAGCCGACGTCGCGCTGCCGGTGGTGCGCGACTTCATCGCTGCCGTGAGGGAGAAGGCGCTCGGTGCGGAGGTGGTCGGCAGCCTCACGCCGGGGCAGGCGCTGGTGGGCGTGGTGCACCGCGAGCTTGCGCGCCTGATGGGCGAGGCGGGCGTGGGCCTCGATCTCGCCGCGCAGCCGCCCGCCGTGATCCTGATGGCCGGCCTGCAGGGTTCGGGCAAGACCACGACGGCCGGCAAGCTCGCGCGGCTGCTGCTCTCGCAGAAGAAGAAGGTGCTGCTCGCCTCGTGCGACGTCTATCGTCCCGCGGCGATCGAGCAGCTGAAGACGGTTGCCGCGCAGGTGGGCGCGGAGTTCTTCGCGGCGGCGCCGGACGAGCCGCCGGTGCAGATCGCGCAGCGCGCGCTCGAGCACGCGAAGACGCGCTACTTCGACGTCCTGATCGTGGACACGGCGGGGCGCCTTGCCATCGACGAGCCGATGATGCAGGAAGTCGCGGCGCTGCACGCGGAATTGCGTCCCGTAGAGACGCTCTTCGTGGTGGACGCGATGCAGGGCCAGGACGCGGTCAACGTGGCGCGCGTGTTCGGCGAGCGCCTGCCGCTCACCGGCGTGATCCTCACCAAGCTCGATGGCGACGCGCGCGGCGGCGCGGCGCTCTCGGTGCGCCAGGTCACGGGCAAGCCGATCAAGTTCGCCGGCACGGGCGAGAAGCTGGATGCGCTGGAGCCCTTCCACCCCGAGCGCATGGCCTCGCGCGTGCTCGGCATGGGCGACATCCTGTCGCTGGTCGAGGAGGCGCACAAGCAGGTCGACCTCGAGCAGGCGCAGCGCGTCGCGGAGAAGATCCGCAAGGGCAAGGGCTTCGACCTCGAGGACTTCAAGCAGCAGATCCAGCAGATGCAGAAGATGGGCGGGTTGTCATCGATGCTCGACAAGCTGCCGGCGCAGCTGGTCGGGCAGATCAACCCGGCCCAGCTGCAGGACACGCGCCAGTTCCGGCGCATCGAGGGCATCATCAATTCGATGACGCCGCGGGAGCGGGCGGAACCGGAGCTGATCAAGGCCTCGCGCAAGCGCCGCATCGCCGCGGGCGCCGGCGTGCCGGTGCAGGAAGTCAACCGCCTGCTCAATCAGTTCGAGCAGATGCAGAAGATGATGAAGATGATGAAGGGCGGCAATCTCGCGCGCATGATGCGCGGCATGAAGGGGATGCTGCCGGGGATGCGCTAGCGAAGTTCCGCACCGGTCGCGCGCACACCCATTGCGGCCGCAACGGGTGTGTGCGGGCGGAAAAAAGCCCGCCTCGAGGGCGGGCTTTGTGCTGCTACTTCTTGCGCTTCCCGGGAGCCTTGCGGCGCGGGGGCGAGCGCTTCGCGCTAGATCGGGCCGCTTGCTGCCGGCCCGGTTTGGCGCTCAGGCCGCCTTTTTTGCTTTGGCGAGGCCTTTCACGGTCTCGGTCGCGGCAGCGACGTTGGCTTCGGCGATTTCGGTCGCCTGCTTGGTCACCTTGGCGAAGTTGTCGTAGGCCGAGTTGGCCGCGGCGAGCATCGACTTGATGCCGGCGACTGCCACGTCGGAGCCGGCGGGCGCGTTCTTCACGGCCTTGTCGAGCAGTGCGGTGAAGTTCTCGTTCCACTCGGCGACGCGCTTCTCGGCAACTTTCGAGAGCTCGGCGTTGGTCTCGGTGGCGACTTCGTACACGCTCTTCGAGTAGGCGATGGCTTTCTCGATGGCCGGCGTCGCCAGGGTGCTCTGCAGGTTCACGAACTCCTGCACGTCCTTGGCGCCGAACAGCGCGCGGGTGTTGCTCATGCCGTCTTCGAACGCGGCCTTCACGGCGTTGGCGTTGAGGGCGGCGAGTTTCTCGATGGCGGCAAACTGCATCGCGGCGACGGACAGCATCGCTTCGACGTTGGCTTTGCCGGCAGCCTGGATTTGCTCGGGGGTCACGTACATGGTCTGGCTCCTTGTCTGATCGAACGAATTCGGGGTTCGGTTTGCCGGTGCATTTGTGCACCGCAGCAAGGCGTAGTTTAGGCCTTTCCCCCTGGAAGTCAAATGATTTTTGCGGTGCAGCATAACTCATTGATACACTGCAGAATCTCCTCGAGCTGGGTCTTCGTCTTCGTTTCTAACGAGGTTCGGGCTCGGTCGAAACACCGATACGGACCCTGGTAAGCCCCCCGACAATGGCGCCGCATGGCTCCCGCGGCTTCCGCCGACCCGCTGCAACGCTGGGCCTGGATCTTCCCAGGGCTCTTCGTCATCCTCTGGAGCACGGGGTTCATCGGCGCGAAGCTGGGCTTGCCCTACGCCGAACCAGCGACCTTCCTCGTCATCCGGTTCGCGGCGGTTCTCACCCTGCTCCTGCCGCTTTGCCTGGTGCTGCGCGCGCCCTGGCCGGCGACACGCGCGGAGTTCCTGCATATGGCGCTTGCGGGCGCGCTGATTCAGGGGGGGTACCTCGGCGGCGTGTTCCTGTCCCTTTCCAAAGGCATGCCCGCAGGCGCCTCTTCGCTCATCACCGCGCTGCAGCCGATCCTCGCTGCGGTGCTGGGCGCCTGGCTCCTCAAGGAGCGTACCAATGCGCGCCAGTGGCTCGGACTCGTCCTTGGCATCGCAGGCGTCGCGCTGGTGGTGCGCGAGAAGTGGGCGCTGGAGGGCGTCGGGTTGCTCGCCACCGCGCTGTCGGTCGTCGCGCTGCTCAGCATCAGCGTGGGCGCGATCTGGCAGAAGCGCTATTGCGCGCGCGTCGACCTGCGCACCGGCGCCGCGATCCAGTTCGGCGCCGCTCTCCTGCTGCTCGCCCCCTACAGCCTGTTCTTCGAGTCGCGCGAGATTACTTGGAGCGCGGAGCTGCTGATCGCCATCGTGTGGCTGGTGTTCGCGTTGTCGCTCGGCGCGGTGTTCCTCCTCTTCTGGCTGATCCGTCACGGCGCCGCCACCAAGGTGGCGAGCCTCATGTACCTGGTGCCGCCCTGCACCGCGCTCATCGCCTGGCCGCTCTTCGGCGAGACCTATACTGCGTTCTCCGCCGCCGGCATGGCGCTCGCCATGCTCGGCGTGTGGCTGGTGAGCAAAGGATGACACTCGATTACAGGCCCGACGATCCGCAGGTCCTTGCCGACCCTTTTCCGCTCTATCGCCGGATGCAGGACGAGGACCCGTGTCACTGGAGCCCGCGCCTGAAGGCCTGGGTGCTCACGCGTTACGAGGACGTGCGCGACGTGTGCCTCGACAAGGAGATGTCCTCGGACCGCCTGCGTCCCTACTTCGCGACGCTGCCGTCCGAGGAGGCTCGGCGCATCGCCGAGATCATGAAGTACCTTTCCCTCTGGATGGTGTTCCGCGATCCCCCAGAGCACACGCGGCTGCGCCGGCTGACGAGCAAGGTGTTCCACGTCAAGTCCATGCACGCCATGCGGCCGCGCATCGAGGCGCTGATGCAATGGCTGATGCAACAGATCGCCGAGCGCGAAGCGTTCGATTTCATCGGCGACTTCGCCGGGCCGCTGCCGGCGCTGGTCATCATGGACATGCTCGGGGTGCCGCGCGCCGAGCTCGGGCGCGTGAAGCGCCTTTCGGACGACATGGCGCTGTTCATCGGCAGCTCGCGCATGGCGCAGGAGAAGTACGACATCGCCGAGGCGGCGACGCGCGAGATGGCGGATTTCTTTCGCGGCATGATCGCTGCGCGCCGCGCGCGGCCGCAGGCCGACCTGCTTTCAGAGCTCGTGGCGCTCGAGGACGGCGGCGATCGCTTGAGCGAGGATGAGCTGGTGGCCACCTGCATCCTGCTGCTTTTCGCCGGCCACGAGACTACCACCAACCATATCGCCAACGGCCTGCTCGCCCTGCTGCAGTTTCCGGACGAGATGGCGAAGCTGCGCGCCGACGCAGCGCTTGCGCCTGCGGCGGTGGAAGAGCTGCTGCGCTACGACGGCCCGACCAACGCGCAGGTGCGCATCGTGCAGCGCGAGCATGAGCTGCACGGCAAGCGCTTGCGAGCTGGCGAGCGCGTGTTCATCCTCCTGAGCGCCGCCAATCGCGACCCGCGCGCCTACGCCGATCCCGACCGCGTGGACCTCGCGCGAAACGGGCCGCCGCATCTCTCCTTCGGCTTTGGTCCGCACCTGTGCCTCGGCTTTCCGCTGGCGCGGCTGGAGGGCCAGATCGCGTTGCCGGCGGTCCTCGCGCGCTGGCCGCGCCTCGAGCTCGCGGGCGCGTCCCTCGAGTGGCTCAATTCCATGGTATTCCGCGGCCTGAAGTCGCTGCCGGTGCGGGTGCGGCATTGAGCAGCGCGCACGCCGAGCACCTGCCGAGAAGCCTGTGGTGGGTGCTGATCGGCATCACGCTGGTCTGGGGCTTCAACTGGACGGCGATGAAGGTGGCGATCTCGGAAGTCGCGCCGTTCACCTTCCGCACTTTCTGCCTCGCCGCGGGCTCCGGCGTGCTGTTCGCCGCGCTGCGCGCGAGCGGCCAGCCGCTCGGCATTCCGCGCGACCAGTGGAAGCGCCTCGCGCTGATCGCGTTCTTCTCCATCACCTGCTGGAATGTCCTGGTGGTGTTCGGCCTGCGCCAGATCCCCTCCGGGCGGGCCGCGATCCTGGCCTACACGATGCCCGCAATTGCCATCCCGCTTTCCGTGTGGTTCCTCCACGAGCGCATGAACGCGCGCAAGCTGCTGGGCCTCGCGCTCGGCATGGCGGGCATGGCGCTGCTGCTTGCGGAGGAGTTCACCAACCTCGCCGGCGCGCCGCTGGGCGCCCTGATGGTGCTGGGCGCGGCGACCACCTGGGCGCTTGGTACCGTGCTGCAGAAGAAATACCCGGTGCGCGCGCCGGTCGCCGCAATGACCGCCTGGATGATGCTGATTGGCGGCGTGCCGATCTACATCGCAGCACTTGCCTTCGACAGCTTCAGCGCCCTGGGCGAGGTGAGTCTCTGGCCAGCGTTGGCGGTCGCCTATAACGTCCTCTTCTCCTTCGCTTGGGCGCACTGGGCGTGGATCAAGCTCGCGACCTCGGTCTCGGTGACGACCTTCTCGCTGGCGATGCTGATGACGCCGGTGGTGGGCGTGTTCTCTGGCATGGTGTTCCTCGGCGAGCGTCCGGGCTGGCTCGAGTTCGGCGCCCTGGGGCTCGTCCTCGCCTCGCTGGCGACGGTGATCGTCCCGGTCAGGAGGCCCTGAGGCTGCGCACGCGCGGCACGCGCGCAAGGTCCCAGCCTTCGTCGCCCTGACCGAGGAAGCGCCGCGCGCGCGCGAGCTCCCGCTTCGGGTCGGCGAGGTCGAGCGGCGCCGCGCCGGTCTGCTTGGATAACTTCTCGCCGGCGGCGTTCACTGCAACTGGCACATGCGCATAGCGCGGCTGAGGTGCGCCCAGGATGCGCTGCAGGTGGATCTGGCGTGCGGTCGAGTCGAGCAGGTCGGCGCCGCGCACCACGTCGGTGATGCCCTGGTCGAGGTCGTCCACCACCACGGCGAGCTGGTAGGCGTAGATGCCGTCGGCACGCTGCAGGACGAAGTCGCCCACCTCGCGCTCTACTCGCTGCTCGATCTCGCCCTGGATGAGGTCGAAGAAGGCGATCGGCGTGGCGTGGGTACGCAGGCGCAGCGCGCGCGCGCTCTTGCCGGGCGCGAGCCCCTGCCGGCAGGTGCCGGGGTAGATCCGGGCGCCGTCGATCGCCAGCGCGGAGTCCTCGAGCTCCTTGCGCGAGCAGCCGCAGGGATAGGCAAAGCCTCGCCGCCGCAGGTCCTCGAGCACCGCGCGATAGCGCTCGAGGCGCGTGCTCTGGCGCAGCACCGGGCCGTCCCACTCGAAGCCGAGCCTCTCGAGCGCGCGCAGGATCTCGTCGGCTGCGCCGGGCTGCCCGCGCGGCGCGTCGAGGTCCTCCATGCGCAGGAGCCACTTGCCTTTCGCGGCGCGTGCCTCCAGGTAGCTGGCAAGCGCCGCCACGAGCGAGCCGAAGTGCAATGGCCCTGTAGGCGAAGGGGCGAACCTGCCGACGTATTCAGCCATAGGGCTAGAGTACACTCCGCGTTTTCTCGCGAGGAGCCGCCATGGCGACGGTCGAATTGACCAAGGACAACTTCGAAAAGGTGATCTCGGAAAGCCCGATGGTTATCGTGGATTTCTGGGCGCCGTGGTGCGGGCCGTGCCGCGGATTCGCGCCGGTCTACGACAAGGCTTCCGAGGCGCACCAGGACGTGGTGTTCGGCAAGGTCAACACCGACGACGAGCAGGAGCTTGCTGGCGCCTTCGGCATCCGCTCGATCCCCACGCTGATGGTGTTCCGCGAAAAGGTGGTGCTGTTCCAGCAGCCGGGGGCGCTGCCAGCCTCGGCGCTCGAGCAGGTGATCACGCAGGCCAAGGCGCTCGACATGGCCAAGGTGCACCAGGAAATCGCCTCGCGCGAGCAGCAGGGCGCGACGGCGCAGAGCTGAATGACCGAGTTGCGCCCGGCCGGGGAGCGCGGCTACGCCGATCACGGCTGGCTGAAGTCCTTCCACAGCTTCTCATTCGCCGAGTACCACGATCCGCGCCACATGGGCTTCGGCCCGCTGCGCGTGATCAACGAGGACCGCGTCGCGCCCGGCACCGGCTTTGGCACGCACGGGCATCGCGACATGGAGATCATCAGCTACGTGCTGGAGGGCGCGCTCGCGCACCAGGACTCGATGGGCAACGGCTCCACCATCGTGCCCGGCGATGTGCAGCGCATGAGCGCCGGCAGCGGCGTGCGGCACAGCGAGTACAACCACGAGAAGGCCGGTACCACGCACTTCCTGCAGGTCTGGATCGAGCCCAGCGTGAGGGGCATCGCGCCGTCCTACGAGCAGAAGCATTTCGACGCGGCGTCCAAACGCGGGCAATTGCGCCTCATCGCCTCGCCCGACGGCGCGCAGGGCTCGGTGAGCATCCACCAGGATGCGCGCGTCTATGCGGCGCTGCTCGACGGCGCCGAGCGCGCCGTGCACCCGCTGGCGCCGGGGCGGCGCGCCTACGTGCACGTGGCGCGTGGCGCGCTCGACGTGCAGGGGCAGCGACTTGCCGCCGGCGACGCGCTGAAGATCGAACGCGCCAGTGAAGTCGCGTTGGAGCGGGGCGCGCAGGCCGAAGTGCTGCTCTTCGACCTGCCCTAGGTCGAGCCGGCGGTCCGCGCCCTGGGCGGCTATCGCCGCCATTGAAAGGATTCGTTGGCGGCGGGCGCAGCCGCCGCGTTAGACTGAACGCGTCGAATCAAGCATGGAGGCCGGCATGGCCGCGGTAATGGACACGGGCATTTCTGCGAAGGACCGGGCGGCGATCGCGGGCGGGCTCTCGCGCCTGCTCGCCGACACCTACCTCCTTTACCTGAAGACGCACAACTTCCACTGGAACGTCGAGGGACCGATGTTCCAGACGCTGCACCAGATGTTCATGGACCAGTACACCGAGGCCTGGAACGCGATCGACCCGATCGCCGAGCGCATTCGCGCGCTCGGCCTTTACGCGCCGGGCAGCTACAGGCAGTACATCAAGCTCGCGACCGTTAAGGAAACCGAAGGCGTGCCCAAGGCCGCGAAGATGGTGCGCGAGCTGATCGAGGGCCAGGAAACCGTGGCGCGCACCGCGCGCTCGGTGCTGCCGCTCGCCGAGAAGGCGAACGACCAGCCCACGCTCGACCTGCTCACGCAGCGCCTCGATATCCACGAAAAGAACGCGTGGATGCTGAGGAGCCTGCTCAAGAAGTGATGTGAGCGCGACGCGCCCGGAGAAGGACTCCTTCGGCACCATCGAGGTGCCGGCGGAGCGCCTCTGGGGCGCG
>DASWBP010000155.1:0-3846 GCA_036390555.1 Burkholderiales bacterium | reverse complement strand
CGAAGAACTTCTGCAGCACCACCACCACGAACTCCATCGGCGTGAAATCGTCGTTCAGCAGCATGACCTTGAACATCGGCGGAGGCTTCAGCTTGCTCCGCTGCGCCTCGAGCAGAGAGTCGTCCTTGAACTGCGCCATGCCGCCTAGTTTTCGCCGTAGAGCTCAATCCGATCGGACATGCCTTTCCGTTTCCGGTTCCTCGCCAGTGCGTTGTTTGCAGGGCCGCCCGCGCCCATTGATCCCTATCCTAATCAATGTGTTCCCCCTCTGCAACGCGCCACCCGGGGGGTCTTGACTGCGTCGGGGAAGGCGCGTAAAAGCCGCCGAGTGTTTGGATTCAGGCTGTCTGTGACGCCATGGGTAACGGCGGCGGGGTCGTGAGTTTCAAGCACGGCCCGGGAGATGCGCCCCGGCGTTAACCAACCTCAAAGAAGGAAGTGGCGATGGCGACAGGCACCGTGAAGTGGTTCAACGACGCGAAGGGCTACGGGTTCATCACGCCGGACGACGGCAGCGAGGACCTGTTCGCGCACTTCTCCGCGATCCAGATGGCGGGCTTCAAGACGCTGAAGGAGGGCATGAAGGTCAGCTTCGACGTGGTGCAGGGGCCCAAGGGCAAGCAGGCGTCGAACATCAACAAGGTTTGAGTCCCGTGCAGGGACAAGAAAGCCGCCCGCGGGCGGCTTTTTTGTTGGCCGGAGGCTTCCCGGCGCGCACTACATGCGCTCGATCATCGCCTGGCCGAAGCCGGAGCAGGAGACCTGCTTGGCGCCCTGCATCAGGCGCGCGAAGTCGTAGGTCACGACCTTGTCGAGGATCGCCTTCTCCATCGACTTGATGATCACGTCCGCCGCCTGGGTCCAGCCCATGTGGCGCAGCATCATCTCGGCCGAGAGGATCTCGGAGCCCGGATTGACGTAGTCCTTGCCGGCGTACTTGGGCGCGGTGCCGTGGGTGGCCTCGAACATCGCGATCGAATCGCTCATGTTGGCCCCGGGCGCGATGCCGATGCCGCCGACCTGCGCGGCGAGCGCGTCCGAGATGTAGTCGCCGTTGAGGTTGAGCGTGGCGATGACGTCGTACTCCGCCGGCCGCAGCAGGATCTGCTGCAGGAAGGCGTCGGTGATCACGTCCTTCACCACGATCTCGCGGCCGGTCTTCGGGTTCCTGAAGCTGCACCACGGGCCGCCGTCCAAGAGCTTCGCGCCGAACTCGCGCTGCGCGAGCGCATAGCCCCAGTCGCGGAAGCCCCCTTCGGTGAACTTCTGGATGTTGCCCTTGTGCACCAGCGTCACCGACTTGCGGTCGTTGTCGACGGCGTACTGGAAGGCCTTGCGGATCAGGCGCTCGGAGCCCTGGATGGACACCGGCTTGATGCCGATCGCCGAGGTGTCGGGAAAGCGGATCTTCTTCACCTTCATCTCTTCGACCAGGAACTTGACCACCTTCTGCGCCTCGGGGGTCTTGGCCGCCCATTCGATGCCGGCGTAGATGTCTTCCGCGTTCTCGCGGAAGATCACCATGTCGGTCTTCTCCGGCTCCTTGAGCGGGGAGGGCACGCCCTTGAAGTAGTGGATCGGGCGCAGGCAGACGTAGAGGTCCAGTTCCTGGCGCAACGCGACGTTGATCGAGCGGATGCCGCCGCCCACCGGTGTGGTGAGCGGGCCCTTGATGGACACCACGTATTCCTTGGACGCGGCGAGCGTCTCCTCGGGCAGCCACACGTTCTCGCCGTACACCTTGCAGGACTTCTCGCCGGCGTACATCTCCATCCACACGATCTTCTTCTTGCCGCCGTAGGCCTTCTTCACTGCGGCGTCGACGACCTTCAGCATTACCGGCGTGATGTCCACGCCCGTGCCGTCGCCCTCGATGTAGGGGATGATCGGGTTGTCCGGCACCGCCAGCGAGAAATCCTTGTTGACCCGGATCTTCTCGCCCCCGGTCGGGACCTTGATGTGCTGGTACGGCATGGAAACTCCTGCGCCTGCGCGCCAGAAAACGCGAATTATATGAGCTTGAGGTCGAAAACCCGTTCCACCATCCAAACTGCGGCCAGCAGTGCGATGAGCGCCGAGCCCCCGACGAAGGCGACGCGCCGGTAGACCCAGTGGCGGCGCAGGCCGAACGCGGCTGGGAGGAGCAGGCACACTACCGCCAGCTGGCCAGCCTCCACACCCAGGTTGAAGCCGACCAGGGACAGGAGCAGGGCGTCGCGCGGCAGGCCGAGATCGGCGAGCACGCTGGCAAAGCCGAAGCCGTGCACCAGCCCGAAGCCGAATGCCACCGCCCAGCGCCGGGCGATCACCATCGGCCAGAGGTTGTTGAGCGCGGCGAGCACCACCGACAGCGCGATGGTCGATTCCACCAGCCGCGACGGCAGCACGATAACGCCAAGCGCCGCCAGCGACAGCGTGACGGAGTGCGCCAGCGTGAATGCCGTGACGACCTTGAAGACTTCCCAGAAGACCGGCGAGAAGCGCGCGGCCGGTTGCCAGGCACCCGCCGCGTAGACCAGCACCGCCGGCAGCAGCAGCGATACCAGGAACAGGACGTGGTCGATACCGATCCAGATATGCCAGACGCCTTCGCGCGCGTAGTCGAGGAACTGGCGCAGGCGCGAGGCCTCGCCGAGCGCGACCGCAAGGCGCGGCCGGTCCGGCCCGAGGACGCCGCTCGCAGTCGCCCCGCCATGCTGCACCTGCACCAGCCCGCGATGCGTGGGGTCGAGGTCGGCGAAGAGCCGGTAGTCGATCTCGAGCGTGCGCTGCGGCGTAGCCGGGCATCGGGCATCGAAGCGCAGTACGGCGTAGGCGCCGTCGCTGTGCTCGTCGACGAGGTGCTCGCGCGCCTCGAGCCGGCACGGCAGCGCGTCAGCCTCCAGCGACAGTCGCGCGAGAGCATAGGCGGCGACCTGCGCGTGGCGCGCGCGCAGCTCGCCCCAGGTAATAGCGCCGTCGCCGTCCGCGTCGAGCCCGATGGCGTACTCGAGGTCGCGCAGCGCGATGTCCCACTGGCCGCGCAGCGCGCCCTGCGCGGCGCTTAGCGTCAGGTAGCTGTCGCTTGGCTTGTGCGCGAGCGCCGGCGCGCATGCCAGCGCGAGCGCCAGCGCCAGGGCGAGCCTCACCGCAGCTCGGCCGCCAGGCGGCGCATACGCTCGTCCTCGAAGCCCGTGCGCGCCAGCCACTCGAGCGCGGGCGCGGCGGCGGCCGCGTTGCGTGCGGCGCGCGCCGCCTCGAGCAGGATCAGGGCGTCGCGCGGCTCGCGCTGGGACTGCCAGTTCTCGGCTGCGGCGGCAAGCGCCGCTGCGGCGTCGCCGCGCAGCTCGAGCAGGTAGCGCGCCTCCTCCGCCAGGTGCAGGCGCTCGCCACGGCGCGCCGCCGCCGCGAAGCGCTCGCCGAGGATCTGCGCGTGCCGTGTCGCCTCGGCGAGGCCGAGCGCACGCTCGGCGAGGGCCAGGCGCAGCAGCAACGTGTCCGCGCGCGTCCAATCCCCGAGCAGGGCGACGACCTCGCGCGGGCGCCGCTGCGCAAGCAGGAAGTCGGCGTAGGCGGCGAGCAGAAAGTTGTCGTTTACGCCGAGGGTCAGCGCCGCCTTGAAGTGGCGCTCTGCGCCGGCGGCGTCGCCGAGGCGCGCGGCCATTTCCGCAAGGCGAGTTTCGCTCCACAGGCGCGCCGCGGCGCCGGCCTGCGGCGCGCGCTCGAGCGCGCCGCGAAGGCGTGCGTAGGCCGCGCGCGTGCCGCCGGTGGCGGCCTCGACGTAAGCGCTGCAGCCAGTGGCCATCAGCTCGTCCGCCAGCGGCGCGAGCGCGGCGCACGCGCGCGCCGCATCGGCATAGTCCGCGC
>DASWBP010000154.1:0-5454 GCA_036390555.1 Burkholderiales bacterium | reverse complement strand
GAGGACGCCATGCGACAAGTCCAGATCTGCGAAGTCGGCCCGCGCGACGGGCTGCAGAACGCCAGGCAGTTGATGACCACCGAGACGAAGAAGACCTGGATCAGCGCGCTCGCGGCGGCGGGCGTGAACGAGATCGAGGTCGGCTCGTTCGTGCCGCCCAAGCTCATCCCCGCGATGGCCGACACCGCGGAGATCGTCAAGCATGCGATCGCCATCCCCGGCCTCAAGGTGGTCGCGCTCGCGCCGAACGTCAAGGGCTTCGAGCGCGCGCGCGATGCGGGCGCGCACAAGATCACCTTCCCCGTCTCGGCCTCCCACCAGCACAGCGTGTCGAACGTGCGCATGACGCCCGACCAGATGATCGAGGAGGTGCGGCGCGCCGCCGCGCTGCGCGGCAAGAGCGGCCCGGAGATCGAGGGGGCCGTGTCCACCGCCTTCGGCTGCACGATGCAAGGCGAGGTCCCCGAGGACGAGGTGGTGCGCATCGCGGTGAAGCTCGCGGAGTTCTGCGACGGCGTGGCGCTCGCCGATACGGTGGGCTACGCCAACCCCGCACAGGTGAAGCGCGTCTTCCGCCGCGTGAAGCAGGAGATCGGCGACAAGCTCGAGGGCGCGCATTTCCACAACACGCGCGGCCTCGGCCTGGCCAACGCGCTCGCCGCGTGGGAAGAAGGCGTGCGGGCCTTCGACTCCTCGATGGGCGGCCTGGGCGGCTGCCCGTTCGCGCCGGGCGCGAGCGGCAACGTGATCACCGAAGACCTGGTGTTCATGTTCGAGAGCATGGGCGTCGCCACCGGCATCAATTTCGAGAAGCTGCTCGCCGCGCGCAAGATCATGGTGAGCGGCGTGCCCGACGAGCCGCTCTACGGCCATATGGCGCTCGCGGGATTGCCCAAGGGCTTTCGTGCTACTGCATAGGTACAGGGGGCGTATCGACGCCGCGCGCGCCCCCCGTACCCCCCGGTGAGCATGTCGACGCTTCCCCTCGACGGGGTCAGGGTCGTGGAGTTTTCGCACATGGTGATGGGGCCGTCCTGCGGCCTCATCCTCGCCGACCTCGGCGCCGAGGTGGTCAAGGTCGAGCCGCTCGAAGGCGACAACACGCGCCGCCTGATGGGCGCGGGCGCCGGCTTCTACGCCATCTTCAACCGCAACAAGAAGAGCCTGGCGCTCGATCTGAAGCGCGCCGAGGGCCACGAGATCGTGCTCAAGCTCGCCGGCTCCGCCGACGTGGTGACGGAGAACTTCCGGCCCGGCGCGCTGGAGAAGATGGGCCTGGGCTACGCCGACCTCTCGAGGCGCAACCCGCGCCTCGTCTATTGCACCCTGAAGGGCTTCCTCTCCGGGCCCTACGAGAACCGGCCCGCGCTCGACGAGGTGGTGCAGATGATGGGGGGACTCGCCTACATGACCGGCCTGCCCGACCGCCCTCTGCGCGTGGGCTCGTCGGTCAACGACATCATGGGCGGCATGTTCGCCGTGATCGGCATCCTCGCCGCACTGCGCGAGCGCGAGAGAACCGGCAAGGGGCAGCTGGTGCGCAGCGCGCTCTACGAGAACACCGCGTTCCTCGTCGCGCAGCACATGGCGCAACTCGCCATCACGGGCGAAGAGCCGCCGCCGATGGCAGTGAAGAAGCCCGCCTGGGGCGTCTACGACATCTTCCCGACGCGGGACGGCGACCGCCTGTTCGTCGGCGTGGTCACCGACACGCAGTGGGAGGTGTTCTGCCGCGAATTCGGCGCGGCCGCGCTCGCCGCGGACGAGCGATTGCGCACCAACGGCCAGCGCGTCGCCGCGCGCGACTGGCTGCTGCCGAAGCTCGAGGAGATCCTGCGGCGCCATACCAAGGCCGAGCTCGCCGCCAAGCTCGAGGCGATCGGCCTGCCCTATGCGCCGATCACGCGCCCGCGCGACCTGTTCGAGGATCCCCACCTGAACGCGGGCGGCATGGTGGAGACGCAGGACCCGCGCGGCATGCGCTTCAAGGTGCCCGGGCTGCCGCTCGAACTGGACGGCCAGCGGCCCGGCCTGCGTAGCCAGCCGCCTGCGATCTCGCAGGACGCACGCGAGCTGCTCGCGTCGCTCGGCTATGCGCCCGCGCGCATCGACGCGCTGATCGCAGACAAAGTCGTCGCGGCGCCGCAATGACGCGGCTGAGTGCCCGCTGCTGCATCGCGGGCGGCGGGCCCGCGGGGATGATGCTGGGATTCCTGCTGGCGCGCGCGGGAGTGGACACCCTCGTCCTCGAGAAGCACGCGGACTTCCTGCGCGATTTCCGCGGCGACACCGTGCACCCCTCCACCCTGCGCGTGATGCAGGAGCTGGGGCTCCTAGATGAGTTCCTCGAGCGCCCGCACCAGAAGATGCGCCAGATCGCCGGGCAGGTCGGCGGGCAGCCGATCGTGATCGCCGACTTCTCGCACCTGCCCCCGGCGTACGCCTTCATCGCCTTCATGCCGCAGTGGGACTTCCTCGACTTCCTCGCGCAGGAGGGCCGCAAGCTGCCGGCCTTCCGGCTGCTGATGCGCGCCGAGGCGACGGATTTGCTGGAGGAGAACGGCGCGGTCACGGGCCTGCGCGCCAGCACGCCGGAGGGCGCGCTCGAGATCCGCGCAGGGCTCACGGTCGCTGCCGACGGGCGGCAATCGCTGCTGCGCCAGCGCGCGGGGCTCGAGGTCGAGGACTTCGGCGCGCCGATGGACGTGCTGTGGATGAGGCTCTCGAAGCGCGCGGAAGATCCACCCAACGCGCTCGGGCGCATCAACGCGGGCCGCATCCTCGTCACGCTGGACCGCGGCGACTACTGGCAGTGCGCCTACGTCATCCCCAAGGGCGCGGGCGAAGCCGTGCGCGCGGGCGGCATCGAGTCCTTCCGCGAGGGCATCGTTGCGGTGGCGCCGTTCCTGCGGGACCGTGTCGGCGAGCTCAAGTCCTGGGACGACGTGAAGCTGCTCACCGTGCAGGTCAATCGCCTGCGACGCTGGCACCGGGACGGGCTGCTGTGCATCGGCGATGCGGCTCACGCCATGTCACCCATCGGCGGCGTGGGCATCAACCTCGCGATCCAGGACGCGGTTGCGGCGGCCAATCTCCTCGGGGGCGCACTGTCGCGGGGCACGCCGACGCTCGACGAGCTGGCCGCGGTGCAGCGCCGGCGCGAGTTTCCCACCCGCATGACCCAGCGCATGCAGCTCCTCCTGCAACGGAACGTCATTGGCCGGGTTCTTGCGAGCGGCGCCACGCCCGGAATCGCATGGCCGATTCGCTTGCTGCAGCGCTTTCCCGTGCTGCGGCGGATTCCCGCGCGCCTGATCGGCATGGGTTTCCGCCCGGAGCACGTGGAACGCTGAATCTGGAATACAGTAGCGCTCGCCCTGTTTGCCGGGGTGCAGGATCACCCAACCTAGGAGAGAGGAAAATGAGAGCAAGCATCATGCTGGCGGGCGCCGCGCTCGCGGCGTTCGCGACCGTCGCGCAGGCACAGGACCGCCGGCCGGAATACGGGCCCCCGGTCACCATCACGGCCGCCAAGAAGATCGCCGCGGGCGTGCTCGCCGAGTGCGCGAAGAACAGCTGGAACGTCGCCGTGGCGGTGGTGGACCCGCATGGCTTCCTCGTCTACTTCGAGCGCATGGAAAACACGCAAACGGCGAGCATGGACATCGCCATCGGCAAGGCGCGCACCGCCGCCACCTACCGGCGCACCACGCGCGTGTTCATGGAAGCGATCAACAAGACGCCCGCGACGGCGACCCTGCCCAACGTGTTCGCCTCCCCGGGTGGCGTGCCGATCATGGTCGAAGGCAAAGTGACGGGCGGCGTCGGCGTGAGCGGTGTCACCGGCGACCAGGACGAGCAGTGCGCCAAGGCCGGCCTCGGCATGTAGCCGGCTGCCGGACGCAAGGAAGACAACGGGGCCGCAAGGCCCCGTTTTCATTTCAGGAGGGCGTCGATCCCCGCTTGCGCGATCTGCTCGTCTTCGTGAGACTGCACGCCCGAGACGCCCACGCCGCCCACGCAGGTGCTGTCGACCAGGATCGGCAAACCGCCCTGCACGGGCAGGATGCCGGGCATCTTCAGCATCTCGGGCCGGCTCTTGATGCGCTCCTGCCAGGTGCCGCTCGAGCGCCGCGAGATTGCCGCGGTGCGCCCTTTCTCCACCGCGATGCCTGCGCTCGCCGGCGTCGCGCCGTCCATGCGTGCGAAATGCAGCAGGTGGCCGCCGTCATCGAGGATGGCGATGGCGACGCTCCACTTGTTGCGCTGCGCCTCCGCCATCGCGCCGGCGGCGATCCGCTCGCAGTCGGCGCGCGTCAGTTCCGGGCGCGCCTTCACTGCAGCGCCTGCCGGATCTGCTCGAGCGCGCCCGGGTCCTCGATGGTCGTGAGGTCGCCCGGATCGCGCTTCTCGGCGAGCGCCTGGATCGAGCGCCGCAGCACCTTGCCCGAGCGCGTCTTGGGCAGCAGCGTCACGAAGAACACGCGCCCCGGTCGCCCGATGGCGCCGAGCTGCTTGTCCACGGTCTGCATCACCTCGCCTTCCAGCTTCATGCGCGCCTCTTTCGAGGCGATCGCCGCGGGATCCTTCACCACGGCAAAGGCCATTGGCAGCTGGCCTTTCAACTGGTCGGCGACGCCCACCACCGCGCACTCCGCGATGCCGGGATGCATGTTGACGGCCTCCTCGATCTCTCGCGTGCCGAGGCGGTGGCCGGCGACGTTGATCACGTCGTCGGTGCGGCCGAGGATGAAGTAGTAGCCGTCCTTGTCGCGGATGCCCCAGTCGAAGGTCGAGTAGACGAGCTGGTCCTTGAAGTCCCTGAAGTAGGTGTTGACGAAGCGCTCGTCGTCGCCCCATACCGTGCTCATGCACCCTGGCGGCAGCGGCGGCGCGATGGTGACCACGCCCTTCTCGCCGTCGGCGACGGGCTTGCCCGTGGATTCGTGCAGCAAGCGCACGTCGTAGCCGTAGACGGGGAAGCTCGGCGAGCCCATCTTGAGCGCAGTCTTCTCCACGCCCGGATGCGCCGAGAGCAGCGGCCAGCCGGTCTCGGTCTGCCAGTAGTGGTCGATCACCGGGCGGCCGAGCGCCTCCGTGACCCAGCGGTGCGTCGGCTCATCGAGCGGCTCGCCGGCGAGGAACAGGTGCTTGAGCGCGGAGAGGTCGTACTTCTTCAGGAAGGCGACGTCGTGCTTCTTCAGCACGCGGATCGCGGTGGGCGCCGAGAACATCACCGCCACCTTGTAGTCCCGCACGATCTTCCACCACACGCCCGCGTCGGGACGGATCGGCACGCCCTCGTACATGATGGTGGTCATGCCGGCGATGAGCGGGCCGTAGATGATGTAGGAGTGCCCCACCACCCAGCCGATGTCGGAGGTGGTGAACATGGTCTCGCCTGGCGCGCCGCAGAAGATGCGCTCCATGGACGAAGCGAGCGCCACCGCATAG
>DASWBP010000153.1:0-4659 GCA_036390555.1 Burkholderiales bacterium | reverse complement strand
GAGTGCTGATCATCGACGACGACCCGGACCTGCGCAACCTGCTGGTGCACTACATCCGCCAGCAGTGGCCGGCGGGCGACATCGAGGAGTACGACCCGCTCGAGCGCGGCATGCCCGACGCCAAGTTCTCGCTGGCGAGTTACGACGTGATCATCCTCGACTACATGCTGGGGCGCGGCGACGGCCTGCAGTGGCTCACCGACTTCAAGAAGCGCGGTGACTGCCCGCCGATCATCTTCCTCACGGGCGCGGGCAACGAGATCATCGCGGTGCGCGCGATGAAGGCCGGCGCCGACGAGTACCAGCGCAAGCAGGAGCTGACCAAGGACCGGCTGATCACCGCGATCCGCGACGTCGCGCACGACAAGATCGAGAAGACGGTGTCGCCGGACATCGCGGCGCGCATGGAAGGGCACTCGCTCGGCGCGCGCATCAAGATCCCGGGCATCAAGGTGCTGCGCCTGATCGGCGAGGGCGGCATGTCGCGCGTCTACCTCGCCTCGCGCGAGAAGGACGACGAGCCGCTGGTGGTCAAGATCCTGAGGAGCGGCGTCACGCAGGACAAGCGCCAGCTGGCGCGCTTCATCGAGGAGTACAACCTGGTGGAGCGCATCCGCAGCCGCCACGTGGCCCGCATCTACGGCCACGGCGTCTCCGAGAGCCACGCCTACCTGGTGATGGAGTTCTTCGACGGCGGCGACCTCAACAAGCGCCTCGGCGACAAGCCGATGCCCCCGGAGGAGGCGCTGCGCATCTTCCGCGAGCTGATGCTGGCGCTCGGCGACATCCACGAGCAGGGCATCCTGCACCGCGACTTGAAGCCGCAGAACCTCATGTTCCGCGCCGACGGCAGCCTGGCGATCGTGGACTTCGGCATCGCCAAGCACATCGACTCGATAGACCGCACCAGCCAGGGCGAGGTGCTCGGCACGCCGCGCTACATGAGCCCGGAGCAGGTGCAGGGCAGGGCGCTCGACCTGCGTACCGACATCTACAGCGCGGGCGTGCTGCTCTACCAGATGGTGACCGGGCAGCACCTGTTCGGCGGCGACACCGCGGTGGAGGTCGCGCTGCACCACCTCAACACGCCGGCGCCCGCGCTGCCGCAGAGCCTGGAGCGCTACCAGCGCCTGTTCGACAAGCTGCTGGAGAAGGACCGCGAAGCGCGCTTCCGCAATGCCGACGAGGTGATCGGCTTCATGACCCGCAAGTTCTATCAGGGTCACTGACCGCGGGCCCGCCCGCCGCAGGGCCCCGCTGCCGCGAGCGCACCGGCCGGC
The DNA here is from genome assembly GCA_036390555.1 of Burkholderiales bacterium. GTDB lineage: Bacteria > Pseudomonadota > Gammaproteobacteria > Burkholderiales > SG8-39 > JAABQT01. The sequence goes on along the minus strand of DASWBP010000153.1, from coordinate 3,379 downwards.
CGACGCAGGACGCAGCCGCTACGGCAGGCTCTTCCAGATCGCCCGCAGCTGCTCCGGCAGGTCGCGCGGCGAAAACGGCTTGGAAATGGTGCCCGCCGCGCCCAGGGCGCGCAGCTCGTCCAGCTCGCGCTGCGAGGCCTTCGCCGTGATGAACACCACGGGCAGCCCGCGCACTTCGGGCAGCTCCTTCATCTTGCGGAACAGCGTCGGGCCGTCCATGCCGGGCATCATCCAGTCGAGCATCACCAGCTCCGGCTTGAATGACTTGATGGCTTCGATCGCCAGCATGGGATCGCCCACCACCTCGACGGTCATCTTGCCGATGCGCTCCAGCGACATGCGCACGATCTTCTGGATGTCCTCATCGTCCTCGACGTAGCAGATGCGGTTGAGCGGTTGCGCAGGCATGGGGTCCTTCGTGGTTCGCGTCGGGGTCAGGCCGCCCCGTGCTTGGGCAGCTCGAAGAAGAATACGGTGCCGCCGCCTTCGCGGTCTGCGAAGCCGATGCGCCCGTTCATCAGCTCGACGAGGCGCTTGCAGATGGCAAGGCCCAGGCCCGTGCCGCTCTTCTGCCGCGACATGCTGGAATCCGCCTGCGCGTAGCGGCCGAAGATGCGGCCGCGGAAGTTCTCCGGGATGCCCGGGCCCCGGTCGCAGATGCCGACGCGCACGCTGGCGCCGTGGTCCTCCATGGTCACCTCGACCGGCTCGCCGGGCGGCGAGAACTTGGCGGCGTTGGACAGCAGGTTGGTCATCACCTGCAGCAGGCGCTTGCGGTCGGCCTTGACCTGCACCGGCAGCAGCGGGCCGCGCGCCTCGTAACGCACCTGGTAGCGCTCGGCGAAGCCCTTGTTCAGCACGAGCGACTCGCCGACCAGCTCGTCCAGCGCCAGCAGCTCCGGCATCATCGTCAGCTTGCCCGACTCGATCTTCTCGATGTCGAGGATGTCGTTGATCAGGTCGAGCAGCCGCTGGCTGTTGCGCTCGGCGACGCCGGTGAGCTCCTGCACCTCCTTGTCCACCTCGCCGAGCACGCCCGAGTTGACCAGCTGCAGCGAGCCGATGATCGAGGTGAGCGGCGTGCGCAGCTCGTGGCTGAGCGTGGAGGTGAACTCCTTCTTCATCTGCTCGGCTTCCAGCTGGCGCGTGATGTCCTGGCCCTGCGCGATGACGCCGACCACGCCGCCCTCGGGATTGACCAGCGGCGTCACGTTCCATTCGCAGACCAGTTCCAGGCCATCGCGGCGCGGATTGCGGATCCTGAGGTGGGCCACCGGCGCGCGCGAAGCGATCACCTGCCGCCACTGCACGTCGAACGCCGCGTGGGACTCGGGGTGCACGAGGACCTTCATCGAGGCGTTCTGCTGCGCGAGCTCGTGGGAGGACCAGCCGAACAGGTTCTCCGCCGCCAGGTTCATGCGCTGGATGCGCCCGTCGGCATCCAGCTCCAGCACGGCGATCGGCGCGCGCTCGGCGAACAGCGCGAGCTTGCGGCCCGAGGCCTCCACCTGGCGCCGCGCCTCGTCGAGCTCGACCAGCTGCTGCTCCAGGCGCTTGTTGAGGCTGGTGTAGTCCTCGGTGAGGCGGCCGTAGGCGTGGCGCAGGCGGTAGCCGGAGTAGAACACCTGGTTCAGGCGGTAGGCGATGCCTACATTGGCGAGGTAGAAGAGCGGCACCAGCACGGCGAGCTCGCGGAACAGCGGGTTGCCGAAGGTGGCGAGCACGTAGGTGAACGGCAGCACGATGGCGCCCGCATACATGGCAAACATGGGCCAGGAAGCGGCGTAGGACGGGATGCCCGCCGACGTGATGCCGGCGAGCAGGAAGGCGAGGAACACCTGCTGCTCGTCGAGGCGCGACGGGAAGAACACCGCGCCGGCGAATCCCCAGATCGAGCCGTTGGCCAGTGCGCTGATGCCGAGCCAGCGCAGCCACTGCGCCGCCTCGGCGAGCTTCTGCGCGCTGCGGCGGTAGCCCCAGTACAGCGCGCCGCGCGCGGCCGTCACCAGCAGCACCAGCCCCCACCAGAACAGCGCCAGCTGGCGGATGCGGTCGTCCGAGAGCTGGTAGGTGGCGATGCCGCCGATGATGAGGGTGACCACGATGCCCTGCGGCATCTGGCTGTAGAGCTGCTCGACGCGGTCGGCGAGGACGCGCTGCGGGTCGCTGCTTTCGCGCGAGCCCGCGTCGCGCGCAATGGGCGCGGTGGAAAGGGGTGCGGCGAGGCGCGAGCTCATCGGCGGGGCGGTTCCGGCCCCATTATATCGGCCAGAAAATTGCGCGCCGGAGGGTAGGCAGCGGCGTGCCTACGCGCGCGCGGCAAAAAGTCGCAAGATCCCTACAGGCTGCGGCCGTTGCGGATCACGCCGACCGCGACGCCCTCGATGGTGAGCGCGTCCCGCCGCAGGTCCACCTCGATCGGCTCGAAGTCCGGATTCTCGGGCAGCAGCTGCACGCTGTGGCCCTTGCGCCGCAGGCGCTTGACCGTGACCTCGTCGGCTAGGCGCGCCACCACCACCTGCCCGGAGCGCGCCTCAGGGGTGCGATGCACCGCGAGCAGGTCGCCTTCCAGGATGCCGGCATCGCGCATCGACATGCCGCGCACGCGCAGCAGGTAGTCGGCGCGCGGCGTGAACAGGTTCGGGTCCACCTGGTACCTGCCCTGCAGGTGCTCCTCCGCGAGGATCGGGCTGCCCGCAGCGACGCGGCCCACGACCGGCAGCTCCATCAGCCGGCCGAGGCGCGCGCCCGCCTTGTCCTTGACGCGCAGGCCGCGCGAGGCGCCCTGCAGGATCTCCAGCGCGCCCTTCTTCTCCAGCGCGCGCAGGTGCTGCTCGGCGGCGTTCACCGAGCGGAAGCCCATCTTCTCGGCGATCTCTGCGCGCGTGGGCGGAAAGCCCGAGGACTCGGTGAGCTCGCGGATCAGCTTGAGAATCTCGCTCTGGCGATCGGTCAGCGGTTCGGCGGCGGCCATCGGGTGCTCCCAGGAGTGCAGTCCATTCGCGTGCGGTGCGGGTGCTGTGCCTTCTTACAGTGCTGGAATTATATCCAGTAGCCGGGGGTGCGCAAGTAGAATGCGCCATGCTCGCGATCCTGGTGCATGGCGGCGCGGGGCGCTGGGCGCCGGAGGACCGCGTGCTCGCGGTGGCCGGGGTGGCGCGCGCCGCGGCCGTGGGCTGGCGCGCGCTCACCGACGGCGGCAGCGCGCTCGATGCGGTCACCGAGGCGGTGGCGGCGCTCGAGGACGATCCGCTATTCAACGCGGGGACGGGCTCGGTGCTCAATGCCGAAGGCGAAGTCGAGATGGACGCGAGCGTCATGGCGGGCGACACCCTCGCCGCGGGCGGCGTGGCGTGCCTGACGCGCGTGCGCAACCCGG
>DASWBP010000152.1:0-1872 GCA_036390555.1 Burkholderiales bacterium | reverse complement strand
GCCCACGCCGCCACCCGCGCCGCCGCGGTTCTCGATGACCACGGTCTGGCCCCAAATGTCCTGCAGCTCCTGGCCGAGCAGCCGGGCCGAGATGTCGGTCGCGCCGCCCGGCGGAAACGGCACGATGAAGCGCACCGGCTTTTGCGGCCAGGACTGCGCGAGCGTTGCGGTGGCCACCAGCAGGCCCGCCGCAAGTGTTGCGAGCTTGGCGAATTTCATTTCATCCTCCTTCTGTTGTCGTGTTGTCCGGCGATTCTACAGTGCGAGCGCGAGCGCGAGGCCACATCCGACAGTGAGCGCCGCCGCGCCCGCGGCGAGAGACTTCTGCCAGTCGCGCCAGGGCAGGAACTCCAGCGCCAGCACGCGCAACCCCGCGCCCAGGTGCGCGGCGAGCAGCACCACCAGCACCCATTCCGCGGCCTTGACGAGCGGTTGCTCGGTCCAGCGCAGGAAGCCGTCCATCGCCAGGCCCTGGCCGAGCACCCAGAAATGCGCCGGCAGGAATAGCGCGAGCGCGACGCCTGACACGCGGTGCACGAGCGCCACCCACCAGGAGGCGCCCTGCCTCATGCGAACACCGCGAAGACGGCGCGCATGCCCATGGCGGCCAGCAGCATGGCGAAGGCGAGCAGCGCAAGATCGCGCGAGCGGCCGCGCCAGCCGAGCCACTCGCCGAGCACCGCGCGCAGGCCGATCGGCGCGTGCACGGTCACCGCGAGGACGAACAACGAATAGAAGGCGAACCAGCCCGCGCTGCCGCGCGTGCGCTCGAGGATCTCGGCGCCCGTGAGGCCACCCCGCACGGCGAAGATGATGGTGGCGAGGTGCACGGCGACGCATAACGCGAGCACCGCGGCGCTCGCGCGCTGCGCGATCCACAGCAGCGCCTGCGCGCGCATGGATCCCGTTGCCTTCACAGCTCGCCCCGCAGCGCGGCCTTGAGCGTCGCGCGCTTCAGTCCGGCGATGCCCGCGGTGGGCGAGAGCTGCTTGGGGCAGCGCTCGGTGCAGCTCATGTGCGTATGGCAGCTGTGGCAGCCCGCGTCGCCCGCCACCGCGCGCAGGCGCGCCGCGCCCGCCGTGTCGCGCTCGTCGCAGACGAGCGTCCAGGCGCGGTTGAGCGCCGCGGGGCCGAGGTAGGCCGGGTTCCAGCGCACGACGTCGCAGGCCGCGTAGCACACGCCGCAGCCGATGCACTCGATCGCCGCATCCACCGCCTTGCGCTGCTCGCCCTCGGGCGAGACGCGCGCGAACTCTTCCTTGCGCGTCGCGGCGCCCTGGAACTGGCCCTTCGCGCGCGCCCACTTGTCGAAGAACTCGCGCATGTCTGCCACGAGGTCGCGGATCACCGGCAGGTTGGCGAGCGGCGCGACTTCGAGCCGGCCGTCGCGCACGACCTTGTCCACGTGCGTGCGGCAGGTCCAGCGCGGCGCGCCGTTCACCGTCATCGCGCAGGAACCGCACATGCCGACGCGGCAGGCGAAACGGTAGGCAAGCGTCGCATCGAGGTTGCGCTGGATGTGGGTGACGACATCCAGCACCGTCTGGCTCTCGCGGCGCGGCACCTGGTATTCGCGGAAAGCGCCTTGCGCCCCCCCGCGCCAGACCCGCACTTGCAGCACGGCGCTCATGCGAAGCGCAGGAGGATCCGCGTGAGCTCCCCCGGTGCGCTCACCATCGCATCGTGCCCCGTCTTCACCTCGATGAACGGCCACTGCGGCTTGCCGCGATAGCGGTCCTTCATCGTCGCGAGCACGGCGAGCGGCGGCTGCGTGCAATCGATGTAGAGCCTGGGCAAGCCGGCGCCCAGCGGCCCGCCCCAGCGCGCCTTCTGCTCGAACGGCGCGAATGGATGCGGCGTCATGCGCCGGCG
>DASWBP010000151.1:0-11203 GCA_036390555.1 Burkholderiales bacterium | reverse complement strand
GCGCCGAGTGGATGCTCGTGCGCGCCGGGCTTGCGCCCGCCTGAACGCGGCCGCCACGGGTGCCGCGTGGGCGTCGCCTAACATGCCACCTCGCATGGACCGCCCGCTGAACGCTGCGCCGCCCGCCTCGGGCGACACCGGCTCGGCGTGTTCGTGCTCTCGGCGGTGGTGACCGGCCTGGGCGGCGCGCTGCAGGGCTTCCTCAACTACCTCGTCTCCGCCGAATCGGTGTCGGTCGCCTTCTCCGGCGAGCTGCTCGCCATGGTGGTGATCGGCGGCATGCACACGATTCTCGGGCCGGCGCTCGGCGTGGGTTTCTACGTGCTGTTCCGCGAGCTGTTCTCGATCTGGACCGGCAACTGGCTGCTGTGGTTCGGCCTCGTGTTCGTCGGCTTCGTCCTCTTCTCGCCGGAGGGCCTTTCCGGCATCTGGGCGAAGATCCGCAAGCGCCTGCGTCCGCCGCCGGAGGAAGCGGCGGCGATGAGCCGGCGCAGGATCACCGAGGGCCTGCCGCTGCCCGCGTGCCTGCGCCCCGATCACACGCAGGGCCCGGCGCTGGAATTGGAGTCGCTCGCCAAGCATTTCGGCGGCATCCGTGCCGTGTCGGACGCCAGCCTCGCCGTGCGCCCGGGCGAGATCCACGCGCTGATCGGGCCGAACGGCGCGGGCAAGACCACGCTGTTCAACGTCGCCTCGGGCATGTTCCCGCCCGACGCGGGCAAGGTCACGCTGCACGGCGAGCGGATCGACGGGCATGCGCCGCACGAGATCTGCCGCCGGGGGCTCGCGCGCTCGTTCCAGATCACCAACCTGTTCAAGGGCCTCACGATCTACGAGAACCTGCGCCTGTCGCTGCAGGCGCGGCACCCTGCGCGCTTCAACGCCTGGCGCGACATCGACAGCTACCCCGAGATCCATGCGCAGACGCAGGAGCTCCTGAAATTCCTCGGGCTCGAAGGCATCGAGGAGATCCAGGGCGGCGACCTTTCCTATGGCGGGCAGCGGCTGCTCGACCTGGGCATCGCGCTCGGCTCCAAGCCACGCGTGCTGATGCTCGATGAGCCGCTCGCCGGCCTCGCCGCCGCCGAGCGCGAGCGCGTGAGCGGGCTGGTGCGCAAGGTCGCCGCCGGCATCCCGGTGCTCATCGTCGAGCACGACATCGACCGCGTGCTCGGCATCTCGCAGTCGGTCACGGTGATGAACCAGGGCGAGGTGCTGATGAGCGGCACGCCCGAGGCGGTGCGCAACGACCGTCGCGTGCAGGAGGTGTACACGGGCAGCGGCACGCCGCCGCGCGCTGAAGGCGCCGCGCGGGGCGCCGGCGCCGCCGCGACCGGCGCGCCGCTGCTGCGCGTCGAGCGCGTCAACACGTTCTACGGCAAGAGCCACATCCTCACCGACGCGACGCTGGACGTGCGCGAAGGCGAGATCGTGGCGCTGCTCGGGCGCAACGGCGCGGGCAAGTCCACGCTGCTGAAGTCCGTCTGCGGCCTGGTGCCGCCGGCCTCCGGCACGATCGAATTCGCCGGACGCGGCATCGCCGGCCTGCCGGCGCCCGACATCGCGCGCATGGGCATCGGCTACGTGCCGCAGGGCAGGGGCCTGTTTGCCGGCATGACGGTGGCGGAGAATCTCGCGCTCGGGCGCCTCGCGCGCGCCACCGACGGCGCAAGCGGCGTGGTGTGGAGCGAGCAGAAGATCTTCGAATACTTCCCGCGGCTGCAAGAGCGCATGCACGTCGCCGCGGACTACCTCTCCGGCGGCGAGCAGCAGATGGCGGCGGTGGCGCGCGCGCTGTCGGGCAACGTCAGGCTGCTCTTGCTGGACGAGCCCTTCGAGGGTCTGGCGCCCTCGGTGGTGCAGGAGCTGTTCCGCGTGTTCGACCGGCTGCGCGGCGAGGCTTCGATCGTCATCGTCGAGCACAACCTCGACCTGGTGCTCGCGCTCGCCGACCGCGTGTTCGCGCTGGAGCGCGGCGCTGTGTTCCACCAGGGGCCCGCCGAGCCCCTGCTTCACGACCTCGACTACCGAAAGCGAATCCTATGGCTGTGACCAATCCCGCGGACAAAGAGAAGTTCCCGACGCAGCCGATCCTCCTGGGCGGGCAGTGGGTTGCCGGCAAGGGCAGCACGCTCACCGTGATGGACAAGTTCCGCCTCGCGCCCGGCGCCTACGTGAGCACCGCGGACCAGGCGCAGGCGGCGCAGGCGGTGGCCGCCGCCCACGCCGCCTTCCGCCGCGGCGCGCCGGGACCCTACGAGCGCGGCGCGATCCTCGAGCGCGCGGCGCAGATGCTGGAACCGCTTACGGACAGCTTCGTGCGCACCATGCAGATGGAGGCGGGCTTCACGGCGTCGGATGCCTCAGGCGAAGTGCGCCGCTGCATCCAGACGCTCAAGCTCTCGGCCGAAGAGGCGCGGCGGCTCGCCGGCGAGGTGATCCCCCTCGCCGGCGCGCCGCAGCAGGGCGCGCGCATGGGCTTCACGCTGCGCGTGCCGCTCGGCGTCGTGCTGGCCATCACGCCATTCAACTCGCCGCTCAACACGGTGGCGCACAAGATCGCGCCCGCCTTCGCCGCGGGTAACGCCGTGATCCTCAAACCGGCCTCCGCCACGCCGCTCACCGCCTGCAAGCTCGCCGAGGTGCTGCTCGCGGCGGGCATGCCGAGCGGCTTCCTCTCGGTGATCACGGGCGGCGCGCAGGTCGCCGACTGGCTGATCGAGGACGAGCGCGTGCGCTTCTTCGCCTTCACCGGCAGCACCGAGGTGGGGCGCAGCATCCAGCGCCGCGCGGGCCTGCGGCGCACGCAGATGGAGCTCGGCTCCATCGCCTGCACCATCCTCTGCGACGACGCGAAGCTCGATGCCGCGCTGCCCAAGGTGGTGAACGCCGGCTACCGCAAGGCGGGGCAGGTGTGCACCTCGATCCAGCTGCTGCTCGTGCACCGCACGCTGGTGGGCGAGGTCGAGCGGCGCCTCGCGAAGCTCGTGCAGGCCTTGCCCTACGGTGATCCCTACGACGCGAACACCGTGGTGGGACCGCTCATCAGCGAGAAGGAGGCGATCCGCGTGGAGGCCTGGGTGGAGGAGGCGGTGGCGAAGGGCGCGCAGCGGCTCGCGGGCGGCAAGCGCCAGGGCGCGGTGCTGCCCCCGATGCTGCTCGGCGGTATCGACGACACGATGAAGGTCGGCTGCAACGAGATCTTCGGGCCGGTGGTGTGCATCGTGCCGTTCGACACGCTCGACGAGGCGATTGCGCGCGTCAACGCCACGCCCTACGGGCTTGCCACCGGCATCTTCACCAACCGGCTGGACGACGCGTTTGCCGCCGCCAAGCGGCTGGAAGTCGGCGGCGTGCACGTCAACGAAACCTCGAGCTCGCGCGTGGACCTGATGCCCTACGGCGGCTCGAAAGACAGCGGCTTCGGGCGCGAGGGACCGCGCTATGCTGTGCACGAGATGACCGAAGAGCGCATCGTCACCTTCACCCTTGGCTGATGACGGAAAGGAGGCCCGACATGGCGCGCCTGAGCACAGCCTTTCTCGCCCTGCTGCTTTGCGCATGCGCGCAGATGCCGCCGGACGTCGCCGAGCGCGTGAAGGCGATCGGCCCGGTGATCGATCCGCCCAAGACCGCGGCGATCTATGCGCCGCTGCAGCAGAAGGAGCCCTATGCGGGCGTGCAGGTGCTGCGCGACCTCAAGTACGGGCCCGACGCGCGCCATGCGCTCGACGTGTTCATTCCCGATGGCGGGGCCGGGCCGCGCCCGGTGCTGATGTTCGTGCACGGCGGCGCTTTCGTGGCCGGCAACAAGCGGGCGCCCGGCAGCCCGTTCTACGACAACGTGATGCTCGCCGCGGCGCGCGAAGGCATCATCGGCGTGAACATGACCTATCGGCTCGCGCCACAGCACCAGTGGCCGGCGGGCGCCGCCGACGTCGGCCTTGCCGTCAAATGGGTGCGCGAGGTGATCGGCAGGTACGGCGGCGATCCGCGGCACCTCTACCTCATGGGGCATTCGGCGGGGGCCGTCCACGTCGCGTCCTATGTCGCCTTCCCGGAATTCCAGCGCGTGGGCGGCACCGGCCTCGCGGGCGCGATCCTCGTCTCCGGGCTCTATGCGTTCGAGGGCGGCACGCCGGAGAAGCCCGACCTCGCCTACTTCGGCGACAAGGCCGGGTCCGCAGAGGTGTCGTCGCTCTCCGGGCTGCTAGCGACGCCAACGCCGCTCCTTGTCGCCTATGCGGGGCTGGATCCGCAGCGTTTCGTCGAGCAGGCGCGGCTGCTCAAGGAGCTGCGGTGCGTGCGCGGCAAGTGCCCGCGCTTCGTCGAGCTCGCGCCGCACAGTCACATGTCCGAGGTGTACGCGATCAACACGGCGGACCGCAGCCTGTGGGGGCCGATCGTGGAGTTCGTGAAGTCGGGGCGCTAGGAAAGGAAGGCGGCACATGGCCAAGATGAAAGGCGGCGAGCTGATCGCCGAGTACCTGATCAAGCAGAAGGTGCCGTACCTGTTCGGCATCTGCGGGCACGGCAACGTGGGGATCCTGGATCCGCTCTACGCGGTGCGCGACAAGCTGAAGCTCATCTCGCCGCGCCACGAGCAATGCGCCGGCCACATGGCGGACGGCTACTTCCGCGTCAAGCACCAGCCGGTGGCGACGCTCACCTCGACCGGCCCGGGCTCGGCGAACCTGGTCATGTCCATGGCCACGGCGCTTTCCGACTCGTCGGCGTTCCTCGCCATCACGTCGAACGTGCCGACCTCGCAGATGAACCGCGCGCCGTTCCAGGAGATCTACAAGCACAACCAGGCCGACTATCCTTCAGTGGTGCGCCCGGTGGTGAAGCGCGCCTTCCAGCCCACGCGCGTGGACATGCTGCCGCTCGCGCTGCGCCAGGCGTTCGACACCATGGTCACGGGCCGCCCCGGCCCTGTGAACATCGACGTGCCGTACAACGTCTACCAGGAGGAGGATGACGTGGAGGTGCCGCCCGCCTCGCACGTCTTCGGCCAGCACCGGCCTGGCGCGTCGGACGCGGACATGGCCGCGGTGGTCAACCTGCTCGCCGACTCGGTGCGCCCGGTGATCTTCATCGGCCACGGCGCGACGCTCTCCGAGGCGGGCCCCGAGATCACGAAGCTGCAGCAGACCTACGGCATCCCGGTGATCACCTCGCCCAATGGCATGGGCTGCGTGCCCGCGGACGACCCGCTCACCCTCGGCTTCATCGGCAGGAACGGCGCCTATCCGGCGAACCAGGCCGGGCGCCACGCGGATCTCGTGCTCACCATCGGCACGCGCTTCGACGACCGCTCCTCTTCCTCCTGGCACCCGGGTTATTCGTGGAACTTCCCGAAGACCAAGCTCATCCACGTGGACCTCGACCCGCAGGAGCTCGGCCGCAACTACCCGCCGACGCTCGGTCTCATCGCGGATGCGAAGGTGTTCAGCGCGCAACTCCTCAATGCACTGGGGCTGCGCGAGCAGCGCGGTTCGGCGTCGCTCAGGAAGCAGTACTCCGAGTGGCGCGCCGAGGTGGAAGCGTGGCGCAAGGAGTGGGAGGCGTTCGTGCGCCCCAATTTCTCGAAGCTCACCACGCCGCTGCGGCCCGAATACGTCGTGGACGCGCTGCAGAAGGTGCTGCCGGACGACGCGATCCTCACCTGCGACTCGGGCGTGCACCACAACTGGTTCATGCAGTTCTGGCGTCCGAAGCGCGCGCAGTCCATGTTGAACAGCTGGGGCTACTCCTCGATGGGCTTCGGCGTGTGCAGCGTGTTGGGCGCGCAGCTCGCGGCGCCCGAGCGGCCCTGCATCTCGGTGTGCGGCGACGGCGGCTTCACCATGACGCCGTACGTGGTCGCGACCGCGGTGGAGTACGGCCTGCCCTGCGTGTGGGTGGTGTGGAACAACTTCAGCTGGGCGGCGATCCGCGACATCCAGGTCGGCATGTTCGGCAACCGGCAGCTCGGCACCGCGTTCTATCCCGGCGGCCACTACGGCCAGACCGAAGGCAAGCGCTACAACCCGGACTTCGCCGCCTGGGCGCGCGCCTGCGGCGCCGACGGCGTGACGATCACGAAGAGCGAGGATCTCGCGGGCGCGCTGCAGCAGGCGATCCGCAACAAGCGCCCCTGCGTGCTCGACGTGCATGTGGACGCCGAGGTACGCCCGCCCTCGACCGGCACCTGGGAGCTGCCGCCGACGCCCTTCAGGGAACCGGCGTTCGGCAAGCCGTGGGTGGCCTGAGATGGCGAAGAAACTGGCATTGGTGTTCGGTGGCTCGCGCGGCATCGGCGAATCCTGCGTGCAGGTGCTCGCCGAAGGGGGTTTCGACGTCGCCTACACCTACGTCGCGAGCAAGCCCGCGTCGCAGGCGCAGGGCACGAAGGCCTATCGCGCGGACGTCACCGATCCCGCGCAGGTGGCACAGGCCTTCGCCGATGCGTCGCGCGACTTCGGCGCGCCGGTGCATTGCGTGGTGGCGAACGCGGGCATCAGCATTTCGCCCGGACCGTTGGCGCAATTCGACCCGGCGAACTTCAGGAAGATGGTAGAGGTGAACCTGGTGGGGGCCTTCAACATGCTGCGCGAGGCAGGCCAGCGCGTGGCCGATGGCGGCTCGATCATCGCCATCTCCAGCTCCATGGTGCGCCACGCTGTGCCGGGCTTCGGCCCCTACGCGGGCACCAAGGCCGCGGTGGAATGCATGCTGCGCTCGATGGCGAAGGAGATCGCGCCACGCAAGGTGCGCGTGAACGCGGTGGCGCCGGGGCCAGTGGACACCGATCTTTTTCGCGCCGGCAAGACGGAGGAAGCGAAGCAGCGCTCGAACGCGCTCAGCCCCTTCGGCCGCATCGGCACGCCGCGCGAGGTGGCGGAAGTCGTGGGCTTCCTCGCCTCCGACAAGGCCTCCTGGGTGCACGGCCAGATCGTGCAGCCCAATGGCGGAATGATCTGAAAGGCGGCGCGACTTGAACGAGATCTTCGACGTAGTCGTGGTCGGCGGCGGCGGGGCCGGGCTGGCCGCTGCGATCGAGGCACGCGCGGCCGGGAGGAGCGTCGTGCTGCTCGAGAAGAACGAGGCGCTCGGCGGCTCGACCGCCTGGTCCATCGGCTCGATCAGCGCGACCGGCACGCCGCACCAGCGCCGCAAGGGCATCGAGGACAACCCTGCCGACCACTGGGCCGACATGCCAGGCTTCGCAGGCGATCTGGCTACGCGCGACAACGACGCGCTGCGCAGGATCCTGTGCGACGAGGTGCCGGGCACCTTCCAGTGGCTGCTCGACTCGGGCATCCGCTTCATGGGGCCGATGCCCGAGCCGCCGCACCGCAAGCCGCGCATGCACAACGTGCTGCCCAATTCGCGCTCGTACATCTACCACCTCGAGCGGCGCGCGCGCCGCGCGGGCGTGGTGATCCGCATCGGCACGCCCGTCACCGGCCTGGTGCGCAGCGACGGGCGCGTGACCGGCGTGCAGACCGGCGCGCACGCGGTGATCTCGGCGCGCGGCGGCGTGGTGCTCGCGGCCGGCGACTTCACCAACAGCCCCGAGCTCAAGGCGCGCTTCATGGGCCCGCAGGAGGCCAAGGTCGAGGGCGTGAACCTCACCGCGACGGGCGACGGCCAGAAGATGGCCGAGGCGCTCGGCGCGAGGATCCTTAACGGCGACCTCGCGCTCGGGCCCGAACTGCGCTTCATCGCGCCGGTGAAGGAAACGCTGGTGCGGCGCCTGCCGCCGTGGCGCGCGCTCGCCGCCTATATGGCGTGGGCGATCGAGCACCTGCCGGCGGCGATCCTGCGGCCTTTCGTCATGCAGTTCGTGACCACTGCGCTCGCGCCTTCGCCCGCGCTCTTCGAGGCGGGCGCGCTGCTTGTCAACCACAAGGGAGAGCGCTTCGGCGAAGAGCGCGACCGGCCGGCCTACCGCGTGCCCGACCAGCCGGCGAAGGAGGCGTTCATCCTGATGGATGGCGCGCTCGCGCAGCGTTTCTCGGCGTGGCCCGACTTCATTTCCACCGCGCCCGGCGTCGCCTACGCCTACCTGCCGGACTACCGGCGCAACCGGCCGGACGTCTACAACGAGGCGCCCACGCTCGCCGGGCTCGCGGCCAAGCTCGGCATGCCGGCTGCGGCGCTCGAAGCGAGCGTGGCGGGGCGGCTCAAGGAAGCGCCCTACATCGCGCTCGGCCCCGTGCGCTCGGTCTTCGTGCACGCCGAGGGCGGGCTCGCGGTGGATGCGCTGCATCGCGTGCTGGGCGCGGATGGCAAGCCGATCGCCGGACTGTACGCGGCGGGCTCGACGGGACAGGGCGGGCTGCTCCTGAAAGGCCACGGCCACCATCTCGCGTGGGCGTTCGTCTCGGGCCGGCGCGCGGGGCGGCACGCGGCGCTTGAGGTATTGTCGGATTCAACCAGGGGAGCTGCAAAGCAGTGACGGATCGCTATGACGTAGTGGTGGTGGGCGCGGGCAACGCCGCGTTCTGCGCGGCGCTCGCCGCGCGCGAGAAGGTGCAGAAGGTGCTGGTGCTCGAGCGCGCGACCGAGGACGAGTCGGGCGGCAACTCGCGCTTCACCGCGGGCCTGATGCGCGTCGCCTACAACGGTGTGGAGGACCTGAAGCGCGCGATGCCGGACCTCTCGCCCGAGGAGATCGCGCGCACCGACTTCGGCACCTACACTGAAGACCAGTTTCTGGACGACATGGCGCGCGTCACCGAGTACCGCTGCGACCCGGACCTGACCGAACTGCTGGTGAAGCGCAGCATGGACACGGTGGCCTGGATGCGCACGAAGGGCGTGCGCTTCACTGCGGCCTGGGGACGCCAGGCGTTCAACATCGGCGGCAAGTTCAAGTTCTGGGGTGGCCTCACGGTGGAGGCGGTGGGCGGCGGCCCGGGCCTCGTGGAGTCGCTCACCAACGCCGCGACGAAGAACGGCATCGACATCTGGTATTCGGCGCGCGCGGTGAGCCTCATCGCCGACGATGAAGGCGTGAAGGGCGTGCGCGTGCGAAAGGCGGGCAAGACCGTCGAAGTGCGCGCAAAGAGCGAGGTGCTCGCCGCGGGTGGCTTCCAGGCAAACCCCGAATGGCGCGCGCGCTACCTCGGCCCCGGCTGGGAGCTCGCCAAGGTGCGCGGCACGCGCTTCAACACCGGCGACGTGATCCGCATGGCGCTCGACATCGGCGCGGCGCCGGTGGGCAACTGGTCCGGCTGCCACGCGGTCGCCTGGGAGAGGAACGCCCCCGAGTTCGGCGACCTCGCCGTGGGCGACCAGTTCCAGAAGCACTCCTACCCGTGGGGCGTGTACATCAATGCCCTGGGCAAGCGGTTCGTGGACGAGGGCGCGGACTTCCGCAACTACACCTACGCCAAGTACGGGCGCGTGATCCTCGGCCAGCCGGGGCAGTTCGCCTGGCAGATCTTCGACGCCAAGGTGAAGGCGCAGCTGCGCGACGAGTACAAGATCCGGCAGGTGACGAGGGTGACCGCGAACACGCTGGAAGAGCTGTGCGCGAGGCTGGAGGACACCGACGGCAAGGCGGCGCTGGAGGAATTGAAGGCCTACAACGCCGCGGTGCGCCAGGACATCCCGTTCAACCCGAACGTGAAGGACGGCCGCTGCACGCAAGGGCTCGCCATCCCGAAGTCCAACTGGGCCAACACCCTCGATACGCCGCCCTTCGAGGCCTACGCGGTGACCTGCGGCATTACCTTCACCTTCGGGGGGCTACGCATCAACACCGACGCGCAGGTGATCTCCACCGACGGCGAGCCGATCCCGGGCCTCTACGCGGCGGGCGAGCTCGTGGGCGGGATCTTCTACTTCAACTATCCGGGCGGCACCGGCCTTACCAACGGCGCGGTGTTCGGCAGGATCGCGGGGACCAGCGCGGCGCGCTGAGCATTCCCCAGGGAGGGCAAGTGGCGATCCGAGACAAAGCGATGCCCATGAAGGTGGGCGCCAACACCATGTCGTTCATGTGGAAGTCTTCTGCGCGCAAGGCGCTGGAGACGCTCGCGCGCGAAGGCTACCGGACGTTCGAGGTGATGGCGCAGCGCCCGCACTTCGACCCGTTCATGAAACGGTCCGCAGCGCTCGCCTTCGCGCGCTTCCTGCGCGATGCCGGCCTGACGGTCGAGACCGTCAACATTCCGAGCCTTGACCAGAACCTGGCGAGCGCGTCCCCGGAGATGCGCGACTATACCGTGCGCCTGTTCGAGCGCCTGATCGCCATCGCCGAGGTCATCGGCGCGACCGGGGTCATCGTGGTGACGGGCCGCGTCAATCCGCTGATCGCGCCGGCGCGGGCGGACCTGGAGGGCTGGTTTGCCGAGGCCTTCGCGCGCGTGCTGCGCGCCGCCGAGCGAACCGGCGTGCGCCTGCTGCTGGAGAACATCCCCATGGGCGTCTACCCGCGCGCGGACCAGCTGGCTCGCTTCGCCGGGCGCATCGACAGCCCGCTGGTCGGCATCTGCTACGACATCGCCAACGCCCATTTCATCGGCGAGGACACGGCCAAGGGGCTCCTGCAGGTGCGGCGGCGACTGGGCATCGTTCACCTGTCCGACACCGGACGCCGGGCCTGGCGCCACGATCCGGTCGGGCAAGGCAGCTGCGACTTCGCCGGCTTCGGCGCGACGCTGCGCGAGATCGGCTACTCGCGGACCTCCATGCTGGAGATCGTAGCGGAGCGGCCGTTACCGGGCATCGTCGCCAGCCATCGCAAGATCGCGAAGTGGGGCTGGGCGGCGCCACCTGCCTGACTTTCGTGGCACGACGCCGCCTCGCCGGCGGCGCGGCGCTCGGCAGGATCGCGGATACCAGCGCCCCGCCCGCCCGGGCGTTTCGCTTTGCGACGCGCGCAGGCGCCACCGCTGTGCAAAGATGGGATCGTCAGGCGGAGCGGAAGGGGGCGCGCATGAAGCTCGACGTCTTCAATCACCTGTTTCCCGAGAAGTTCTACAAGCGGATGCTGGAGGTCGCGCCGCGCGGCAAGGACATGCACAAGCGCGTCCGCGAGATCCCGTGCATCGTGGACCTCAAGGAACGCTTCCGCATCATGGACCAGTTCGGCGAGGACTACGCGCAGGTGATCAGCCTGCCTTCGCCGCCGATCGAAGTGTTCGGGCCTCCCGCGATGGCGAACGAGCTCGCGCGGCTCGCCAACGACGGCATGGCGGAGCTGGTG
>DASWBP010000150.1:0-1645 GCA_036390555.1 Burkholderiales bacterium | reverse complement strand
CGCCCAGCCGGGCGTAGAGGTCCGAGCGCACCAGGCGAACGCGCGCGCGCAGGGCGTGGCGTTCGACATTGCGGCCCGCGATCGCAAGCGCGCCCGCCGCCAGGTCCGACGCGTCGACGCGCGCGCGGGGAAAGGCCTTGGCGGCAAGGATCGCAAGGCAGCCCGAGCCGGTGCACAGGTCGAGGATGCGGCGCGCCGGGCGTCGCAGCCACGGCCGCAGTCGCGCGCCGAGCAGCTCCGCGATGTGGGAGCGCGGGATGATGACGCGGCGATCCACATAGAAGGACTCGCCGGCGAGCCACGCCTCGTGCAACAGGTAAGGAAGGGGCATGCGCTCGCGGATGCGCCGTTCGGCGAGCCGCGCGATGCGCTCGCGCTCGCGCGCGTTGACCCGCTGGTCCGCCGGCGCGTCGAAGGGCAGGCCGAGCCCGCGCAACACGAGGAACGCCGCCTCGTCGTGCGCGTTCGAGGTGCCATGGCCGTAGTGCAGGCGCGCCCTGCGCAGGCGCTGCCCGACGTCGCGCACCAGTTCGCGCAGGGTCAAGGCAGCAGCGCGCGCAGCGTGTCGAGGTAGATCTTCGGCAGCCGCTCGAGCGCGTCGAGCTCGATGTGCTCGTTCAGCTTGTGGATGCTTGCGTTGACCGGCCCGAGCTCGACGACCTCCGGGCAGATGTCGATGATGAAGCGGCCGTCGGACGTGCCGCCGCCAGTCGAGGGCTGCGGTGCGCGCCCGGTGTGCGCCTGCACCGCGCGGCGCACGGCCTCCAGCAGCTTGCCCTTGCCGCTGAGGAACGGCTTGCCGCCGAGCGTCCAGCTCACGGTGCAATCCAGGCGGTGCCTGCGCAGCACCGCCTCGAAGCGCTCGCGCAGCGACGCCTCGGTGCTCGCAGTCGAAAAGCGGAAGTTGCACAGCATTGCCGCGCTGCCGGGCACCACGTTCTCCGCGCCGGTGCCGGCATTGAGGTTCGACACCTGGAAGCTGGTCGGCGGGAAGTCGTCGTTGCCGCGGTCCCAATCGGTCGCGGCGAGCTCGGCGAGCGCGGGCGCGAGCAGGTGGATCGGGTTCTTCACCTGCTCGGGATAGGCCACATGGCCCTGCACGCCCCGGACCACCACCTTCGCCGAGAGGGACCCGCGCCGCCCGATGCGGACGGTGTCGCCGAGCGCCGCGGCGGACGAGGGCTCGCCGACGATGCAGTAGTCGAGCATCTCGCCGCGCTGCTTGAGGCGCTCCACCACGCGCACCGTGCCGTCCACCGACGGCCCTTCCTCGTCCGAGGTGATGAGCAGCGCGAGCGATCCGGAATGCGCGGGCCGCTCGGCGATGAACTGCTCGGCGGCGACGACGAAGGCGGCGATGGAAGACTTCATGTCGGCCGCGCCGCGGCCGTACAGCCTGCCGTCGCGCTGCGTCGGCACGAAGGGGTCGGAGTGCCACTGCTCCAACGGCCCGGTGGGCACCACGTCGGTGTGGCCCGCGAAGCAGACCAGCGGCCGGGCGCTGCCGCGCCGCGCCCACAGGTTGGTGACGCCGTTGACGGTCACGTCCTCGCAGCCGAACCCAGCCCTCGCGAGGCGCGCGGCGAGGAGCGCCTGGCAGCCGGCGTCCTCTGGCGTGACGGACTTGCGGGCGATCAGCTCCCGG
>DASWBP010000149.1:0-6163 GCA_036390555.1 Burkholderiales bacterium | reverse complement strand
CGCCTCGGCCGTGCTCGTCAACGGCCTGAAAGGGCTGCTGGGCTTCGGCACCGCGCTCGCGGTGCTGCACATCGCGGCGCTGCACATGAGCGCGGCGCCCGCCCTGCTCATCGCGCTTGCGGTCGCGGTGGGCTGGAACGCAGCGCTCACGCTG
Organism: Burkholderiales bacterium; assembly: GCA_036390555.1. GTDB lineage: Bacteria > Pseudomonadota > Gammaproteobacteria > Burkholderiales > SG8-39 > JAABQT01. The sequence goes on along the minus strand of DASWBP010000149.1, from coordinate 6,009 downwards.
CTGCGCCGCAAGAGGACTTGAGCGGTGGACGCGGGCGCGCGCAGGAAATAGAGTGCGCGCGAGGAGGAGAACAATGATCCATCACGAGACCGGCAGCCGCAGCCTCGCCAGGCTCGGCGTCCTCGTCGCGCTGCTCGCGACGGCCACCGCTGCGCTCGCGCAGACCTACCCCACGCGCCCCGTGCGCCTCATCGTCGGTTTCACGCCGGGCGGCGGCGTGGATATCAACGCGCGCATGCTCGCGCCGCGCCTTTCCGAGCACCTCGGCCAGCAGGTGGTGGTCGAGAACCGGCCTGGCGCGGGGACCAACATCGCGAACGAGCTGGTCGCGAAGTCCGCGCCCGACGGCTACACCCTGCTCGTCAACACCCCGGCGATCGCGATCAACATGTCGCTGTACCGCAACCTGCCGTTCGACACGCTGCGCGACTTCACGCCCGTGTCGGTGATCTCCGAGAGCCCGAACGTGCTGGTGGTGAATGCAAAGCTCGCCGCGCAGAACGTGAAGGAGCTGATCGCCCTGGCGCGCGCCAACCCCGGCAAGCTCAACTACTCCTCCGCCGGCGTCGGCACCACGCAGCACCTCGCGGCCGAGCTCTTCAAGCTGCGCACGGGCACCTTCATCGTGCACATTCCCTACAAAGGCACCGCGCCCTCGCTCGCCGGACTCATCGGCGGCGAGGTGGAGATGTCCTTTGCCAACATCCCGTCCATCCAGGCGCACCTCAAGTCGGGACGCCTGCGCGCGCTCGCGGTCACCGCGGGCAAGCGCGATCCGCAGATCGCCGACGTGCCGACGATGAAGGAGGCGGGCCTCGAGGGCGTCGAGGTGGTGGTGTGGTACGGCGTGTTCGCGCCCGCCGGCACGCCCAGGGAGATCGTGCAGAAGCTCGCCGCCGGCATCCAGCGCGCCACGCGCGACCCGGAGACGAGCAAGCGCCTGCTGGAGCAGGGCGCGGTGCCGGTGGGCAACACGCCCGAGGAGTTCGCCAAGCTGGTGCGCGAGGAAGTGGCGCGCTGGGCCGAGGTGGTGAAGGTTTCGGGCGCCCGCGCCGACTAGCTTGCTGCTTCTCGAGTCGCTCGTTGCCTGGCTGATAATCCTTGGCTTGGCGATCGCCAACGGGGCCCTTCGCGAAGCGGTATTGATCCCTTCGCTCGGCAAGCCCGGCGGCCTGGTCCTGAGCGGGGTTCTGCTTTCTGCGCTCGTAATTCTTGTCGCTTACGGACTTGTTCGCGTCAGCAAGGGCGTCACGGTTTCGCAGGGCTTTCTCGTCGGCGTCCTTTGGCTAGGCCTCACCCTGGCCTTCGAGTTCGCCTTCGGGCGATTCGTGCAGCATCAGACCTGGGCCCAGCTGCTCGAGGCGTATGCGTTCAAGGACGGCAACCTCTGGCCCGTGGTCCTCGCAGTGACGCTTCTCGCGCCGCCCGCGGCGGCCCTGTTCCGCGCCGACTAGGGCGCGTCAGTCGATCTTCGCGCCCGAGCGCCGCACGACCTCGGCCCACTTCGCCGAGTCGCGCCGGATCAGCTCGGCGAACTCCTCGGGCGTGCCGCCTGCGGGCTCGTCGCCGATCTGCGCGAAGCGCTCGACGAAGAGCGGCGAGCGGATCGCGGCATTGACGGCCGCGTTGAGCCGGTCGAGCACCGGACGCGGCAAGCGGGCGGGCGCGATGACGCCGGTCCAGGTGCCCGCCTCGTAGCCCGGCACACCCGCCTCGGCGATCGTCGGCAAGTCGGGAAACGCCGGCGAGCGGCGCGCGCCGCTCACCGCGAGCGCCTTCACCTTCCCCGAGCGCGCGTGCGGTGCTATCGAGTTCAGGCTCTCCCACATGAGCTGGACGTGGCCCGCGATGAGGTCGTTGATCGCCATCGCCCCGCCCTTGTACGGCACGTGCACGATCTCGGTGCCAGTCATGGATTTGAAAAGCTCGCCGCCGACGTGGCCGGGCGAGCCGTTGCTCGAGGACGCGTTGAGCAGCTTCCCTGGATGGCGCTTCGCGTAGTCGATCAGCTCCGGCACCGACTGCACCGGCAGCGAAGGCGATACGGCAAGCAGCAGATGGCCGCGCGTCACCAGTGCCACGGGCTGCAGGTCGCGCTCGATGTCGTAGGGAAGCCTGGCCACCATGTGACGCGTGATCGCCATCGCGCCCACCGGACCCATGCCGATCGTATAGCCGTCCGGCGGCGCTTTCGCGACGATGTCGATGCCGATCGTGAGCGCTCCGCCCGGGCGGTTGTCGACGACCACCTGGACCCCGAGGCTCTTGGACATCTCGGCGGCGAGGAGGCGTGCGACCGTATCGGTCGCGCTTCCGGGCGCCTGAGGCACGACGAGCCGCACCGGCTTGTCCGGATATTGCGCAAGCGCGCCGCCGGCAAGGAGCGCCGCGACCAGTGCGACCGCGAGTGCACGTGCCATCCTGTCCTCCCCCGACAGCAGCGCGAGGTTAGCCCCCCGGCCGCTGCGGAAAGCTGCGTCCGAAGATCTCCTCGGCGATGCGGTTCTTGAGGATCTCGATCGAGCCGCCGGCGATCATCCAGCCGCGGCAGCGCCGCACGCAGTATTCGACGAGCGACTCCTGGCTGTAGCCCATGCCTCCCATCACCTGCAGCGCGTCGTTGGCGACGTCGAATCCCGCCTGGTTGCAGAACGCCTTCGCGATCGCGGTCTCCTCCGCCGACGGGAAGCCCCGGTCGGCGTTCGCCGCCGCGCGATACAGCAGCAGCTGCCCGGCGTCGAGCTTCATCTTCATCTCGGCGAACTTCCATTGCAGGCCCTGGAACTCGCACAGGAGGCGCCCGAACTGCTTGCGCTGCTGCGCCCATTCCTTCGCGCGCTCGAAGGCGTAGCGGCCGAGCGCGAGCGAGCGCGCGGTGTTGCCGATCCGCTCGACGTTGAAGCCGGCGATCTGCTTCTTGAAGCCGCCTTCCTTCAGCACCACCATGTCGGCGCTCACGCGCACGTCCTCGAAGTACACCTGCGCCCAGTCCTCGCCCGACATGAACTTCGAGCGCTGGCCGAAGCGCACGCCCGGCGCCTTGGTGTCGATGAGCACCGAACCGATGCCGCCGACGCCAGGCCCGAAGCGCACGTACGCGAGATAGACGTCGGCGTAGGCCGAGTGGGTGGTGAAGACCTTCGTGCCGTTCACGCGGTAGCCGTCGCCGTCGGGCTTTGCGGTGGTGGCGAGGTCCGTCACCGCGGAGCCCGCCTCGGGCTCGGTCATGCCCACCGAGATCACCGCCTCGCCCGAAAGCAGGCGCTTGAGGTACTTCTCCTTTTGCGCCTTGGTGCCGTATTCGGCGAGCACGCGGATCGCGCCGAAGTTGCCCGCCTGCACCACGTCGGCGCTCCGCGGGCAGGCCGAGGCGACAGCCTCGATGGCGATCACGGCGTCCATCAGCGTGCCGCCCTGCCCGCCGTCGGCCTCCTTCACCGTGATGCCGAGCAGCCCCTGCGCGGCCATCTGCTTGGCGACCTCCCAGGGATAGTCGGCCGCGTGCGCGCGCTCGAGCGCGCCGGTGGCGAGGTGCTTCTCGGCGAAGCGGCGCACCGAGTCCCTGAACTGCTCCTGCTCCGGCGTGAATCGGAAATCCATCTCTACTCCTTCATGACGACGAGCCCTGCTCCTTCATGACGAGCAGCGCGTCCACGGCGACCGCGCCTTGCGCCTTGACGATGACCGGGTTGCACTCGGCTTCCGCCACGGGGCGCCCCGGCACGAGCGCAAGCCGCGACAGGGCGCACACCGCCTGCGCGAGCGCACGCACGTCGCCCTTGGGCAACCTGCGGTAACCGCGGATCGGCGCAAGGCCCTTCACCTCGCCGATCATGTCCTCGGCCTCGGCCACGGTGACGGGCGCAAGCCGCAGCACGTAGTCCTTGTGGATTTCGGCGAGCACGCCGCCCGCGCCGACCAGCACCACCGGCCCGACGAGCGGGTCGTCGCGGTAGCCGACGATCGCCTCGGCGAGCCCGCTCTCCATCTTCTGCACCAGCACCGCGCCGCCCGGCAAATTGCGCGCCCGCTGCACGAGCTCCGCCTGGTCGCGCACGCCGAGGAACACGCCGCCGGCTTCCGTCTTGTGCTCGATGCCGGGCGCATGGACCTTCACCGCCACGGGGTAGGGCACGCGGTGCGCATAGTCGGGCGCGAGCGCCACCTGCCACTGCGCCACCTCGATGCCAAGCGACGCCACGACCTCCAGCGCGTTCCTGCCGCGCGGCATTTCAGGCGCGGCAAGCTGCGGCATCTCGCGCGGCGCGCCCCAGGCGAAGTACGCGGCAAAGGCGTCGGCACAGGCCTCGGGCGTGCGGAACGCCGCGATGCCGGCCTTCGCCAGCAGCTGCAGCGAGCGCTCGGCGTGCGGCGTGAGGAACGCGGCGAGCGGCTTCGCGGCGCGCTTCGCGGCGAGGATCGGCTCCACCGCAAGCTGCGGGTGGAACTGCGCGGAGGACCCCACCACCGCGAGCACGGCGTCGCATTCGTCGGACGCAAGGAGCGCGTCCAGCGTCGCGGCGTACTTCTGCGGCGTCGCCGCCATGGTGAGGTCGATGATCGGCGCATCCGACCCCGGCGCCACGGTTTCGATGCCGGCGAGGCCGAGCCGGTCCACCACGCTCGCCGCGCCCCCGCCCGTGGTCGTCACCACCGCCACGCGCGGCGCACGCGCATGCTGCGGCGGTTTGCGCCCGGCGACAAGCGGCGCGATCTCCACGAGGGTCTCGAGCATGTCCACGCGCGCGACGCCGCAATCGCGGAAGAACGCGTCCACCGCCCTGTCGCTGCCCGCCATCGCGCCGGTGTGCGAGCGCGCGAGGCGCTCGCCGAGCGCCGAGCGCCCAAGCTTGTAGGCGACCACGGGCTTTCCCGCCGCATGCGCGGCGCGCGCCGCGGCCGCAAGGCGCGGCGCATCGCGCACCGTCTCGAGAAAGAGCAGGATCACGCGCGTGTCGGCGTCGGCGGCGAGCAGCTCGACCATCTCGCCGGCGCCGAGGTCCGCCTCGTTGCCGAGCGACACGAGCTTGGCGAAGCCAAGGCCGCGCGCCGCGCCGCGCGACAGCATCGTGCCGAGCATGGTGCCGCTCTGCGAGACGATGCTGATCCAGCCCGCGGGCGGCGAGTCCATCTCGAGCACGGCGTTCACCGTGAGCGCGAACTTGCCCGGCAGGTTGACCACGCCCATGCTGTTGGGCCCGAGCAGGCGCACGCCGAGCTCCCTTGCGCGCGCCGCGAGCTTCGCCTGGCGCGCCGCACCCGCTTCGCCCGCGTCGGCGAAGCCGTCGCTATAGACGCTCATCACCGGCACGCCGCGCGCGCCGCAGTCTTCCAGCGCCTGCTCCACCGCCTCGCCGCCCGCCATGACGAAGGCGTGCTCGATGCCCGCGGGCGCCTTGGCGAGGCTCGGATACGCGCGCTCGCCCAGCACCTCGTCGCGCGTGGGGTTGATCGGCACCACGCGCCCGGCATAGCCGTGCTTTCTCAGGTAGCGCTGCGGGCGCGCGGTGTTCTTGCGCGCATCGCCCGAGGCGCCCACCAGCGCGACGGCGCGCGGCGCGAAGAGCGCTTGCGCGAGGCTCACGGCAGCTGCGCCCGGGCGTGCATCAGGTGGATTGTGCCGCCCCCGGCGCCGTGCCGGAAGCCGCCGTTCGACCGTCAGGCGGCGCGGCTGGGCGGGATTGGCAGCCGCTCTGCCGCGCTCAGGCAGCGAGGCTCGGCACGGTCTCCAGCCGCCACAGGCGCGCGAGCAGCGCCCTGGCGCGCGGCTCGCCCATCACCGGCGCGGCGAGCTCGAGGTATTTCGCCTCGAGCTGCGCGTCCGAGAGCGGCGCATCCGGGTCGCCGATGCGCGTGGGCTGCAGGAACTCTTCGCGGCGGCCGTCTCGAGCTTCGATGGCGACGCGCGCGGCACGCTGGGCCGGGAAGGCGGCGTCCAGCTGCGGGTCCACGGCTACCTCGACGCGGCGCATCAGGTCGCGCGTCGCGGGATCCTGCAGGCGCGCCGGC
>DASWBP010000148.1:0-6893 GCA_036390555.1 Burkholderiales bacterium | reverse complement strand
GCTTGTGTTCGTGCTCGCGTACGTCTTCTGGGAGTTCTTTACACCCTTCAATCAGTTGGGTGAACCGTTTCGGCTGCTCGTCTTGGAGTTGGCGTTCTGGCTTGCCATCGCGCTCGCCGAGGCGTTCGCGATCGCATTCGTGATGGAATGGCGACGCAGCTAGTGCCGGGATGCGTAATGGGTCAGGCAGCGCCCAACAGCCGGTTGCAGGCGACACGCCGCAAGCGGCGTGCGGCTGAACCCGGAACGTAGAGCTGCGCCTGGCGCAAGCTCGCGCAGATTCGGCCCCCTGACCACGTCATCGTCGCACTGCGCTACGTCGAGGGCATACAACGGGCGGCGCGGAGCCCGGCGGTGGCGCCAGGGGTCCCCATCGCGACGCGCCGAGCCGGGTCAGGTGCGGAGGGAAGCAGGCCGAGGACTGTCTGAGCCCGTAAATGCAGGAAGGGCGAGTTCCGCAGGCCCCCGACGCACCGTGCACTGAGGCGAGGAGTCTTCGCGGCGCTGGGGAAGGCGCCGCCGCCGGGCTGCGCGCAACTTCCCGAGTATCGTCTCGACGCACGGCAGGAGACTGGTTCGTTTCGCGCTTGCGCCAAGGGCAGGGCGGTGTGACGCGGCGCCGGCCGGTATAATCCGGCTTTACCGGCTCCGCTTGATGCAAAAGTTCCTCCAATTCCGCGGCGCGCGAGCGCTGCAGGAATTCCGGCTCTCCAAGCTCCTGCCCCAGCTGCAATCCGCCCAGGCCGGCATCCGCGGCCTCGCGGCCGAATTCCGTCACTTCGTCGAGATCGACGCCCCCCTCGGGGAGGACGAACTGCGCGTGCTCGAGCGGCTGCTGCGCTACGGCGCGCCGCCGCAAGAGCCGGCGCCGGGCGACACGCTGTACCTCGTGGTGCCGCGCATCGGCACCATCTCGCCCTGGTCGTCGAAGGCGACCGACATCGCGCGCAACTGCGGCCTCGCCAAGGTGAGGCGGATCGAGCGGGGCGTCGCCTACTACGTGCGCGGCGGCACGCGCACGCCGGCGGTCGCCGCCCTGCTGCACGATCGCATGACCGAGACGGTGCTTGGCTCGTTCGACGAGGCGGGGCAGCTCTTCCAGCACGTGCCGCCGCGGCCGCTCGCGCGCGTGCCGCTGGCTACGCTCGAGGAAGCCAACCGCAACCTCGGCCTCGCGCTGTCGGCGGACGAGATCGACTACCTGCGCGCGGCGTACGTCGCGATGGGGCGCGACCCGACCGACGCCGAGCTCACCATGTTCGCGCAGGCCAACTCCGAGCACTGCCGGCACAAGATCTTCAATGCCGACTGGATCGTGGACGGCAAGCGGCGCGAGCAGTCGCTGTTCGCGATGATCAAGCACACGCATGCGGCCAATCCGCTCGGCACGGTGCTCGCCTACGCCGACAACGCCGCGATCATGGAGGGTCGCATGGCGCGGCGCTTCTACCCCGGCGCGGGCGGCGTGTACGCGCCGCGCGCGGAGCGCACGCACACGGTCATGAAGGTCGAGACGCACAACCACCCGACGGCGATCGCGCCCTTCCCGGGCGCGGCCACCGGCGCGGGCGGCGAGATCCGCGACGAGGGCGCCACCGGGCGCGGGGCGAAGCCCAAGGCGGGACTGGTCGGCTACACCGTGTCCAACCTGCGCATTCCCGGCGCGCTGCGCCCCTGGGAGGCGGACTTCGGCAAGCCCAACCGCATCGTCGACGCGCTCGCCATCATGCTGGAAGGCCCGATCGGGGCTGCAGGCTTCAACAACGAGTTCGGGCGGCCCAACCTCACGGGCTACTTCAGGACCTTCGAGCTGGAGGTCGGCGGCGTGCGCCGCGGCTACCACAAGCCGATCATGATCGCGGGCGGCATCGGCAACATTGCCGCGCGCGACTCGGCGAAGGCGGCGCTGCCGGAAGGCGCGCTGCTCATCCAGCTCGGCGGGCCGGGCATGCTCATCGGCATGGGCGGCGGTGCCGCGTCTTCCATGGGCGCGGGCGCGAACATCGCCGACCTCGATTTCGACTCCGTGCAGCGCGGCAACGCCGAGATCCAGCGCCGCGCGCAGGAGGTGATCGACCGCTGCTGGCAGCTGGGCGAGGCGAACCCGATCCTCTCCATCCACGACGTCGGTGCGGGCGGGCTGTCGAACGCCATGCCCGAGCTCGCGCATGCGGCGCACCGCGGCGCGCACCTCGAGCTGCGCGCGGCGCCCTCCGAGGACTCGGGCATGTCGCCGCGCGAGATCTGGTGCAACGAGGCGCAGGAGCGCTACGTGCTCGCCATCGCTCCGGAATCGCTGGCGGCGTTCCGCGCGCTGTGCGAGCGCGAGCGCTGCCCCTTCGCGGTGCTCGGCACGGCGACCGCCGACGGGCGCCTGCGCGTGACCGATGCGCAACTCAAGGACACGCCGGTGGACGTGGACCTGCAGGTGATCCTCGGCAAGCCGCCGAGGATGCTGCGCGACGTCACGCACCTTGCTCGCGCGGGCGACGCCTTCGCGCTCGATGCGGTGGACCTCAAGGACGCGGCCTATCGCGTGCTGCGCCACCCCGCGGTCGCCGACAAGACCTTCCTCGTTTCGATCGGCGACCGCACCGTCGGCGGCCTTTGTTCGCGGGACCCCTTCGTGGGGCCGTGGCAAGCGCCCGTGGCCGACTGCGCAGTCACGCTGATGGACTTCGATAGCGTCGCGGGTGAAGCCTTCGCGATGGGCGAGAGGACGCCGCTTGCGGCGGTGAACGCGCCGGCCTCGGGGCGCATGGCGGTGGGCGAGGCGCTCACCAACCTCGCTGCGGCGCGCGTGGCGTCGCTCGATCGCGTGAAGCTCTCGGCCAACTGGATGGCAGCCGCGGGCTCGCCGGGCGAGGACGCGGCGCTCTACGACACGGTGAAGGCGGTGGCGCTGGACCTTTGCCCCGCGCTCGGCGTTGCCATCCCGGTCGGCAAGGATTCGCTCTCGATGCGCACGGCCTGGGAGGACAAGGAGGTCGTCGCGCCGGTCTCGCTCATCGTCTCGGCCTTCGCGCCGGTGGAGGATGCGCGCGGCACGCTCACGCCACGCCTGCGCACCGACGCGGGCGAGACCGAGCTCGTGCTGGTGGACCTGGGTGCCGGAAAGAACCGCCTCGGCGGCTCGATCCTCGCGCAAGTGCACGGGCGCTTTGGCGCGGAAGTCCCGGACCTCGACGAGCCGAAGCTGCTGAGGGGCTTGTTCGGCGCGGTGCAAGAGCTCGCTGCCGAGGGACTGCTCATCGCCTATCACGACCGCTCCGACGGGGGGCTGTTCGCCACGGTATGCGAGATGGCCTTCGCGGGCCGCTGCGGCGTGACGCTGAACCTCGATGGCTTCGCCTACGACAGCCTCACCGAGGACGTGGACGGCTTCAAGCGCGCCAACGAAGAGCAGCTCTCGGGCCGCGTGCGCGAGCAGACGCTGAAGGCGCTCTTTGCCGAGGAGCTGGGCGCGGTGTTCCAGATCCGCGCCGCGGACCGCACCCGGGTGATGGATGCGCTGCGCGCCGCGGGGCTCGGGCCCGTGTCGCACCTCATCGGCGCGCTGAACGCGCGCGACGAGATCCGCTTCACGAGGAACGCAAAGCCGCTCTTCGCGGAAAAGCGCGTGGACCTGCAGCGTGCGTGGTCCGAGACCACCTTCCAGATGCAGAAGTTGCGCGACAACCCGGACTGCGCGCAGGAGGAATACGACCGCATCCTCGACACGGCCGATCCCGGGCTGCACGTCGCGGTGACGTTCGATGCAGAGCAAGACATCACGGCGCCTTTCGTCGCGTCGAAGGCGCGGCCGCGCGTCGCCATCCTGCGCGAGCAGGGCGTCAACGGCCAGGTGGAGATGGCGGCCGCCTTCCACCGCGCGGGCTTCGAGACGGTGGACGTGCACATGTCCGACCTGATCACCGGGCGCCAGTCGTTGGCGTCGTTCAAGGGCTATGCCGCCTGCGGCGGCTTTTCCTATGGGGACGTGCTGGGCGGCGGGCAGGGCTGGGCGAAGTCCATCCTGTTCAACGCGCGCGCGCGCAAGGAGTTCGAGGCGTTCTTCGCGCGCGCGGACACCTTTGCGCTGGGTATCTGCAACGGCTGCCAGATGATGGCGGCGTTGAAGGAGATCGTCCCGGGCGCGCAGCACTGGCCCTCGTTCGAGCGCAACCGCTCCGAGCAGTTCGAGGCGCGCCTGGTGATGGTCGAGATCGTGGAGAGCCCCGCGATCGTGTTCCGCGGCATGGCGGGCAGCCGCATTCCGGGCGTCACCGCGCATGGCGAGGGGCGTGCGCAGTTCGCCTCCGACACTGATCGCCGGGGAGCGCTGGTCGCCGCGCGCTTCGTGGACAACCGCGGCCGGCCCACCGAGACCTATCCGCTCAACCCGAACGGCTCGCCCGAGGGCATCACGGGCCTGACGACCGCCGACGGGCGCTTTACCATCCTGATGGAGCATCCCGAGCGTGTGTTCCGCAGCGTGCAGATGTCCTGGGCGCCCGACGGCGCGGGCGAAGATTCGCCGTGGATGCGCATGTTCCGCAATGCGAGGGTGTGGGTCGGCTGAACGGAGGAGGCGCCATGGACACAACGCAAGCAGGCAACGTCGCAGTCGTGCGCCGCTACTACGACGCCTGCAATGCCGGCGACCTGGACGCGCTGCTTGCCACGCTGACGGCCGATGCGGTGCATTACTTTCTGCCCGGCAGGTTCAAGCCGGTGCAAGGCGCGGGGCACTTCGCGCGCTACTGGGTGAAGAACCGCAAGGAGTTCGATGCGCGCTGGACCGTGGACCACGTCATGGCGCAGGGCGACGAGGTGGTGGTGGAGTGGAGCATGTTCTGGACGCCGAAGGGCGCGCCGCGGCGCATCGTGACGCGCGGCACGGAGTGGTATGTCATGCGCGGCGGCCGCATTGCCGAGGTCAGGGCGTACTTCCTCGCCGATTCCGGCGGCGACAGCGAGCTCGCGGGCTTTCCATACGCGCAGCGCGGTTATCCCGCGACTGGCGCCTGACCCGCAACTGGAGGCTCATCCATGGCCCAGCCCGTCTATGCGCTCAATCTCTTCAACGTCGCAGACCGCGACGAGTACCTCGCCTATTCGCGCCGCTCGGCGAAGGAAGTGCAGGCGCATGGCGGGCGCGTGGTGGCGCTCGGCAAGTTCCGCGAGGCGGCGACGGGTGGCATCGAGCCGCGCACGGTGATGATCGTCGTCGAATGGGCCTCCAAGGAGGCCTTCGACAGCTACCGCGACGACCCGAAGCTCGCCGACCTGCACCCGCACCGGGTGAAGGGCACGCGCGACTACGTCTGGCACCTGTTCGACAAGCTCGAAGACCTGCGGCCGATCCTCAAATAGGCGCGCGGCATGACGGACGCTTACGTGCACGGTTACCACGCGCGCGAAAGCGAGCGGCTCCAGGACCAGGCGCGGTCGCTCGTGGACCTGCTGCACGCCGACACCGCGTATCCTGCAGGCAGCACGGTGCTGGAAGCCGGCTGTGGCACCGGGGCACAGACCGTGACGCTCGCGCGCAACAGCCCGGGCGCGCGGTTCACTTCGATCGACGTCTCGGCCGGCTCGCTGTCCGAGGCCATGGCGCGGGTCGAGGCGGCGGGCTTTGCCAACGTGCAGTTCCGGCAGGCGGACCTCTTCGACCTGCCGTACACGGCCGGATCCTTCGACCACGTCTTCCTCTGCTTCGTGCTCGAGCATCTCGCGCGTCCCGAGGCAGCCCTCGCGAAGCTCAAAGCCGTCCTCAGGCCGGGCGGCAGCATCACCGTGATCGAGGGCGACCACGGCTCGGCTTTCTTCCATCCTGATAGCGGCGCGGCGCGCGAGGCGATCGGCTGCCTGGTCGAGCTGCAGCACCGCTCGGGTGGCGACGCCATGATCGGCCGGCGGCTCTATCCGCTGCTCCTTGCCTCGGGCTTCGAAGGGGTGCAGGTGTCGCCGCGCATGGTCTACGCGGACGCGAGCCGGCCGCAGCTGGTCGAGGGATTCACCAGGAGGACATTCACCGCGATGGTGGAAGGCGTGCGCTCATCGGCAATCGCCGCGGGCATCGCACAGCCCGCGCTGTTCGACGCAGGCATCCGCGACCTCTACAGGACTGCCGGGGCGGACGGCGTGTTCTGCTACACCTTCTTCAAGGGCGTGGGCGAGAAGCCGCGCTGAGCAGCCCGCGCCAAAGGCGGCGCCAGCGGCGAGCGCCGGGTGCGCCGCTCAGGGCGCCGGCGGCAGCGCGCAGACCTGTTCGTAGCGGTAGCGCTGCTTGAGCTGCCCGTTGTACTCGAAGATGTCGAGCGTCTTCTCGTAGGCCGCCGGCGTGATCTCCACGTGTGGCGTCCAGCAACCGAGCTTCTGGTAGGTCGCGATGCAATCGGCGAGCACGCGCTCGTCGATTTTCGGGAAGTAGGGCTTCTCCGCGCGCGCGATCTGCGCGGCGGGCGTCGCGTTCATGTAGGCGCGGGTCTTGCGGTAGGCGCGCATGAACGCCCTCGCCATGTCCGTCTTCAGCCACTCGCGTGTCGCCGCCAGGCTGGAAAAGCCGCAGGGGCCGATCAGCGGGCCGACCTGGCCGACGATGTGGCCCACGCCATCGGCTTGCAGTTGCTGGGGGAAGGGCCCTTGCTGGTGGACATACTGCCCCTGGCCTTCGCGGAAGGCGCGGTCGATGTCGGCGGGGCCGCCGGGGCAGACGAGCTTGATCTTCGCGTAGTCGATGCCCGCGCGGTGGCAGGCATACCTGAACATGGCGTGCGGCTGGCCGCCCTTGAAGGTGACCACTTCGGCGCCCTCGAGTTTCTTCCAGGCGAAGGCTGGATCGGGCTTGCGCGCGGTCAGGAAGAAGCCGTCCATCTCGTTGACTTGCGCGAAATGCACCGCGAAGGGCG
>DASWBP010000147.1:0-11094 GCA_036390555.1 Burkholderiales bacterium | reverse complement strand
AGATTATCTATGCGATTGCGCACGATGAGCGCACTCACCACGCCGGCCGCCACCACCACCGCACCGGCGTAGAGGTAGGTCTGCGGGGCGATGATCAGCGGGAACTCGATCATCTCGTGCGGCATGAGGGCGAGCAGCAGCGCCGCGAGCCAGAAGCCGGCGAGGAAGCCGAGCGGGATGGCGGCGGCGATCTCCAGGGCGAGCTCGCCCAGCAGCAGCACCGAGACCTCGGCGCGCGTGAAGCCGAGCACGCGCAGGCTGGCAAGCTCCCAGGCGCGCTCGGCGAGCTGGATGCGGGCGTTGTTGTACACCACCCCCACCGCGATGGTGGCGGCAAAGGCGGAGAGGATCGCGGTGAAGAACAGCACGTTGCGCGCGCTCGTCTCGCGGAAGGTGTCCACCAGCGTGCGGTTGACGATGACCACCGCGGCGGCGGGGACCTGCTTGAGGCGCTCGAGCAGCCTGGCCTCGTCCGCGCGGTCGACGAGCAGCCCGGCGCTGGACACCATCGCGCTCTCGCGCGCCAGGCGGTTCAAGTCCTCCAGGCGCATCCAGGCGTTCATGCCGGCGAGCTCGCGCACCGTGCCGCTGACGCGCAACGGCGCCTTGATGCGCTCGCCCTCGAGCAGCTCGGCGTAAACCTCGTCTCCCGGCGCGACGCCGAGGCGCTCGGCGAGGCGCGTGGTGAGCAGCACGCCGCCGGGCAGGGGATGCGACTCGCGCAGCTCCGCGTCGAGGATGCGCTGCAGCTGCGAGCCGTCGGCGACGCCGTTGAGCGCCGTGCGGTAGCGGCGGTGGCCGGCGCGCAGGCGCACGGGGATCGAGCGCATCACCTCGGCCTGCTTGACGCCGGGCAGGCGCGCGAGCTCCCAGAGCGCATCGCGCGGCACCGGCTCGGCGAAGCCGACGTTGACCTGCGAGCGCTGCACCCGGTTGAACTGCACGTCCATGAACCACTCGAGGGCATCGCCCCAGAAGGTGCCGGCGATGAGGATCGCCACCGAGCCGGCGATGCCGGCCACGGTGATCGCCGCCCGCACGGGCTTCCTTTCGAGATTGCGCATGATCATGCGCTGCGACGGCGTGAGCGCCTCGGCGTAACCCAGGCGCTCGATGAGCAACGGCCGGAACTCTGCGGGCGCGGGCGGGCGCAGGGCTTCGGCGGCGTGCAGGCGCACCACGCCGCGGATCGCCGCGAGCGCGCCGCCGAATGCCGCCAGCAAGGCGGCGCCCGCGCCGGAGAGCACGAGCCAGGGTTCCATGCGGTAATGGAACTGGGGGAAGTGGAAGACGTCCGTGTAGAGGCCCGTCATGGCATGGCCGAGCCAGTTGCCGAGCCAGATGCCGAATGCCGCGCCGAGCAGCACGATGACGGAGGCGAACTTGAGGTAGTGCACGGCGATCGCGCGGTCGGGATAGCCGAGTGCCTTGAGCGCCGCGATCTCGCCGCGCTGCGCATTCACCTGCCGGTGCAGCACCACGTTGAGGATGAACGCCGCGACCAGCAGGAAGATGGCCGGCAGCACGGTGCCGAAGATCTTCTGCTGGTCGATCTCCTGCGACAGGATCTTGTCGGACACCTGGTCGGCGCGCCCCACGGCGCCGAAGCCGCCGTAGGGCTCGAGCAGCCGGTCGAGCGCCTCCACCGCCGACTCCGCCGAGGCGCCGCGCTGCAGCCGCAGCAGCACGGAGTTGAAGGCGCCTTCCATGTTGAACGCGGCGGCGAGCGACTGCGCGTCGATCCACAGCACCGCGAACCACTCGTCGTCGGGCATGCCGCCGCCGCGCGTGGCGTAGATGTACTCGGGCGTGAGCACGGCGCCGACCACCGCGAGGCGCTCGAGCTTGCCGTTGAGGAGCACGTTGAGGTGCTGTCCGAGCGCGAGGCTGCGCGCCTCGAGAAATCTCTGGTTGACCACCACCTCGCCCTTGACGCCCGGCGCGGGCCAGCGTCCGGCCTTGAGTGTCAGGCGGTTCATGCCTGCCGGGTGCGCGAAGTCGTAGCCGATGAGGCGCGCGATCATCGGCGGCACCACGCCGGGGATGGAAAGCTGGGCGTCGCGCACCACGCGCATCTCGACTTCCGACACGCCGGGGATGGCGTGGATCTTCTGCGCCAGCGCCGCCGGCGCGCGCTTGGCGGTGGCGAAGACGTGCGCGAAGCGCGCGGTGTCGTAGTAGTGCTGCCGCGACCACATGAGCGAGGTGTAGGTCGAGAGCGAGCCGATGTAGCCGCCGATGCCGCAGGCGATGACCAGCGCGATGGACACCACCTGCGTCTTGGTGGCCCACAGGTCGCGCAGCAGCTTGCGATCGAGCGAGCTGACGTTCACCAGGAGATCTCCGCCGGCGTGAGCTTGCGCGCGGGTGTTTCCTCGCCGACGACGCGGCCGTTGCCCAGGCGCAGCACGCGGTCGGCCATGCCGGCGATCGCCGCGTTGTGCGTGATCACCATGGCGGTGGTGCCGAGCTCGGCGTTGATCTTGGCGATCACCTCGAGCACCAGCTTGCCGGTCTCGTAGTCGAGCGCGCCGGTGGGCTCGTCGCACAGCAGCACCTGCGGGCGCTTGGCGATGGCGCGCGCGATCGCCACGCGCTGCTGCTCGCCGCCGGAAAGCTGCGACGGGAAGTGGTCGAGCCGCTCGCCGAGGCCCACCCAGCTGAGCGCCTCCTCGGCGCGCATCGGGTGCTCGGCGATGTCGGTCACCAGCGCGACGTTTTCGCGCGCGGTGAGCGCGGGGATCAGGTTGTAGAACTGGAACACGAAGCCCACGTGCTCGCGCCGGTAGCGCGTGAGCTCGGCCTCGTCGGCGCCGGTGAGCTGGTGCTCGAGGAACCTGACGTCGCCGGAGGTGGGCGTGTCCAGGCCGCCGAGGATGTTGAGCAGCGTAGACTTGCCGCTGCCCGAGGGACCCAGCAGCACGATGAACTCGCCGGCGCGGATCTCCAGGTCGACGCCGCGCAGCGCATGCACTTCCGATTCGCCCATGCGGTAGGTCTTGGTGAGCGCGCGCGCCGTGAAGACCGGCGCGCTCAAAGTTTCTTCTCCACCCTCATCATGGTGGACTCTACCGGATCGGGAGTGGCCTCGAAGCCGAGCGCACGCACGAACTTCAGCATGTCGTGGTTCTCGCGCAGCACCAGGCCCTCCATGGTCTCGAAGCCGCGCGCCTGTGCCGCGCGGATCAGCGCCTCCATCAGCAGGCCGGCTACGCCGGTCTTGTGCCATTCATCGGCCACCACCACCGCGAATTCGCAGCTGCGGCCGTCCGGGTTGGCGATGTAGCGCGCCTCGCCGATGAGGTCCGGGCGGCCCGCGACCGTCGCCTCGCAGACGAAGGCCATGTGCCGGTCGTAGTCGACGTGCGTGAAGAAGTGCACCAGGTGCTCCGAGACCGCGTGCACGAACTTCATGAAGCGCTGCTGGCGGCTCGCGTCGGAGAGCTGCGCGAAGAACTCGCGGGTGCGCGGCTCGTCCTCGGCGCGGATCGGGCGGATCATCACCGTGCGCCCGTCGGCGAGCGTCCGGCGGCGCGCGAGGTGCAGCGGATACTCGGCCATGCTGCATTGTCGCGGCCCGCGCGCGGGGTCGCTTGACGTAGGTCAAAGCCGGCGGCGCGCGCCGCCCGCAGGATCATTCGCAGCATGAGCGCGCGCGAAGAGACCTGGTCCGGGCGGTCGGGATTCATCCTCGCGGCGATCGGCTCCGCGGTGGGCCTCGGCAGCATCTGGAAGTTCCCCTACGAGGTGGGCGCAAACGGCGGCGCCGCGTTCGTCCTGTTCTACCTCGCGGGCCTGGCGCTCGTCGTCGTGCCCCTGCTGTTCGCCGAGTTCGCGATCGGCCGGCGCGGCGGCGCCGACGCGGCGACCAGCCTGGCGCGCGTCGCCGTTGCGCAGGGCGCGGCTGCGCGCTGGTCCGCGCTCGGCGCCTTCGGCATCGTCACGGGCCTTCTCATCCTCAGCTTCTATTCGGTGATCGGCGGCTGGACGCTCGCGTACGCGGTGGACACCGCGCTGGCCGGCCTGCCGGGGAGGGACCCGCGCGCCGTGCAGGCGAAGTTCGACGCGCTGCTCGCCTCGCCGCTCGCGATGAGCGCCTACCACGGTGCCTTCATGGCGCTCACCGCCGCGGTGGTGTGGCGCGGCGTGCGCGGCGGCATTGAGGCGGCGGCGAGGGTGCTGATGCCGCTGCTCGCGCTGCTGATGCTCGCGGCGGCGCTGTACGCGTCGCTGCAGGGCGACCTGCGCGCGACGCTCGCCTTTCTCTTCCGCTTCGATCCCGCGGCATTCGCGCCGCACGTGGCGCTCGAGGCGCTCGGGCTGGGCTTCTTCTCGATCGGCGTGGGGCTCGGCTTGATGATCACCTATGCCGCCTATGCCGGGACGGACATCAACCTGCGCCAGTCGGCGGTGGTCGCGGTGGCGGCGGACACGGCGATCTCGTTCCTCGCGGGCTTTGCGGTGTTCCCCGTCGTCTTCGCGCACGGCCTTGATCCGGCGAGCGGCGCGGGCCTGGTGTTCGTCACGCTGCCGCTTGCCTTCGGCGCGATGCCCTACGGCACGCTCGCCGCGTTCGCGTTCTTCGCGCTGCTGGCTGTCGCCGCGCTCGCCTCGGCGATCTCGCTGCTCGAGCTGGGTGTCGCGCTGCTGGTGCGGCGCTACGCCTGGCGGCGCGCAAGCGCCACGGCGGCGCTCGCCGCCGCGTGCTTCGCCGGCGGCCTTGCCACGGTGCTCTCGTTCAACTTGTGGGCGGACTGGCATCCGCTCAGCGCGCTGCCCGGCTTCGCCAGCGCAACCGTGTTCGATCTCCTCGATTACCTCACCTCCAACCTGATGCTGCCGGTCGGCGGCTTTCTGCTCTGCGTGTTCGCGGGCTGGGTGCTGCCCGTGTCCTTCTATGTGGCGGAGCTGCGCCTGGGCGCGGCGGGCGCCGCGCGGCTGCGCTGGACCTTGCGCTACGCAGCGCCCGCGGGGATCGCCGCCGCGGCGCTCGCGCCGCTCCTTACCTGACGCTCGCGCCGCTCCTTGCCTGACGCTCGCGCCGCTGCGCGCCTGAGCGTCGCGCCGCGCAGCGGGACTGTCCCGGGCGGATTGACGTACATCAAACGGGTTTGCAGGGCATCGGCGAGCATTGCGGCATGGAGCGTGCGCTCGTCATCCGCAAGCAGCCCGCCGACCTGCGCGTGACGCCGAATCCGGCGCTTTCCTTCGAGCAAGCGCGGGGCAGGCTGGCCGGGTTGCCCGGCGGCGGGCTGAACATCGCGTACGAGGCGGTGGAGCGCCACGCGGCGGGTCCGCGCGCGGCGCGCGTGGCGATCCGCTGGCTGGGCGCGCAGGGCGCGCGCCGCGAGATCACCTATCGGGAGCTCGCCGCGCTCTCCAGCCGCTTCGCCAACGTCTATCGCTCGCTCGGCATCGCGAAGGGCGACGTGGTGTTCGTGCTCTGCGGCCGCGTCCCGGAGCTCTACGCCGCGGTGCTCGGCGCGCTGAAGTGCGGCGCCGCGGTGTCGCCGCTGTTTTCCGCTTTCGGTCCCGAGCCGCTCAAGACGCGCATCAACCTGGGCGGGGGCAAGGTGCTGGTGACCACCGATGCGCTCTACGAGCGCAAGGTGAAGAAGGTCGCCGCCGAGATGCCCACGCTCAAGCATGTGCTGCGCGTCGATGCGCCGGAGGCGCGCGCGCTCCTCGACAAGGCCGCGGAGACGTTCGCGATCGAGCGCACGGGGCCCGAGGACGCCTCGTTCCTGCACTTCACGAGCGGCACCACCGGCATGCCCAAGGGAGCGGTGCACGTGCACGGCGCGGTGGCGATGCACTACGCCACCGGACAGGTGGCGCTCGACCTGCACGACGACGACATCTTCTGGTGCACCGCCGACCCCGGCTGGATCACCGGCACGTCCTACGGCATCGTCGCGCCGCTCGTGCACGGCGTCACCAGCGTCGTGGACGAGGCCGACTTCGACGCGGAGCGCTGGTACCGCATCCTGCAGGAAGAGGGCGTGAGCGTCTGGTACACCGCCCCGACCGCGCTGCGCATGCTGATGAAGTCGGGCGTCGAGACGGCAAAGCGCTTCCGCTTCCCGCGCCTGCGCTTCATCGCGAGCGTGGGCGAGCCGCTCAATCCCGAGGCGGTGTGGTGGGGCATGGACGCCTTCGGCATGCCGATCCACGACAACTGGTGGCAGACGGAGACGGGCGGCATCATGATCGCCAACACGCCGGCGATGGACGTGAAGCCCGGCTCGATGGGCAAGCCCTTGCCGGGCATCGAGGCGCGCCTGGCGCGCCGCGACGAGAAGGGCGTGCGCTGGGTCGAGGCGCCCGATGCCGAGGGCGAGCTCGTGCTGCGCGCCGGCTGGCCTTCCATGTTCCGCGCCTACCTCGGGCAGGAGGAGCGCTACCGGAAGTGCTTCGCCGAGGGCTGGTATTTCAGCGGCGACCTCGCCAAGCGCGACGCCGATGGCTACTTCTGGTTCGTCGGGCGTGCCGACGACGTCATCAAGTCCGCCGGGCACCTGATCGGGCCGTTCGAGGTGGAAAGCGCGCTGATGGAGCATCCCGCGGTCGCGGAGGCGGGCGTCATCGGCAAGCCCTACCCGGTGGTGGGCGAGGTGGTGAAGGCCTTCGTCATGCTCAAGGCGGGGCACGCGCCGAGCGAAGAGCTGCGCGCGCAGATCCTCGGCCACGCAAGAAAGCGCCTTGGCGCGGCGGTCGCCCCCAAGGAAATCGAGTTCGCCACGGCGCTGCCGCACACGAGGAGCGGCAAGATCATGCGGCGCCTGCTCAAGGCGCGCGAGCTGGGGCTTCCCGAAGGCGACACCTCCACGCTGGAGTCCGGCGGATGAGCAGCGTTCCTCCCCCTCCTTCGGGCCCGGTACCTCTCGCGGCCGGGCTCTCGCGCAGCCTGGTTGCCGACATGCTGCGCGTGCGGCGCATGGAGGAGAAGTGCGCCGAGCTCTACGGCCAGCAGAAGATCCGGGGGTTCCTGCATCTCTACATCGGCGAGGAGGCGGTGGCCGCGGGGGCGATGCGCGCGCTCACGCCCGAGGACAACGTGGTCGCCACCTACCGCGAGCACGGCCACGCGCTGCTGCGCGGCGTGCCGATGGGCGCGATCATGGCCGAGATGTACGGCAAGCAGGAGGGCTGCTCGCACGGGCGCGGCGGCTCGATGCACCTGTTCGATGCCTCCAGGCGCTTCTACGGCGGCAATGCGATCGTCGGCGGCGGGCTGCCGCTCGCGGTGGGCATGGCGCTCGCCGCGAAACTCAAGGGCGAGCGGCGCGTGACGGCCTGCTTCTTCGGCGAGGGCGCGGTCGCCGAAGGCGCCTTCCACGAGTCCATGAACCTCGCGCAGCTCTGGCAGCTGCCGGTGGCGTTCCTCTGCGAGAACAACCTCTACGCGATGGGCACCGCGCTCGGGCGCTCGGAGTCGCAGACCGACCTGTGCGTGAAGGCGGCGGCCTTCGGCATGGCGACGCTCAAGGCGGACGGCATGGACGTCGTGTCGGTGCTCGATGCGGCCAGGCAGGCCTGCGAGCGCGTGCGCGAGGGAGGCGGCCCGGTGTTCGTCGAATTCCGCACCTACCGCTTCCGCGCGCACTCGATGTTCGACCCGGAGCTCTACCGCGACAAGCGCGAGGTGGAAGCGTGGAAGACGCGCGGGCCGATTCACACCTTCACCGCGCGCTTGAAGTTGCAGGGGTACCTGACCGAAGAGCAGTTCCTCGCGATGGACCGCGCCGCGCTGGCCGAAGTGGACGAGGCGGTGGCCTTCGCCGAGGCCGGCACGTGGGAGCCGGTGGAGGAACTCACGCGGCACGTCACTGCGCCGTGAGCGCCCCAAGGGAGCGAGGCGCTGCATGACCATCACCTACCGCGAGGCATTGCGCCAGGGCCTGCGCGAGGCGCTCGCCGCCGATCCGCGCGTCTTCCTGATGGGCGAGGACGTGGGCAAGTACGGCGGCACCTACGCCGTGAGCAAGGGCCTGCTTGAAGAGTTCGGCCCGGAGCGCGTGCGCGACACGCCGCTCTCGGAGCTCGGCTTCGTCGGCGCGGGCGTGGGCGCGGCGCTCGGCGGGATGCGGCCGATCGTGGAAGTGATGACGGTGAATTTCAGCCTGCTCGCGCTGGACCAGATCGTGAACAACGCGGCGCTCCTGCGGCACATGTCGGGCGGCCAGCTCGCGGTGCCGCTCATCGTGCGCATGTCCACCGGCGCGGGGCGCCAGCTCGCGGCGCAGCACTCGCACAGCCTGGAAGGCTGGTTTGCGCACATCCCGGGCATCAAGGTGGTGGCGCCCGCGACGCCCGAGGACGGGCGCGGCATGCTCGGCGCGGCGCTCGCGGAGCCCGACCCGGTGATCATCTTCGAATACCCGGCGCTCTTCGAGACCAAGGGCGAGGCGCCCCACGCCAGGGTGGACATCGCCTCCTCGCGCGTGCGCCGCGCGGGCTCGAAGGTGACGCTCGTCACCTACGGCGCCTGCCTGCCCAAGGCGGTGAAGGCCGCCGAGCAGGTGGACGGCGAGGTGATCGACCTGCGCGTGCTGCGGCCGCTCGACATGGCGCCGGTGCTCGAGTCGGTGAAGAAGACGCGCCGCGCCGTGGTGGTGGACGAGAACTGGCGGAGCGGCAGCCTCGCGGCGGAAGTGATGGCGCGCATCATGGAGGAGGGTTTCTACGACCTCGATGCGCCGGTGGCGCGCGTGTGCAGCGAGGAGGTGCCTGTCCCCTACGCCCGGCACATGGAGGAAGCGGCGCTGCCGCAGCCGGAGAAGATCGTCGCCGCCGTGAAAGGACTGTTCGCGTGAGCGCTCCGCGCTGGGACGCGATCGTCATCGGCTCGGGCATCGGCGGGCTCGCCTGCGCCGCCGCGCTCGCCAAGTGCGGCCGCAAGGTGCTGGTGCTCGAGCAGCACTTCGTGGCCGGCGGCCTGACGCAGACCTTCTCGCGCGAAGGCTATACCTGGGACGTTGGCCTGCACTACCTCGGGGACATGGGCGCGCAGGGCGTGCAACTGCTCGACTGGATTTCCGAGGGGAGCATCGAGGTCGCGCCGACCGGCGCCACCTTCGATACGGTGCATTTCCCGGACGGCTTCGAGTTCTCCTTCGCCAGCCCGGAGGAGGCCACGCGCGGCAGCCTCAAGCAGCGCTTTCCCGCGGCGGCAAGCGAGATCGACGGCTTCTTCGGCGCGCTGGACGGCGCACAGCGCGCGGCAATGGCCGTGTTTCGCATGCGCGCGCTGCCGGGACCCCTGGCAGCTGCCTATCGCTGGTGGACGCGCGGGCTCATTGGGCGCTGGGTGGCGCGCAGCATCGACGACGTGCTGCGGGAAACGGTGAGCGACCCGAAGCTGCGCGCGCTGCTCTCCGCGCAATGGCCCGACCACGGCGGCTCCCCGCGCAGCGGAAGTTTCGCGATGCACGCGGAGGTGATGCGCCATTTTCTCGGGGGCAGCCGCTATCCGGTGGGCGGCGCCGGGGTGTTCGCCAAGGCCCTGGTGCCGGTGATCGAGCGAGCGGGCGGCGCAGTGGCGCTCAATGCGCGCGTCGAGCGCCTGCTCGTCGAGGGCGGACGCGTGGCCGGCGCCCGGCTCGCCGATGGCAGCGAGCATCGCGCGGCGGCGGTGATTTCCGCTGCCGGCGCGCGCAACACGGTCGAATCGCTGCTGCCGGCGGAGTTGCGCGATGCGCCGTGGGTGCGCGACATCCTCTCCCTCGAGCTCACGCCCTGCCACGTAGGGCTCTACCTCGGGCTCGCGGGCGACATTCGCGCCGCAGGCGCAACCACCGCCAATCACTGGATCTACGGCACCTGGGACACGGGCGCGGCGACCTGGCGGGACCCGGAGCGCACGGAGCCGCCTCTCATGTTCGTCTCGTTTCCTTCCTTGAAGGACGCGGCCCATGACCCGGGGCCGCAGCAGCGGCATACGGCGGAGGCCGTGGTGTGGGTGGACTGGGAAGCGTTTGCGCCCTGGCAGGATTCGAGCCTGGGCCACCGACCCGAGGCGTACGCGCGCTACAAGACGATGCTAGGCGATCGGTTGCTGGCGCACTTCAAGCGGTGCTTTCCCCGCATCGCGCCGCTGGTCCGCTACAGCGAGGTCTCCACGCCGCTCACCATGGCGCACTACATCCGCTCGCCACGCGGCGCGGTGTACAGTCTTGCGCCGACGCCGGCGCGTCTCCTGTCGCGCAGCCTGGGCATCCGGACGCCGCTCAAGGGCCTTTACCTCGCCGGGCAGGACGCCGCGAGCCCGGGCATCACGGGCGCGATGATGGGTGGCATCATGGCGGCCGGCGCCATCGCACCGGAAATCTTCCGCAGGCTCGCCTGATGATCGAATTCAAGCTGCCCTCCCTCGGCGCCGACATGGACGAGGGCAAGCTCATCGAGTGGAAGGTGAAGCCCGGCGACCGCGTGAAGCGCGGCGACCTCATCGCCGTGGTCGAGACGCCCAAGGCGGCGGTGGACGTCGAGGTCTGGCAGGACGGCGTGGTGCACGAGCTCGTCACCAGGCCCGGCGAGAAGATTCCGGTGGGCACGGTGATGGCGCGGCTCCTGGCGCCGGGTGAAAGCGCGCCGCCGCGGCTTGCGGCGCCTGCGGCCGCAGCGAGGCCAGCCGGCATGCCCGCTACGGCAGGACCCACGCTCGTGCCGAGCACGCCGCCGCCGGCAGGCATGGCGGGACCGACGCTGGTGCCGAGCGCGCCGCCGCCGGCAGGCATGGCGGGACCCACGCTGGTGCCGAGCACGCCGCCAACGGCAGGCACGGCGGGACCCACGCTCGTGCCGAGCACGCTACCGCCGGCTGGCACGCGCCACCCGGCATCGCCCGCCGCGCGCAAGCACGCGCGCGAGCTCGGCGTGGATATCGACAACGTCGCGGGCACCGGGCCGCACGGTGCGGTCACGGTCGAGGACGTGCCCGCCCCTGGGCCCGTTGCCCGCTGCCGCCGGCGTTCACGCGCCACCCGGCGTCACCGGCCGCGCGCAAGCACGCGCGCGAGCTCGGCGTGGACATCGACAAGCTGACGGGCAGCGGGCCCCACGGTGCCGTGACGGTCGAGGACGTGGAGAACG
>DASWBP010000146.1:0-10065 GCA_036390555.1 Burkholderiales bacterium | reverse complement strand
GAGGGGAGCCTGCCGTTCGAGGTGACCGCGGTGGCGCGCGGCGAGATGCCGCCGCTGCCGGTGAAGATCGCGATGAACGTCGGCAACCCGCAGCTCGCCTTCAGCTTCGCGCAGCTGCCCAATGCGGGCGTGGGCCTTGCGCGGCTGGAATTCGTCATCAACAACGAGATCGGCATCCACCCGCGGGCCTGCCTGGAGTATCCCGACCTTCCCGAAGAGTTGCGCGTCGCCGTGGCAGCTGCCGCGCGCGGCTACGGCACGCCGAAGGATTTCTTCCGCGAGAAGCTGGTCGAGGGCGTGGCCACCATTGCCGCTGCGTTCTGGCCGAAGCCGGTGATCGTGCGCCTCTCGGACTTCAAGTCGAACGAGTACCGCAAGCTTCTCGGCGGCGAGCGCTACGAGCCGGACGAGGAGAACCCGATGCTGGGCTTCCGCGGCGCGGCGCGCTACCTGGCGGCGAGCTTCCGCGAGTGCTTCGAGCTGGAATGCGCGGCGCTGCGCAAGGTGCGCGGCGAGCTGGGCCTGACCAACGTCGAGCTGATGGTGCCCTTCGTGCGCACCGTGCAGGAGGCGCGCGCGGTGGTGGAGCTGATGGCGAAGAACGGGTTGCGCCGCGGCGAGAACGGCCTGCGTATCGTGATGATGTGCGAGCTGCCCTCCAACGCAGTGCTTGCCGACGCATTCCTCGAGCATTTCGACGGCTTCTCGATCGGCTCGAACGACCTGACGCAGCTCACGCTCGGCCTGGATCGCGACTCGGGACTGGTGGCGGAGGCCTTCGACGAGCGCGACGCCGCCGTCAAGGTGCTGCTCGCGCAGGCGATCCAGGCCTGCCGCAAGCAGGGCAAGTACGTCGGCATTTGCGGCCAGGGCCCGTCCGACCACCCGGACTTCGCGCGCTGGCTGATGGAGCAGGGCATCGAGAGCCTGTCGCTCAATCCGGATACCGTGGTCACCACCTGGCTTGCGCTCGCCGAGCCGCCGCGGGAGCTGCGCTCAGCGGCGGCGTAGCAGCTGCTGCTTCTCGCGCTGCCAGTCCTTCTCGCGCTCGGCCGCCCGCTTGTCGTGCTTGAGCTTGCCGCGCGCCAGGCCCAGCTCGAGCTTGATGCGCCCCTTGCTGTAGTGCAGGTCGAGCGGCACGAGCGCGTAGCCGCGCTGCTGCACCTTGCCGATCAGGCGCCGGATCTCCTCGGCGCGCAGCAGGAGCTTCCTGGTGCGCGCGGGGTCGGGCGTGTAGTGTGTGGACACGGTGGCGAGCGGCGTGATGTTGCCGCCGATCAGCCAGAGCTCCTCGCCCTTGATCAGCACGTAGGCATCGGCGAGCTGTGCGCGCCCGGCACGGATGGCCTTGACCTCCCAGCCCTGCAGGGCGAGGCCGGCCTCATAGCGCTCCTCGATGAAGTAGTCGTGGAACGCCTTGCGGTTCTGGACGATGGACATGCCGGGGCGGTGCGCGTCAGGGCTGCGATTCTCCCATGAAGCGCATCTCGCGTTCGGCGATCGTCGAGCATTCCGCGGGCGAGCTCTTCGCACTGGTGGAGGACATCGAGTCCTACCCGCGCTTCCTTCCCTGGTGCCGGGACGCGCGCGTGCGCGAACGGACCACGGATCGCACAGTCGCCACGCTCAGCGTGGGCCTGCAGGGCCTGCGCTACGAGTTCAGCACCGAGAACCGCAACCGGCCTCCCGAGGCGATCGACATGCGCTTGCTGGAGGGCCCGTTCCGGCACCTCGAGGCGCATTGGCGCTTCCATGCGCTCGGCGCGCACGCCGCGCGCATCGAGTTTGCGATGGCCTACCAGCTCGCCGGCGGCCTCGCCGCCAAGGCGCTCGCGCCTCTCTTCGATTCGATTGCGGACACGATGGTGGACGCCTTCAAGCGCCGCGCCGACGACGTGCATGCCAGGCTTGCGCGTTGAAGTGGTGTGCGCCTGGCCCCACGGGGGCGAGCGCCGCCAGCTCGCGCTGCAGGAGGGCGCCACGGTGCGCGGCGCACTCGCCGCAGCCGGCGTACGGGCGGAGCACGGCGCCGCCATCTACGGGCGTCGCGTGCCGCTGGACACGAAACTCACGGACGGCGACCGCGTCGAAGTCCTGCGCCCGCTCGCCGCGGATCCCAAGGAGGCGCGCCGGCGCCGGGCGCGGCGCCGCATCTAGTCGAACGCGCGGGCGCGGCTCAGCGCCGCGCGCTCACTTGCACCAGTCGCTGACCTGCTGCTCCGCGACGGCCTTCTGCTTTGCGATCTCGTCGTCGTTGAGGTAGTAGCGCTCGCCTTGCTTGTCCGTGATCATCACGCGCTGGCCGCTTTGCAGCGTGCGCAGCGCCGCCTGGGCGCGGTTGCAGTTGTCGATGCGGGTCTGCGCGTCCTTCTGTTCCTGCTCGGACTTGGCGGCAGCTTTTTGCGCGTCCGCCTGGCGCTTGCGGTAATCCTTTTCCTGCTCGGCGGGAGAGAGCGGGCCTTTCTTCGCCCCCTTGGCCGCCGCGTCGGCGGCAGCGGGCGCGGCGCTGCTGCCGCCGCCCTGGGGCGCGCTCAGCTGCTTGGCCGCCACGCCCGGCGGCGGCGTGTCGCCGTAGCGCACCTTGCCGTCCTTGTCGACCCAGCGATACGTCTGCGCTGACGCGCCGGCGGCGACGGCGAGCGACAGCGCGCAAACCAGGACTCGCAGCAGCATGGTGAAATCCTCTCCTGCCTTCAACGCGCGAAAGCGCAATCCGTGGACGCGAGTATAATGCCGCTTTGCGTGAAAGGCTGATCATGCGCGTCATCCAGAAGGCGCTGACCTTCGACGATGTCCTCCTCCTTCCCGCGCACTCCCGCGTCCTGCCGCGCGAAGTCTCCCTCAAGACCCGCCTCACCCGAAAGCTCGAACTGAATATCCCGCTCGTGTCCGCTGCCATGGACACGGTGACGGAAGCGCGCCTGGCGATCGCCCTCGCGCAGGAAGGCGGTCTCGGCATCGTGCACAAGAACCTGCCACCCGAGGCGCAGGCGGCCGAGGTTGCCAAGGTGAAGCGCTTCGAATCCGGCGTGCTGCGCGACCCGATGACCGTGACGCCGGAGATGACGGTGCGCGAGGTGATGGCGCTGCAGAAGCAGCACAAGATTTCCGGCTTTCCCGTGGTCAAGGCGGGCAAGGTGGTCGGCATCGTCACCAACCGCGACCTGCGTTTCGAGACCAAGCTCGACCAGCCGGTGAAGAGCATCATGACGCCGCAGAAGGACCTGATCAGCGTGCGCGAAGGGGCGAGCCGCGACGAGGCCAAGGCGCTCATGCACAAGCACCGCCTGGAGCGCGTGCTGGTGGTGGACGCGGAATGGCGGCTGAAGGGCCTGGTGACGGTCAAGGACATCATGAAGGAAACGGAGCACCCGAACGCCTGCAAGGACGCACAGGGCAAGTTGCGCGTGGGTGCGGCGGTGGGCGTAGGGGAGGGCACCGAGGAACGCGTCGCCGCGCTGATCGAGGCGGGTGCCGACGTGCTGGTGGTGGATACGGCGCACGGCCATGCGCAGGGCGTGCTCGATCGCGTGCAGTGGATCAAGAAGAAGTACCCGCAGGTGCAGGTCATCGGCGGCAACGTAGGCACCGCCGACGGCGCGAAGGCGCTGGTGGATCATGGCGCCGACGGCGTCAAGGTCGGCATCGGCCCGGGCTCGATCTGCACCACGCGCATCGTCGCGGGCGTGGGCGTGCCGCAGATCAGCGCCATCCAGGACGTGGCGGAGGCGCTCGCCAAGTCGGACGTGCCCCTGATCGCCGACGGCGGCATCCGCTACTCCGGCGATGTGGCCAAGGCGCTCGGCGCCGGCGCCCACGCCGTGATGCTCGGCTCCATGTTCGCCGGCACTGACGAGTCGCCCGGCGAGCTCGAGCTCTACCAGGGCCGCTCGTACAAGGCGTATCGCGGCATGGGATCGCTCGGCGCCATGCAGAAGGGCGCCGCCGACCGCTATTTCCAGGACTCCGAGATGAACGTGGACAAGCTGGTGCCCGAGGGCGTGGAAGGGCGCGTGCCGTACAAGGGCAGCGTCGTCTGGGTGATCCAGCAGCTGATCGGCGGCGTGCGCGCCAGCATGGGCTATACCGGCAGCGCTACGGTGGACGACCTGCGCACCAAGGCGCGCTTTGTCGAGATCACTACGGCCGGCATGCGCGAGTCGCACGTGCACGACGTGCAGATCGTCAAGGAAGCCCCCAACTATCGCGCCGAATGAGACGATCGGGATGCATGACAAGATCCTGATCCTCGATTTCGGGGCCCAGTACACGCAGCTGATCGCCCGCCGGGTGCGCGAGGCGAGGGTTTACTGCGAGATCCATCCCTGCGACGTGACCGACGCCTTCGTTCGCGAGTTCGCGCCGAAGGGCATCATCCTCTCAGGCAGCCACATGTCGGCCTACGAGGAGTCCACCGCCCGGGCGCCCAAGGCCGCGTTCGAGTCGGGCGTGCCGGTGCTGGGCATCTGCTACGGCATGCAGACCATGGCGCAGCAGCTCGGCGGCAGGGTCGAGGCGGGCAAGGTGCGCGAGTTCGGCTTTGCCGAAGTGCGCGCCCGCGGCCACACCAAGCTACTGGAAGGGATCGAGGACAGCCGCAACGCCGAGGGGCACGGCCTGCTCAAAGTGTGGATGAGCCACGGCGACAAGGTGGTCGAGATGCCCTCCGGCTTCAAATTGATGGCCTCCACCGAGGCCTGCCCGATCGCCGGCATGGCCGACGAGGCTCGTCGCTTCTACGGCGTGCAGTTCCATCCGGAAGTGACGCACACGCGCCAGGGGGCGAGGCTGCTGCAGCGCTTCGTGCACGAGATCTGCGGCTGCCGTGGCGACTGGAACATGCCTGATTACGTCGCCGAGGCCGTGGCGCGGATCCGCGAGCAGGTGGGGCAGGAAGAAGTGATCCTGGGCCTGTCGGGAGGCGTGGACTCGTCCGTGGCCGCGGCGCTCATCCACAAGGCGATCGGCGACAGGCTGACCTGCGTGTTCGTGGATACGGGGCTGCTGCGCCTGAACGAGGCCACGCAGGTGATGGACACCTTTGCGCGCCACATGCGCGTCAAGGTGATCCACGTGGATGCCTCGGCGGACTTCTATGCCGCGCTCAAGGGCGTGGCGGATCCCGAGGAAAAGCGCAAGATCATCGGCCGGCATTTCGTCGAGGTGTTCCAGCGCGAGGCGGCGAGGATCCGCGATGCGAAGTGGCTGGCGCAGGGCACGATCTACCCGGATGTCATCGAGTCGGCGGGCGCCAAGACCAAGAAGGCGACCACCATCAAGTCGCACCACAACGTGGGGGGGCTCCCGGAGACGCTGCACCTGAAGCTGCTGGAGCCGCTGCGCGAGCTCTTCAAGGACGAGGTGCGCGAGCTGGGACTCGCGCTCGGGCTGCCGCGAGAGATGGTGTTCCGGCATCCGTTCCCGGGGCCGGGCCTGGGCGTACGCATCCTCGGCGAGGTTAAGAAGGAATATGCCGACCTGCTGCGACGCGCGGACGACATCTTCATCCAGGAGCTGCGCAGTGCGGGCTGGTACGACAAGACCGCGCAGGCCTTCGCGGTCTTCCTCCCGGTGAAGTCGGTGGGCGTGATGGGCGACGGGCGCACCTACGAATATGTGGTGGCCCTGCGCGCGGTGCAAACCACCGACTTCATGACCGCGGACTGGGCGCCGTTGCCGCACGAACTGCTCGCACGGGTCTCCAGCCGCATCATCAACGAGGTGCGCGGCATCAACCGCGTGACCTACGACATTTCCTCCAAGCCGCCCGCCACCATCGAGTGGGAGTGAGGTACCGGATGATTGCAGAGCGCCGCCAGATGCATGCCGTTGCTCACGTCGAGAACAGGATTCTCGGCGCCCTCCTGCGCACGGAATACCGGCACTTGATCGGCGGGCTGGAGCATGTCGAACTGAAACGTGGCGCGATCCTGTACCGCGCCGAGCAGAAGATCGAGCACGTGTATTTCCCCGAGGATGCCGTGGTGGCGATGGTCGACACCATGGCGAACGGCCGCACGGTGGAGGTCGGCGTCATCGGCGTCGAAGGTCTGGTCGGCATCAACATCTTTCTGGGCGGCGTCACCACGCCCGACAAGGCCGTCGTGCAGATTGCCGGCGGCGCGATGCGCATGAAGTCGCGGGACTTGCGCAGGGAAATGCGCTTCGGCAGCGCGCTGCAGCGCCTGCTGCTCCGCTACACGCAGGCGTTCCTGGCGGTGATCAGCCAGTCGGTCGCCTGCTGCGAACACCACAGTGTCGAGCAGCGAATCGCGCGCTGGGTGCTGACCATGCAGGAGTACAGCCCTGGGCGTGAGCTGGAGATGTCGCATCAGAACATCGCTGCCATGCTGGGTTCGCGCCGATCCGGCGTGTCGGTCATCGCGGCGAATTTCCGCAGGCTCGGGTTGATCAGCTATCGCCGCGGCCGCATCAGGGTTCTCGACAAGGCAGGCCTGGAGCGCAGGGCTTGCGAGTGCTATCGATTCAACAAGAGGCAGTTTGCAGGCTGGCGTGGCCAGGTACCGCGCCTGTTGTCGGGGGAAGGCAGTCCAGCGCAGCCGGTAGCGGCCCGCAAGAAGCGAGCGTAGGGCACGCGAGCGGCAGAGCGCGACCGGGTAACGGCCTCCGCATCCGCCGCTACCCGGCGTTGTTACTTGACCGCGTCCTTGATCTTTTCGCCAGTCTCTTTCACCGTCTCGCCGGCCTTCTTGGCCGCGTCGTCGACAGCCTGCCCGGCACGCTCCGCCGGGCCTTTCCTCTCGCATGCCGGCAGCCCGGCGATGGCAATGCCCAGCAGCAGGGCCGCTGCAATACCGCGATTCAGCTTCATGATGTCCTTTCCGTTTGGCAGGTGGTGATCTCGCCTGCTTAGCCTAGTGCATGTGGGGTGTCCTATTGTGTGCGCTGGCGCACGGTGGATGCGATTCCTGGCTTGGCCGGTATGGACGTCACCGAACAGATGAAAGTGCAGCAATTGCGGATGCTGCGCGCATGAGGAAAGCCGGCAGTTGATGAAGCGCAAGCGCGCCTGCACGCGTGGAGCGTGTTTCACCTTGCTGCTGGGCGCTGCCCTGGCCGCGGGTTGCGGCCAGGGCGCAGGCAGCGCTGAAGTGTCGTGCCCGGCCTCTCAGCCAGGCGCGCTCCAGGCGCTCGAGGCAGAGATGGACGCGCTGCTTTCCCAGGCCGAGTCGGAGGTGGACTTCTCTTTCGCCGTCCAAAGGCAGGACGGGCGCAGGTACAGCTTCAACCGGGGAAGCTCCACCCTGCGCACGTCCTATGAATCCAAGTCCGCCTCGAAGCTGGTCTCCGCGGTGATCATCGTGAGGCTGGCGGAGCAAGGCTACCTTGCCTTGTCAGGCCGGCCGCAGCAATTCATCGGCGCCTGGCCGATCGGCGGCGGCGACCCCCTGGCCGCCATGACCCTGGCGCAACTGCTGAGCTTCACCTCGGGCCTGACGGACGATCCCGCCTGCCTCAATGACGGAGGCTCGGACTTCGAAGGCTGCGTCCTCGCCATCGCGAGCACCAACGCCGGCAACGGCAGCGTGCCGGGACAGGAGTTCTTCTACGCCAGCTCGCACCTGCAGGTCGCGGGCCTGATGGCGGTCCGGGCACGGGGTGTCGCAAGCTGGCAAGAAATCTTCGCGGAGTTCAAGGCGCAGACCGGGCTCTTTCCGGCATCGAGCTTCGACTCCCCGTCCTTGTCCAACCCCAACCTTGCCGGTGGGATGCACTTCACCGGCGACGACTACATGGGCTTCCTCAACGCTCTCAAGGGCGGACTGCTGCTGAATCCCGACTCGATGAGTGAGCTGCTGGCGGATCGGACCGCAACCATCCCCATGGCCTACTCGCCGATACGTTCCGGCATCGGGGGCGGGGCCGGCCTTGGCGAGGACTGGCACTACGGATTCGGTCTTTGGCACGAATGTCGAAGTGCGACCTTCAACTGCGTGGCCGGGGCAAGGGTATCGAGTCCGGGCGCCCTCGGGTCCTACCCGTTCTGGGACAGAAGCAAGGGCTACTCGGGGATCGTGGTGCGCGCGGGCGCATTCGGCACCCTTGCCACAGGGATTGCCATTGAACGTTCGGTTCGAGCCACAGCGGAGGCGTGGGCGGCCTGCTAGCCGCATCAGGATTGCGCGGCATCGGCCGCCCGGCCTGCTCAGTCACGTGGGTTGCTGCCCCGATACAATCCGCAGTGGTTTCGAGCACGGGAGAGAATCCTCATGGCCAGGAAGAAGTCGCCCAAGCGGCGCGCACCGCGCCCGCAGTTCCGTCTGACCAACTCCGACGGCCGTCGTCCAGCCGTACCGCCCCGCCCGCTGGTTACATGGTGAACCTCAACGCCATCGCCAAAGCGGCACTCATCGGCACCTACGGCGGCAAGTAAGCGGCTGGCTCATCGGCTGCCGTCATAGCGATCAACCCCACCCACGAGAGGCAAGTTGGAGCAGGAGCGGCGCCGGACTTCCGGGGACCCTCGCTGACGCGGCGCCTCGTCGCAGGGGCACTATTGCTGCTGGCCGCTGCGTGCGCGGGCGTACCGCCCGGCGGGCCGCTCTCCGCTGACAACGGGTCAGCTGCCCCGGCGGCCGCCTTTGTGGCGCCCGGGGAACTGCACCTGCGCTTTGCGACTGCCGCCGGCGAGGCGTGGTTCGTGGCCCGCTGGCCTACCGAGGGCGAAGACGTCCAATACCGGGTCGCACAGCTCGATGTCGGAGAGCGCCCGGCGCTCGCAGCCGACGGGCAGCCGCGGGGGGGCCGGCAGGCGCACCTGCACAGCCGGGAGCAGTGGGATGCGCTGCTCGCCGATCTGTTCGCTTCCCTTGCCCCGCCGGCGCAGGACCAGGTGACGCTAGTGACCGTGCAGGGCCGGGATATCGTATTCCATCGCGACGCGGGCGGGTCGATGCGCGTGTACCCGCACGAGAGAAAGCCCGCGACGCTGACTGTGGCGCGCACGATCACGGAGCCCGAGCTCGCCGCGCAGGCGCTTGCGCGCCTGCGCGCGCTGCCGGAATCCGAGGCACCGCGCCTCTACGCCACCGGCGATCCCGGCACCGGGGGAAGCTATGTCCTGCTCGATCCCGCGTCCGGCAGGTCCGTGCTCGTCGCGCCGGTCGCGGCGCCCGATCGCGCGGCAGGCGTCGCGGCGGTTGGCACCTCGCTCAACCTCGCCCAATCCCTGCTCTTGCAGAGCCACATCTTCGCCCCGCTGATGCACCCCGTGGCCTCCACGAGCCAGTTTCTGTCGCACCTGACGCAAAGCCTGGTCGTCGCGCTGCCGCGGCCCGCGAGTGCGCCGGCCGAGATCCCGCGGCTCTCCAGTGCGCAGCCCATGGACGCCGCCGCGTTCGATAGGCGCCTGGACGGGATGGTCTCCTCGCGTGCCTACGCCGGAAGGATGCAGCTTCTCGTGGACGGCGACGCGTTCTTCACGCGCCTGGTGCAGGCGGTGCAGGATGCGCGGCAGAGCGTGGACATCCGGGTCTACATCTTCGACCGCGACGATTTTGCGCTGCGCATCGCCGATCTCCTCAAGGCGCGCTCCAGGGAGGTGAGGGTGCGGGTGCTGGTCGACGAGCTCGGCACGATCGGTGCCGGGGGCGGTTCGCAGGCGCCGTACCCCTACTATCGCGGACCGGCCGGGACACCGGTATCGATCGTCACCTACCTCCAGGACGGCGCCGCTGTCGAGGCGCGTGCGCAGCCCAATCCCTTCCTGACCTCGGACCACACCAAGGTCACCCTCGTGGACGGCGAGCGCGCTTTCGTTGGCGGCATGAATATCGGCTACCAGTACCGGTATGTATGGCACGACCTCATGGTCGAGGCGGAAGGTCCTATCGTGCGTCGCCTCGCCAGGGACTTCGACGCGGCATGGGCTCGGGCGGTGCCGGGGATCGTGCTGCCGGACCGGCGTGCGCCGGAGGCGGAGCCGCCCGCCATGCGGGACGCGTTCGGCGTCCGGCCGCTGTACACGCAGCCCGGAAATCCCGAGATCCTGCAGGCGCAGCTCGCCGCGATCCGAGCCGCGCGGCAGTCCATCTGGATCCAGCA
>DASWBP010000145.1:0-14428 GCA_036390555.1 Burkholderiales bacterium | reverse complement strand
GTTGCGTGCGAGGCTACTGGGGCGATCGCCCATCTCGAGGTTCTCCCGGGAGTCTCTAGGTCTCAGGAATGTCGCGAACGACGACGTCGTACACGGGGCACGAGTTCCTCTGGCTTGTCATGATGACCTCCTTTGCGTCGTCGCAGGGCGTTGAGCCGCCAATGAAAACTTGGGGCGATTATAGGGATGACCCCCCGCGAGTCAAGGGCTTCATGACGGAACCTTGCTCTTGCCGCAGGCAAGCGCGCTGCAGCCCATGCCTTGAGAAACCACTATAGGTAGCGGCGCTAAGCTGCCGGGCCGCTATTACTTGTGGCCTAAATGCGCGGCAGCGTGACGCCGCGCTGGCCCTGGTACTTGCCGCCGCGGTCGCCATAGGACGTCTCGCAGACCTCGTCGGACTCGAGGAAGATCACCTGCGCGCAGCCCTCGCCCGCGTAGATCTTCGCCGGCAGCGGCGTGGTGTTGGAGAACTCGAGCGTCACGTGGCCCTGCCACTCGGGCTCGAGCGGCGTGACGTTGACGATGATGCCGCAGCGCGCGTAGGTGGACTTGCCCAGGCAGATGGTCAGCACGTTGCGCGGGATGCGGAAGTACTCGACGGTGCGCGCCAGCGCGAAGGAGTTGGGCGGGATGATGCACACCTCGCCCTTGAAGTCGACGAAGGACTTGGCGTCGAAGTCCTTGGGGTCGACGATGGTCGAGTTGATGTTGGTGAAGATCTTGAATTCGTCGGAGCAGCGGATGTCGTAGCCGTAGCTCGAGGTGCCGTAGGACACGACGCGCCGTCCGCCGACCTCCTTGACCTGGTGCGCCTCGAAGGGCTCGATCATGCCCTTGGCCGCCATGCGGCGGATCCACTTGTCTGATTTGACGCTCATATCAGGTGCTGGCCCGGCAAGTCGGTGAAATCCGCTCGAGTAGGTGCGGCAAACGGTCCAGGAAGGGGTAACGGGGGAACCTCGGTTCCCCTGTTGCTCTAGGTGTTCTGGACGACGATGTTGGGGAACTTGGAGGTCATGTCGCGCTGCGAATCGGCGATCTTCACCGCGCAGCGCCGCGCGATGCGCCGGTAGATCTCCGCCGCCCTGCCGTCCGGGTCGGCCACCACCGTCGGCTTGCCCGAGTCCGCCTGCTCGCGGATCGACTCGTCCAGCGGCAGCTGGCCAAGGAGCTCGGTGCCATAGTCCCTGCACATGCGCTCGGCGCCGCCCGTGCCGAAGATGTGGCTCTCATGCCCGCACTTCGGGCAGATGTGGGTGGACATGTTCTCCACCACCCCGAGGATCGGGATGCCAACCTTCTCGAACATCTTGAGGCCCTTCCTCGCGTCGATGAGGGCGATGTCCTGCGGCGTGGTGACGATGACGGCGCCCGTCACCGGCACCTTTTGCGCGAGGGTGAGCTGGATGTCGCCCGTGCCGGGTGGCAGATCCACCACCAGGTAGTCGAGGTCGCGCCAGCGCGTGTCCTTGAGGAGCTGCTCCAGGGCCTGCGTCACCATCGGCCCGCGCCACACCATCGGCGTATCCACGTCGATCAGAAAGCCGATCGAGATCGCCTGCAGGCCGTGGCCCATCATCGGCTCGAGCGACTTGCCGTCCGCGGATTCGGGGCGCCCGGCGATGCCGAGCATCGTCGGCTGCGACGGCCCGTAGATGTCGGCGTCCAGCACGCCCACCGACGCGCCCTCCGCCGCGAGCGCGAGCGCCAGGTTCGCGGCGGTGGTGCTCTTGCCGACGCCACCCTTGCCCGAGGCGACGGCGATGATGTTCTTGATGCCCGGCACGAGCTTGACCCCGCGCTGGACTGCGTGCGCTACCACTTTCGAAGCGATGCTGACGCCGACGTTGCCCGCGCCCGCCTGCTTGAGCGCCGCGGTCAGTTCGCGGCGGATCGGCTCGAACTGGCTCTTGCCCGGATAGCCGAGCTCGATATCCACCTGCACGTCGGCGCCGGACACCTTGACGCCCTTCACCGAGCGCGAGCTGACGAAGTCCTTGCCGGTGTTTGGATCGACGAGCCTCGCGAGGGCGGCGCGCGCCTCGGCTTCAGAGAAGGGCATGGCGCAAGTGTAAGCTAAAATTCGCGTTTTCCTCGGGTTCGCGATGCCGCAGCGCCGGCTGTTCGTCACCACGGCACTCCCCTACGCCAATGGGGCTTTCCACATCGGCCACATCATGGAGTACATCCAGGCCGATATCTGGGTGCGCTTCCAGCGCATGCAAGGCCACGAGGTGCATTTCGTCGGCGCCGACGACGCGCACGGCGCGCCGATCATGCTGGCGGCGCAGAAGGCCGGCAAGACGCCCGAGGCGTTCGTCAGCGAGATCGCCCGGAGCCGCGCGCAGTACCTCGACGGCTTCCACATCCGCTTCGACAACTGGCACTCGACCCATTCGCCGGAGAACACCGAGCTCTCGCAGGACATCTACCGCAAGCTGAAGAAGGCGGGCCTGGTCTACACCAAGCCGGTGGAGCAGTTCTACGACCCGGTGAAGAACATGTTCCTCGCCGACCGCTACATCAAGGGCGAGTGCCCGAACTGCGGCGCGAAGGACCAGTACGGCGATGCCTGTGAGAACTGCAGCGCCGCCTATTCGGCGACCGATCTGAAGAACCCTTACTCGGCGCTCTCGGGCGCGCGTCCGGTGCTGAAGACCTCCGAGCACCATTTCTTCCGGCTCTCGGACCCCAAGTGCAGGGATTTCCTCAAGCGCTGGCTGGAAAAGCCGGGACGCCTTCAGCCGCAGGTGGTCAACAAGGCCAGGGAGTGGCTAGAGGGCGAGGGCGACAAGGCGCTGGGCGACTGGGACATCTCGCGCGACCCGCCCTACTTCGGCATCCGCGTGCCGGATATCGAGGAGGAGAAGTACCTCTACGTGTGGCTGGATGCGCCGATCGGCTACCTGGCGAGCTTCAAGAACTACTGCGCGAAGGCCGGCCTCGAATTCGAGAAATTCCTGCAGGACCCGGGCACCGAGCAGGTGCATTTCATCGGCAAGGACATCATCTACTTCCACACGCTGTTCTGGCCGGCGATGCTCGAGTTCGCAGGCAAGCCCTACAAGGTCCCGGACCACGTCTGGGTGCACGGCTTCATCACCGTGTCCGGCGACAAGATGTCCAAGTCGCGCGGCACCGGCATCAGCCCGCTTCGCTACCTCGAGCTCGGCATGAACCCGGAGTGGCTGCGCTACTACATCGCGGCGAAGCTCAATGCCAACGTCGAGGACATCGACTTCAATCCCGAGGACTTCGTCGCGCGCGTCAACAGCGACCTGGTCGGCAAGTTCGTCAATATCGCCAGCCGCTGCGTACCGTTCATCACCCGGCGCTTCGGCGGCAAGCTGGCCGGCGTCGGCTTGAGGAAGGATGCGGGCGCCGACATCGCCACCACGGTGCGCAACGCCGCGGGAGAAGTCGCGGCGCTCTACGAGGGGCGCGAGTTCGGCCGGGCAATCCGGCGCATCATGGAGCTCGCCGACGAAGTCAACCGCTTCGTCGACGCCGAGAAGCCCTGGGAGCTCGCCAAGCGCGCCGACAGCGGTCACCGGCTGCACGTCGTGTGCTCCGAGGCGATCGAGGCGTTCCGCTTCCTCGCCATCCTGCTCGCGCCCGTGCTGCCGCGCACGGCGGAACAGTGCGCGCGCCTGCTCGGCACCAAGCCCTTTGCCTGGCATGACCTCGATCGCTACCTCGGCGAGGACCACGCCATCCAGCCATTCCAGCACCTGCTCACGCGCGTCGAGGAGCGCCAGCTTGACGCCCTCTTCGACATCGCCGCCGTCCCCCAGCCGAACGCCCCCCAGCGCCACGCCGAGAAGCAGCAGCACGCCACCAGGGAGCAATCCGTGACCGATTTCATCACCATCGACGAATTTAACAAGCTCGACCTGCGCGTTGCGCGCATCGCCAAGGCCGAGCAAGTGGAGGGCGCCGACAAGCTGCTCAAGCTCACGCTCGACCTCGGTGAAAGCACGCGCACGGTGTTCGCGGGCATCAAGTCCGCGTACGATCCTGCGAATCTCGAGGGAAAACTGGCCGTGGTGGTCGCCAACCTCGCGCCGCGCACCATGAAGTTCGGCGTCTCCGAAGGCATGGTGCTCGCCGCCTCGGGCGAAGAACCGGGAATATTCCTCATTTCGCCGGACACCGGGGCGAAACCGGGCATGCGCGTAAAATAGTCTCTCCCGCGGCCGCTGCGCCGCACCCCGCGCGTCGCGCATGATCGAACAGCCCAGCCGCACGCTGGTGTGCAGCATCGTCTTCGTGGACATCGTCGAGTACTCGACGAAGCCCGTGGCGGAGCAGTTGCTGCTCAAGCAGGCGTTCAACAAGCTGCTCAGCGCTTCACTGGAGAACGTGCCGGCGCGCGACCGCGTGGTGCTCGACACCGGCGACGGCGCCGGCATCACGTTCCTCGGCGACCCCGAGGACGCCCTGTATGTCGCGATGTCGCTGCGCGCCGCGGCGCGCGCCGAGGCCACCGGTGCCATCGCCATCCGCATCGGCATCAACCTCGGCCCGGTGCGGCTGGTGAAGGACATCAACGGGCAGATGAACATCATCGGTGACGGCATCAACGTCGCCCAGCGCATCATGAGCTTCGCGCAGTCCGGCCAGCTGCTCGTGTCGCGCTCGTTCTACGAGGTGGTGTCTTGCCTGTCGCTCGACTACGCGAGCCTGTTCAGCTACGTCGGCGCGCGCACCGACAAGCACGTGCGCGAGCACGAGGTGTACTCGGTGGGCATCGGTACCGACGCAGCGCGCCGGGTGCTCGAGACCGGCTCGCTGCGCGTCGCGCCGCGCGGCTCCTCGCCGCGCATCATCGGCAAGCTGAGCGAGGCGCGACCCTTCGGCGTGCACCGCATTGCCCTCCTGGGCGCGCCGCTCGCCTTCGTGCTGATGGTCGCCGGCGGCGTAGCAGTGCGCGCACAGGTCAAGCCCGAGGCCGCGCCAGCGCCCGTTGCCGCAGCCAGGCCCGCGCCGAAGGCGGCACCGGCGCCCAAGCCGGAAGCAGCGGCGCAAGCGCCAGCGAGCGCCGCATTGCCCAAGACAGAATCGAGGACCGCGGCGGCAGGCGCTGCTGCGCCGGCGGCCGGGTCGCCGGCGGCGAGCGCATCGAAGCCTGCCGCGGCCGCGACGACGGCGCCTGCGGCGCAACTGCCGCGCGCCGCGGAAGCGCCTGGGAAGAACGTGCCGAAGCCCGCCGCCAAGACATCGCGCATCGAGCTCGCCGCGGCGAAGCCCGAGGCGGCGGCGCTGGCCGCCACGGCGGCGCCGGAGCCGGCGGCAGGCGTGCTGCAACTGAGCATCCTGCCGTGGGGCGAGGTCTTCGTGGACGGCAAGAGCCGCGGCGTGAGTCCGCCCTTGCGCAGCATCGAGCTGTCGCCGGGCGCGCACACCATCGAAGTGCGCAACACCACCTTCCCCGCTCTCACGCAGCGCGTCGAAGTGCGCTCGGGCGAGCCGGTCCGCATCCGCCACCAGTTCCGCTGAGCAGCGCAGCGCCCTGAGTGGTATCTTCGGCAGGTTCGCGTCGGCCGGGCCAAGCGTCCGCCGCGCCACGCATGATCAGGGGGCGACACGCATGAGGTGGGTTGCGCTGAGCGCCGCGTTGTCGGGCGCGCTGCTGTCGGCCGGTTGCCAGACCGAGCCGATGCGCGCCATGCGCGCCGACCTGGAGAACGCGGGCGCCGACATCAGGGGCTGGTTCGGCAGCAACAAAGGCAACGCCGCGCTCGCCGCGGGCCTGCGCCTCTATGAGGACGGCAACTACGGCGAGGCCGCCAAGCAGCTGCAATCGGCGATCAGCCAGGGCCTGTCCAGCAGCGACCGCGTCAACGCGCACAAGCACCTTGCCTTCATCCATTGCGCCTCCGGCCGCACCGCGCCCTGCCGAGAGGAATTCCGCAAGGCACTGGCGATCGACCCCAACCTGCAGCTCAGCGCGGCCGAGGCCGGGCACCCCAGCTGGGGACCGGTGTTCCGCTCGGTGAAGGCCGGCCGTTAGCGAAAGGCGCGAGCCACCCGCGCATGGAAGCAAGCAAGCTCGGCCGGTTCGAACTGGTCTCCGAAATCGGCCGCGGGGCCATGGGCATCGTCTACAAGGCGAAGGACCCCATGCTCGAGCGCACCGTCGCCATCAAGACCATCAACCTGACGATGGACAAGGACGGCGCCGAGATGTACGAAAAGCGCTTCTACCAGGAAGCGCGCGCCGCCGGCGGCCTCAACCACCCGAACATCGTCACCATCTACGACATCGGGCGCAGCGAGAGCCTGTGCTACATGGCGATGGAGTACATCGAGGGCGCAGAGCTGCGCACGCTCCTGCTGCCGGGCAAGCCGCTGCCGGTGGCCAAGGCGCTGTCGATCGCCGCGCAGGTCGCCGAGGGCCTCGCCTACGCGCACGAGCGCGGCGTGGTGCACCGGGACATCAAGCCCGCCAACATCATGGTGCCGGAGACCGGGCCGGTGAAGATCACCGACTTCGGCATCGCGCGCATGCGCAGCTCCAACGTGCAGACGCAGACCGGCATGATGATGGGCTCGCCCAAGTACATGTCGCCCGAGCAGGTGATCGGCAAGCGCGCCGACCATCGCGCCGACATCTTCTCGCTGGGCGTGATCCTGTACGAGATGCTGACCGGCGCGGCGCCGTTCACCGGCGAGAGCGTCAACGCCGTCATGTACCAGATCGTCAACTTCGTGCCGCCGGCACCGAGCGCCATCAACCCGGCCTCGCCCCCGGCGCTCGACCAGATCGTGGCGCGCATGCTCGCCAAGGCGCTCGATGAGCGCGCGCAGGGCGCGGCGGAGATCGCGCGCGGCCTGCGCGATTGCGAGCACCAGCAGCACGCCGCGTCCAGCGTTGCCAGCGCCACCAGCACCCTGCCGCTGGCGGGCCTGGCGCCGGGGCCCACGCCCGCTGTGGTGGATCGCGAGGTCAAGTCGCAGGTGCTGTCGCAGACCCTCGAGCGCTCGCGCCGCGCCGAGGCCACCGACCCGGAGGCGCCCGCCGCGCGCGGCGTGTCGCGCACTTTCGATTCGCTGGAGGCCACGCAGCGCCTGGTGGCCTTGAGCGACGCGGCTCGGCAGAGCGACCCGAGCGCGGCGACGCTGCCCTTCCCGCTGCAGCCCGAGCATACGTCGGGCAGCAGCTGGAGCACGCGCGACACGCTGATCGTCATCGCCGGCGCGGTCGCCGGGTTGATCGTCGCCGCCCTCATCGTGCTGGCGTAGTGGAGATCGCCCCACTTCAAGCCGTCCTCGCCGCTGCCGCGGCCTGGTTGCTGATCGGAGTCGCGGGCCTGCTCAGGCCGGAAAGCCTGGCGCTCTCGGCGCGCGCGCTGTTTCCCGCCGGGGCACTCGTCGGCCTGGTCGTCGCGGTGATCGGCTTCACCAGCCTGTTCCGGGCCCCTCAGGCGCTGGTGCTGCCCCTCGGTCTGCCGGACCTGCCGTTCCACGCGCGCCTGGACGCGCTCTCGGCGTTCTTCCTGCTTCTGCTCGGCGCAGTGGCCTCCGGCATCTCGCTCTTCGCCTCCGGCTACCTGCGCCAGGGCGAGGGCACCCCCCCGGGGCTGCAGTGCGCCTACTTCCACGTGTTCCTCGCCAGCATGGCGCTGGTGCTGGTCGCCGACGACGCGTACTTCTTCATGGTGGCGTGGGAGACGATGGCGCTCTCCTCTTTCTTCCTCGTGACGAGCGACCACCGCCACGCCGAGATCCGGCGCGCCGGCTACCTGTATCTGCTGATCGCGCACATCGGTGCCATCGCCATCCTGCTGTGCTTTGGCGCGTTGCAGGCCGGCACCGGCGACTACACCTTCGCCAACATGCGCGAGCTGCAGCCGGGCGCGGGCGTCGCCACCGCGGCGTTCCTGCTCGCGCTCGTCGGCTTCGGCGCGAAGGCGGGCATCGTGCCGCTGCACGTGTGGCTGCCCGAAGCGCATCCGGCGGCGCCCTCCCCGGTCTCGGCGCTGATGAGCGCAGTCATGTTGAAGACCGCCGTCTACGGCTTGCTGCGCGTCACCCTCGACCTGATCGCGTTTCCGCTCTGGTGGTGGGGGGTGATCGCGCTCGCGCTCGGCCTGGTCTCCGCGGTCGGCGGCATCGTCTACGCCGCGGTGCAGACCGACATGAAGCGGCTGCTCGCCTACTCGTCGATCGAGAACATCGGCCTGATCTTCGCCGGCTTCGGCCTGACCTTGCTGTTCCGCGGCTTCGGCATGGGCACGCTCGCGGCGCTCGCGCTCACCGCAACGCTCTATCACTGCCTGAATCACGCGTTCTTCAAGTCGCTGCTGTTCCTCGCCACCGGCTCGGTGCTGCACGCGACGCGCGAGCGCAGCCTTGGAAAGCTCGGCGGGCTCATCCACCGCATGCCCTGGGTGGCCTGGTGCGCGCTCGTCGGCAGCATCGCCATCGCAGGGCTCCCGCCGCTCAACGGCTTCGTCTCCGAGTGGCTGCTGCTGCAGGCGTTCCTGTTCACGCCCGGACTGCCGCAGGGCTACCTCAACATGCTGGTACCGGTGGCGGCCACCCTGGTGGCCTTGACCGCTGCGCTCTCCGGCTACGTGATGGTCAAGTTCTACGGCGTCGTGTTCCTCGGCCAGCCGCGCGAGGCGAAGCTCGCCGAGGCGCATGACGCGGGGCTGTGGGAGCGCGCGGCGCTCGCCTGGCTCGCCGCGATGTGCATCGCGCTGGGCCTGGCGCCGGTCACGGTGATCGGGCTGCTCGAACCGATCACGCACATGCTCACCGGCTATGGCATCGGTTCGGCGGCGCAAGGCTGGCTGTTCCTTGCGCCGCTGCAGCCCGAGCGCGCGAGCTACAGCCCGCTGCTGTTCTTCGCGGTCACCGCGCTGCTGGTGGCGCTCACCTGGCTGTCGGTGCGCCTCTTCTACCACGGCCGCGTGCGCCGCGCGCCGCCCTGGGACTGCGGCTTTCCCTACCAGGACGCGCGCATGCAGGACAGCGCCGAGGGCTTCGGCCAGCCGGTGCGGCAGGTGTTCGAGCCGTTCTTCCGCATCGAGCAGCAGGCGCCCACGCCGTTCGACGCGCATCCCGAGTTCCGCGAGAAGCACGAGGACCGCCTCTGGTACTGGCTGTACCTGCCGGTGGCGCGCGCCGCCGACGCCGTCACGACCCTGGTCACCGTGCTGCAGCGCGGGCGCATCTCGGTGTACCTGACCTACAGTTTCGTCACGCTGCTGGTCCTGCTGCTGTTCGTGAGATGAGCGCGGGCAGCATTCCGGGACTCGTGGCGCAACTGGCGGTGCTCGCTGCCGCAGTGCTGCTCGCACCGATGCTCTCGGGCTGGGTCAACCAGTGCCGTGCCTGGCTGCAGAACCGCAGCGCGCCCGGCCTGCTGCAGCCCTACCGGGTGCTCACCAAGCTCTTCAACAAGGAGGTGGTGCTCGCGCACAACGCGAGCCCGCTGTTTCGCAGCGCGCCCTACGTGATCTTCGGCTGCCTCGCGCTCGCCGCCGCCATCGTCCCCAAGGTGGGCACCGACCTGCCGCTGAACGCCGCGGCGGACGCCATCGCCCTGGTCGGACTGCTCGCGCTCGCACGCCTGTTCATCGCGCTCGCCGGCATGGACATCGGCACCGCCTTTGGCACGCTCGGCGCGCGCCGCGAGATGCTGGTGGGCTTCCTCGCCGAGCCCGCGCTGCTGATGGTGCTGTTCACCGCGTCGCTCATCTCGC
This sequence comes from Burkholderiales bacterium, assembly GCA_036390555.1. Taxonomy (GTDB): domain Bacteria; phylum Pseudomonadota; class Gammaproteobacteria; order Burkholderiales; family SG8-39; genus JAABQT01. The sequence goes on along the minus strand of DASWBP010000145.1, from coordinate 4,712 downwards.
ACTCGACCTCGCTCGCCACGATCGTGCAAACGCTCGCGCACCGCGAGCTGGTCATCTACCCGAGCATGGCGTTCGCCGGCGTCGCCTTCACCATGGTGTCGCTCGCCGAGAACGCGCGCATCCCAATCGACAACCCCTCCACGCACCTCGAGCTCACCATGATCCACGAGGCGATGGTGCTCGAGTACTCGGGCCGGCACCTGGCGCTCATCGAATGGGCGGCGAGCCTGAAGCTCTTCGTTTATTCCTGCATGGGCCTGGCGCTCTTCTTCCCGTTCGGCGTCGCCGAGCGCGGCGACTGGGTGGGGCTGCTGGTGGCGATGCCGGTCCTCGCCGTGAAGCTTGCCGTCGGCGGCTTCCTGCTGGCGCTGATCGAGACCCTCAGCGCCAAGATGCGCATCTTCCGCGCGCCCGAGTTCCTCGCCACCGCGTTCCTGCTTGCGGTGCTCGCCATGCTCGTGCACGTGCTGCTGGAGGGCGGCTGAGATGCTGCAGCACTACGGTCCGCAGCTCATCAACCTGTTCGCCGCGGTGCTGCTGCTGCTGTCGTTCGCCATGCTGACGCAGCGCCGGATCATGTCGCTCATCAACCTGTTCGCGGCGCAGGGGCTGGTGCTGTGCCTGTCCACGGCGCTCGTCGCCTGGCTCACGGGGCAGACGCACCTGTACGGCTCGGCGGCGCTCACCCTGGCGCTCAAGGTCGTGGCACTGCCCTGGATCCTGCACATGCTCATCCGGCGGCTGAACGTCAAATGGGACGTGGAGACCCTCATCAACATCCCCACCATGATGCTGGTGGGCATCGTGCTGGTGATCCTCGCCTTCAATTTGGCACTGCCGATCTCGCAGCTCGCCGGCACGGTGACCCGCTCCACCCTAGGCATCGCGCTGGCGAGCGTGCTGCTCTCCTTCCTCATGATGATCACGCGCTCCAAGGCGGTGCCGCAGGTGATCGGCTTCCTCTCCATGGAGAACGGCCTGTTCTTCGCGGCCACCGGCGCCGTCTACGGCATGCCGATGGTGGTCGAGCTGGGCGTGGCGCTGGACGTGCTGGTGGGCGCGCTGATCCTCGGCATCTTCATGTTCCAGATCCGCGAGCGCTTCGACTCGGTGGACACGCGCCACCTCGAGAAGCTGAAGGAGCACTGATGGCGCCGGAATTCCTGCTCCTGCTCGGCCTGCCGCTCGCCGGCGGCCTGGCGCTCGCACTCTTCGGCCACTGGGCGCGCGCGGCGGAGCTGAACGTCGCGTTCAGCACGCTCACTTTCTTCGCCGCGGTGGCGCTGGTGGCGCGCGTGGTTGCCGGCGGCCCGCTCATGGCCGCGGGCGAGCAGTTCTTCATCGACCCGCTCAACGTGTTCCTCGTGGCGCTCACCGCCTTCGTGGCGATGACCACGGCGCTGTTCTCGCGGCCCTACATGCGCATCGAGCGCGACCACGGGCGCGTGAGCGCGGCGGGCATGCGCCTGTACCACAGCATGTACCAGCTGTTCACGCTCGCCATGCTGGTGGTGCTGACCACAAACAACCTCGGCATCATGTGGGTGGCGATGGAGGCGGCGACGCTGACCACGGTGCTGCTGGTGGCGCTGTACCGCACGCACGCGTCGCTTGAAGCGGCGTGGAAGTACTTCATCCTGTGCGGCGTGGGCATCGCGCAGGCGCTGCTCGGCACCATCCTCGTCTACTTCGCCGCCGAGAAGATCCTCGGCGCCGGGGTGGGGTCGCTGCTGTGGACGCACCTCGACGAGGTGAAGGACCAGCTCGAGCCCACGGTGATGTCGATCGCCTTCGTCTTCCTGCTGGTGGGCTACGGCACCAAGGTGGGCCTCGTGCCGCTGCACAACTGGCTGCCGGATGCGCACGCCGAGGGCCCGACGCCGATCTCGGCGGTGCTCTCGGGCCTGCTGCTCAACGTCGCGCTCTACTCGCTCATCCGCTTCAAGGTGATCACCGACGGCGCGCTCGAGCGGCCGTTCGCCAGCCAGCTGCTGATGGGTTTCGGCCTCGCCTCGGTGGCGGTGGCGGCGTTCTTCCTCTCGCGGCAGCGCGACGTCAAGCGCATGTTCGCCTACTCCTCGATCGAGCACATGGGGCTCATCACCTTCGCCTTCGGCATGGGCGGGCCGGTGGCGAGCTTCGGCGGGCTGCTGCACATGACGGTGCACTCGCTCACCAAGAGCGCGATCTTCTTCGCCGTCGGGCACGCCGCGCAGAAAGCAGGCACGCAGGTGATGGCCGACATCCGCGGCCTGCTGCGCGTCAACCCGACCGTGGGCTGGGGGCTGATGCTCGGCACCGCGGCGATCCTCGGCATGCCGCCCTTCGGCGTATTCGCGAGCGAGTTCCTCATCCTCACCACCGCGATTGCGCAGCAGCCCTGGGCGACCCCCATCCTGCTCGTATCGCTGGGCATTGCGTTTGCCTCGATCTTCGGCAAGGTGCAGCCGATGGTGTTCGGCGAAACCAACGCGCGGCGCCTGCCGCACCCGCCCGCGCTCGTGCCGGTCTTCGCGCATCTCGCGATCGTGCTGTGCCTCGGCCTCTACATGCCGCCCTATCTCGCCGACTGGTACCGCCAGGCGGCGCGCCTGATCGGCTAGCGCCCATGACGCCCACCCTCGCCGGACTTGCACTCGTCCCCATGCCGGGCGCGGCGCGCGCCTGGCGTGCCACGGTTGACGCGCACCAATGGCGCGCGGCCTGCGTCGCCGCGGCCGCCGCGGGCGCGCGACTGGCGGCCCTGTGGGCGAGCGACGATCGCGACCGCTCGAGGGCATTCACGGTGCGCGCGGCACTCGGCCTCTACGAGGGCCTGGTATGCCTCGAGCTCGCCGTGCCCGAAGCGAGTCCCGCGTACCCGGACCTCTCGGCCATCTTTCCCTGCGCCGCGCGCATGCAGCGCGCGGCAGCGGACCTGCTCGGCGTGCGCGCCACGGGGCCGGACGGCAGCGTGCCCGATGCGCGAGGCTGGCTGCGCCACGGCGCCTGGCGCGCAGACCAGTATCCGCTCAGGCGGGATGCCTCGGCCGCGGGCGATGGCGACGGCGATGCCCGCTACGCCTTCGTCCCCGTCTTGGGCGACGGCGTTCACGAGATCCCGGTCGGGCCGGTGCACGCCGGCACGATCGAGCCGGGGCATTTCCGCTTCTCGATCGTGGGCGAGCGCGTGCTGCGCCTGGAGGAGCGGCTTGGCTACAAGCACAAGGGCATCGAGAAGCGCTTCGCGGGCATGACGCTCGAGGAAGGCGCCCGCCTGGCAGGCCGGGTCTCGGGCGACAGCACGGTGGCCTACGCGTGGGCCTACGCGATGGCGCTCGAGGCCCTCGCCGGCTGCACGCCGGGACCGCGCGCGCTGCACCTGCGCGCGCTGTTCCTGGAGCGCGAGCGCATCGCCAACCATCTCGGCGACCTCGGCTACCTCGGCAACGACTGCGGGCTCGCCTTCGGCTTCTCGCAGTTCTGGCGCCTGAAGGAGGACGTCCTGCGCCTGAATGCGGAAGCCTTCGGCCACCGCTACCTGATGGACCGCATCGTGCCGGGCGGCGTCGCGGCGGACGTCACGCCGGCCGCGGCGGCGGCGATGGCCGCGGAGGCGGACCGGCTCGAGGCGGAGCTGCGCGAATTGCGCGCGATCTACTACGACCACTCGGGGCTGCAGGACCGCTGCATCAATTGCGGCCGCTTGCAGCCGCGCACCGCCGCCCTGCTCGGCGTTGTCGGCCTCGCCGCGCGTGCAAGCGGCCACGCGATGGATGCGCGCGCCCACCCGGGCTTTGCCCCCTACGCCGGCGAGCTGGAGCCGCGCGTCGCCTCGCACCGGAACGGCGATGTCGCCGCACGCATCGTGGTGCGCTTCGAGGAGCTGTTCGAGTCCCTGCGGCTGCAACGCCGCATCCTGGAGACGCTGCCAGGTGGCGGCACGCGCGAAGCCGTGGGCGCCGCACCGGCGGGCACGCTCGCCCTGGGCTGGATCGAGGGCTGGCGCGGCGAGGTGATCGTCGCGCTGGAGGCGGACGGCGCGGGGCGCGTGCGCCGCTGCCATCCACACGATCCGTCCTGGCAGAACTGGCCCGCGCTCGAGCACGCGGTGATCGGCAACATCGTTCCCGACTTCCCGCTCATCAACAAGTCGTTCAACCTGTCCTACGCGGGCGCGGACCTCTAGCGATGCAGAAGATCCTGTTCAAGATCCTGCAGGTCGGCATCAAGAGCGAGCGGCCGCCCGCCGCCGACCAGAGCCTGCGCCTGCAGGCGGCAAAGCTGAATGACGACGTGCTGCGGCTGCTCGGCCGCGCGCTCGCCATCCGCCACGTCGATGCGGGCTCGTGCAACGGCTGCGAGCTCGAGATTCACGCGCTGAACAACCCGTACTACAACCTCGAGGGGCTGGGGATCAAGTTCGTCGCCAGCCCGCGCCACGCGGACCTGCTGCTGGTCACCGGCCCCGTGGCGCGCAACATGGAAGAAGCCCTGCGGCGCACCTACGACGCGACGCCTGAGCCCAAGCTCGTGGTGGCGATGGGCGACTGCGGCTGTGACGGGGGAATCTTCGGCGAGGGCTACGCGAGCCGCGGGCGCATTGCCAATGTGATTCCCGTCGACGTCGCGGTGCCCGGCTGCCCGCCGCCGCCGGTGGCGATCATGCAGGCGATCCTGGCCGCGGTCAGCGCCGGGCGGTAGCAGGAGCAGGGGGCGCTACGACGCCTTCA
>DASWBP010000144.1:0-7297 GCA_036390555.1 Burkholderiales bacterium | reverse complement strand
TCGCCGGGCGTGTTCAGGAGGATGGTGGTGGTCGAGCCGCCGAACATCGCCCCGTAGTAGATGCCGGCGAACATGATGAGCGCGCCCGTGGGATCGAGCTTCACCGTGAGCGGCAGCAGCATCGCCACGGTGAGCGCGGGGCCGACGCCCGGCAGCACGCCCACCGCGGTGCCGACCGTGACGCCGATGAAGCCCCACAGGAGGTTGATCGGCGTGAGCGCTACGCCGAAGCCGTGAGCCAGTGCACTAAGCGTGTCCACCATGCCCTTTCCGGAGGTCCTGCGCTTCGCTGCGGCGGGACGCCGCTGCGCAGCGCGTCGTAGCTCTATATCCCTGCCGACCCGAGCAGCGGCTGCAGCCAGCCCGCCGGCAGGTTCACGTTGAGCAGCTTCACGAAGAACAGGAACACGGCGAGCGACAGCACGAGACCGAGCGCGGCGTCGCGCGCGACGCGCGTGCTGCCGAAGGCGCGCGCCACGCAAGGGAACAACACCGCGCCTGCAATGACGAACCCCGCCCAGCCGATGAGCGCCATGTGCGCGAAAAGGCCCGCCGTGATCCAGCCGAAGGCGCCGGCGTGGAAGGCATGCTCGGCCCCGTCATTCGCAGCGTCCCCCGGGGATGCGGGAGGATCGAGTGGCGTCGAAGATCCCGCTGCACTCTCGCTTCGCCAGCCCCCCGAAAGCGCCTCCCACAGCAGCCAGCCACCCGTGACGAGCAATCCGGCGGCGACCACCGCAGGGATGAAGTTCGGGCCGATGCCCGCGTAGCCGCCCTCGCCCGGCAGGCGCGCGGTTACCCAGGCGGTGAGCACGCCCAGGCCAAGCACGCCGGCCGACAGCGCGAGCTCGGCGTGGCGGCGGCGCACGCGCGTGCCGCTCCTACTTTCTTATGCCCAGCGAGTCGATGATGCCGGCGATGCGCTTGGTGTCCTGCTCGAGGAAGGCCTTGAAGGCGTCGCCGGCGAGGAATTCGCCCGACCAGCCCATCTTCTCGAGCGTGCCCTTCCACGCCGGGGTATTGGTCGCGTCCTGCACGAGCTTCACGAGCGCATCGCGCTGTGCCGTGGTGATGCCGGGCGCGGCGAAGATGCCGCGCCAGTTGCCGAGCACCACGTCGATGCCCTGCTCCTTCAGGCTCGGCACGCCCTCGGTCTTCGCGGGCGCCGACACGGCGAGCGCGCGCATCTTGCCGCTCTTCACGTGCTCGGCGAACTCGCCGATGCCCGAGACACCCGCGGTGACGTGCCCGCCGATGATCGCCGCCACCGCCTCGCCGCCGCCCTTGAAGGCGACGTAGTTGACGCGCTTGGCGTCCACCCCCACTGCCTGCGCGATGAGCCCGGCGAGGATGTGGTCGGTGCCACCCGCCGAGCCGCCGCCCCAGGACACCTTGCCGGGGTCGGCCTTGAACGCGTTTACCAGGTCGGCCATCGTCTTGTGCGGCGAATTCGCCGGCACGACGATGATCTCCCACTCGCTCGTCAGGCGCGCGAGCGGCGTCACCTGCGCGAGCGTGACGGGCGACTTCTGCAGGTAGGTGCCGCCCACCATCACCATGCCGCCGATCATCACGGCGTTCGGATCGCCCTTGGCGGCGTTGACGAACTGCGCGAGGCCGATCGCGCCCGCGGCGCCGCCCTTGTTGTCGAACTGCACGCCGGAGACGAGCTTCGCGCTTTGCATCGCGGCGGCGAGGTTGCGCCCGGTCTGGTCCCAGCCGCCGCCGGGGTTGGCGGGGATCATCATCTTGAGGCTGGGCTGCGCGAGCGCGGCCGTGGAGAACAAAACGGCGGCGGCGACGGTCAAAAGACGTCTTGCGCTTTGCATCATGGCTCCTCCCGGAAGCAGTGGGACAGATTCTATTTCCAATCGCGGGGGATTTTTCGGCGATAATCCGCCCCCTTGAAAACGGCCGGCCCGGCACTTACGTGGCCGACAGCCTGAAACCCCCATCTCCATGATCAAGATCGAGAACCTGGTGAAGGCCTTCGGCGCCAAGCGCGCCGTGGACGGCGTGTCCTTTGCCGTAGAGCGCGGCGAGGTGCTGGGCTTCCTCGGCCCCAACGGGGCGGGCAAGTCCACCACCATGCGCATGATCACGGGCTTCATCCCGCCCACCAGCGGCAAGGTGACGGTGGGCGGCCACGACGTGGCCGAGGCGCCGCTCGAAGCCAAGCGCCTGATCGGCTACCTGCCGGAAGCCGCGCCTTCCTATCCCGACATGACGGTGCAGGGCTTTCTTTCCTTCGCCGCGGAGATGCGCGGGCTGGACGGCGATGCGCGCAAGCGCGCGATCGGCCGCGCCGTGGAGCGCTGCTTCCTTGCCTCGGTGCTGCACCAGTCCATCGACACGCTCTCCAAGGGCTACAAGCACCGCACCTGCCTCGCGCAGGCGCTGATCCACGACCCTCAGGTGCTGATCCTCGATGAGCCCACCGACGGCCTCGACCCGAACCAGAAGTACGAGATGCGCAACCTCATCCGCGAGCTCGGCAAGAGCAAGGCGATCATCTTCTCGACGCACATCCTCGAGGAAGTCGACGCCGCCTGCACGCGCGCCATCATCATCGACCGTGGCCGCATTGTGGCGAGCGGCACGCCCGACGAGCTCGGCCGGCCGCTCGATGAGGTGTTCCGCCGCCTCACGCTGCCCGACACGATGCCCGCGTCGTCCACAACGGTGAAACGATGAACGCCTGGCACGCCATCCGCACCATCGGCAAGCGCGAGCTGGTGTCCTACTTCACCTCGCCCGTGGCCTACGTGTTCCTGGTGATCTTCCTGCTGCTCACCGGCTTTCTCACCTTCACCGCCGGCGCTTTCTTCGAGCGCGGCGAGGCGAGCCTCGGCGCGTTCTTCGGCTGGCATCCGTGGCTGTACCTGGTGCTCGTGCCCGCGGTAGGCATGCGCCTGTGGGCCGAGGAGCGGCGCGCCGGAACGCTCGAGCTGCTGCTCACCATGCCGGTGGCGGCCTGGCAGGCGATCCTCGGCAAGTTCCTCGCCTCGTGGGCGTTCCTGGCCATCGCCCTCGCACTCACCTTCCCGGTGGTGATCACGGCAAACGTGCTCGGCGACCCCGACAACGGCACGATCTTCGCGGGCTACCTGGGCAGCCTGTTCCTTGCCGGGGCCTACCTGTCCATCACCTGCCTCACCTCGGCGATGACGCGCAACCAGGTGATCGCCTTCATCCTCGCGGTGGTGGTGTGCCTGTTCCTGATCATCGCCGGCTTCAGCCCGGTGACCGACCTGCTGGTGCGCTGGGCGAGCCCGGCGTTCGTGGACACCGTGGCGGCGTTCTCGGTGGTCACGCACTTCGATGGCTTCCAGAAGGGCGTGGTGGACACGCGCGACCTGTTCTACTTCCTCTCGGTGATCGGCTTTTCGCTGTTCGCCACCGGCGTGGTGCTGCGCAACCGATGATGAAAAGACACGAAGCCCTGATCTACTCGGCGGTCGGCCTGGCGGCGCTGTTCCTGCTGCTGGTGGCCTTCAACTACCTCGCCGCGGGCGCGGCGGTGCGCGCCGACCTCACCGAGGGCAAGCTCTACACGCTCTCGCCCGGCACGAAGAAGGTGCTGAAGAACCTGCAGTCGCCGGTCAAGGTGAAGCTCTACGTCACCGCCGGCGAGGCGATGCCGGTGCCGCTGCGCAGCTTCGCGCAGCGCGTGGACGACATGGTGCGCGAGTTCAAGGCGGCGGCCGGCGCGAACCTCGTCATCGAGCGCTACAACCCGCGCCCGGATTCCGAGGAGGAGGACGCCGCGCAGCTCGACGGCATCGAGCCGCAGCAGCTGATGTCGGGCGAGCAGTTCTACCTCGGCGTCGCAGTGAGCCAGCTCGACAGGAAGCAATCGATCCCGGTGCTCGCGCCGGCGCGCGAGCGCCTGCTGGAATACGACCTGATCCGCGCCATCGCGCGCGCCGGCACGGCCGAGCGGCCGAAGATCGGCCTGATGAGCGGCCTGCCGGTGCTTGGGGAACGCTACAACCCGATGACGCGCCAGAGCGCCGATCCCTGGGTGCTCGCCAACGAGCTGCGGCGCGACTTCGAGGTGAGGACGGTCAACCTGACCTCGGAGTCGATCGACAAGGACATCAATGTCCTGCTGCTCATCCATCCGCGCGACGTCGACGAGAAGGCCGAATACGCGCTCGACCAGTTCGTGCTGCGCGGCGGCAAGCTCATCGCCTTCGTCGATCCCTACGCCTATTTCGACCAGGCGCCGGGACCGATCCCGGGCATGCCGGGCATGGCCTCGAGCTCCACGCTGCCGAGGTTGTTCAAGGCCTGGGGCGTCGAGATGGAGCCCAAGGTCGTCTCCGACGTGGTGTTCGCCTCCGGCGGCGGACAGCGCTACACGCCCACGGTGCTGTCGCTCAACCGCACGGCGTTCTCGCGCGACGACGTGGTGATGAGCCAGATCGAGACGCTGCTCTTCGCCTTCGGCGGCGCGTTCACCGTCAAGCCGGTCGAGGGGCTGGCGGCAAGCACGCTCATCGCCAGCTCCGCGAACTCGATGCTGGTGGACACCGCGCAGGCTACCGTCTCGGGCGACGGCGCGACCAAGAGCTTCCAGCCCGGCGGCAAGAACCTGCCGCTCGCGCTGCGGCTTTCGGGCAAGTTCAAGACCGCGTTCCCGGAGGGCAAGCCCGTGGACAAGGCCGCCAAGCCCAAGCCCGCGGCGACTCCCGCCGAGCCCGCGCTGAAGGAAAGCGCGAAGGAGAATGCGGTGGTGCTGGTCGCGGACGTGGACATGCTGCAGGACGGCGCCGCGGTGGACGTGCAGGAAGTCTTTGGCCGCCGCGTGGTGGTGCCCTCCAACGGCAACCTCGCGCTCGCGCACGGCCTGGTCGAGCAGCTCGCGGCGGGCGACGACCTGCTTTCGCTGCAGAGCCGCGCCGCCGCGTTCCGCCCGCTCACCGTGGTGCGCGAGATGGAGGCGCAGGCCCAGACCCAGTATTTCGGCAAGATCAAGGCGCTCGAGGACGAGCTGCAGAAGACCACCGAGAACCTGCAGAAGCTGCAAAAGAGCCAGGGCGCCGGCGCCAAGGGCGCGCAGATCCTGACGCCCGAGCAGCAGGCGGAGCTGGAAAGCTTCCGCAAGAAGGTGGCCGAGACGCGCAAGGAACTGAAGGACCTGCGCAAGAACCTGCGTCAGGACTCCGAGCGCCTCGTGTTCCTCACCAAGGTCGCCAACATCGCGCTGATGCCGATCCTCGTCGCGCTCGCGGGCATCCTCGTCGCCCTCCTGCGCCGGCGCCAACAAGCAAGAGCCTTGGCATCATGAGTGGGAAGCTGGTCGCGGCGCTGGTGGTGCTGCTGCTCGCGCTGGGCGGCGGCGCGCTGCTGCTGAAGCAGCGCGGCGACGCGCAGCGGCCCGCGGGCGTGGCGGCGCTCGGCCAGCCGGTGCTGAAGAACCTGAAGGCCGCGGACATCGCCGCGATCGCGATCCGCGACGGCGGCGCGGCGCTCACTCTCGAATTGAAGGACGGCGTGTGGCGCATCGCCGAGCGCGCGGGCTTTCCGGCCGACGCGGAGAAGGTGCGCGACCTCGTGCTCAAGGCGATCGAGCTGAAGGTCGGCCAGAGCGAACCGATCGGCGAAGCCGACCGCGCGCGCCTCAAGCTCGACGGCTCGGGCGGCATGCTCGAGTTCCGCGGCGCGGACGGCAAGCCGCTCGCGCGCCTCGCGATCGGCGCCAAGTTCTTCAAGCGCGAGCCGGACAACCGCGAGCGCGCCCTCGGCGACGGCCGCTACGTGCAGCTTCCCGAGGATCCCAAGGCCGTCATCGTGGTCTCCGATCCGCTTGCGCTGGCGAGCGCAAGGAGCGCCGACTGGATCCGGCGCACGGGCTTCGCCGCGGAGAAAGTGAAGGCGATGGAAGTGACTCTCGCCGGCGGCGAGAAGTGGAAGATCGAGCGGGCGCGCGACGACGCGGGCTGGAAGCTCACGCCGATCCGCGCCGGGGAGAAGGTGGACACGATCCGCGCCAACTCGGCGTCGTATTCGCTGAACAGCGTGGACCTCGCCGACGTCGCTGCGCCGGGCGCGAAGCCCGCCGAGACGGGCCTCGACAAGCCCTCGGCGCACATCGTCGCCGCCACCTTCGACGGCCTCACCTACACCGTGAAGCTCGGCAAGGCCTCGGGCGAGAATCTCTTCGCCACGGTGGCGGTGGCCGGCACAGGCAAGGCGAGCGGCGCCGACGCCGCGGAGCGGCAAAAGAAGATGGACGAGCGGCTGCCGCGCGAGCGCGAACTCGCGGCGCACACCGTGCTCATCGCCAAGTCGAAGTTCGAGGACATCCTGAAGAAGCGCGCCGAGCTCCTGGAGAAGAAGGAAGGCGCGAAGAAGTAGCGTTGCGCGGGCCGCATTCGCGCGGCCCCGTTCCGGTCCTCGCCGCCAGGCGGTAGCATTCCCGGCAAATCCCGTGGCCATGGAACCGCACATCCCGGAGATCACCAGCGTCATCCAGCTCGCGGTGGCGCCGGTGTTCATGCTCACCGCGGTGGGCACCATCATCGCCGCGCTCAACATCCGGCTGGGCCGCGCGGTGGACCGGCGCCGGATCCTCGAGGAGGGGCTGGCGGCCCTGTCCACCGGCCAGCTCGACAATGCGCGCGCCGAGCTTGCGCAGATCGCCCGGCGCATCCGCTACGTCTACCTCTCGATCGTCTGCTCGGTGCTCTCGGGGCTGTTCGTGTGCCTGCTGATCGCGGGCGCCTTCATCGGCGCCTTCGTCGCGGCGGACCTGACGCGCATGGTGGCGGCGCTCTTCGTGCTTGCCGTGGCGAGCCTCACGGCGAGCCTGCTGCTGTTCCTGCGCGAGATCTTCCTGGCGGTCTCGACGCCCCGGCACGTCCCGAAGTAGGATTATCCGGACGAGGAGGAGCGCGTGGCAAAGCATCTCATCAAGCACCTGAGGACGCTGGCGCTCGTCGGCCAGGCGGGCAGCGGCAAGACCAGCCTGGCCGAGGCGCTGCTCGCGCGCGCGGGGGCGATCCCCGCCGCGGGCAGCGTCGAGCGCGGCACCACTGCGTGCGACTACACCCCGCTGGAAAAGCAGCTGCAGCACTCGCTCAAGCTGGCCGTGGCGAGCTTCGAGGTGAACGGCGGCGAGCACCCGACCTGCGTTCACCTGCTCGACACTCCCGGCTTTCCCGATTTCCTCGGGCATTCGCTCCCCGCGCTTGCCGCGGTGGAGACGGCCGCGATCGTCATCAACGCGCAGAACGGCATCGAAATGATGACCCCGCGCTTCATGCAGTGGGCGGCGAAGCGCGGCCTCGAC
>DASWBP010000143.1:0-8810 GCA_036390555.1 Burkholderiales bacterium | reverse complement strand
GCGGGGCGGCGCTCGTCGAGGTCGAGCACGGCGCGGCGCAGCGCCGCCTGCGCCCGCCGCTCGGCAGGGAACTCGAGGGTGGCGCGCTCCAGCAGCGGCGCAAGGCTCGCGCGCGCCTCGTCGACCTTGCCCTGCCGCTGCAGCACCACCGAGAGGCTGAGCGCGTTGGCGGCAACGCCGTTCGCGTCCTCCACGGCAAGCGACAGGCGCAGCGCCTCGCGATAGCGCAGGGCAGCGACCTCGAGATCGCCGCGGCGCAGGCTCGCTTCGGCGCGGCGGTTGGCCTCCATCGCGGCGCTCGACTGCATCGCCGGCGCCTGCGTCTGGGGTTGCGCCGGCGCGGGCGCGCGCGCACAGGCCGCCGCGAGGGCGCAGGCCATGAGCGCCGCGAGAATGCGCATCAGCGCGGCGCCCCTGCCGGCGTGAGCCGCGCCCCGCCGTTGGCGGACTCGAAGCTGTCCAACGGCAGCGTACGCATCGCCGGCGGCTCCAGGTTGTCGCGGATCAGCCAGCTTGCCTTGGCGGCGCCGACCAGCTCCTGGCTTTCGTAGAGCAGCTGCCCGCCATCGCGCACCAGCGCCGGGGTCTGCACCAGCACCTGGTGCAGCGCCTCGCCGTTCTTGCGTGTGGCCGCGCGCACCTCTGCCGCGGCCTCGTTGATCGAGTCGAGCGTCGCACCGAGCTTCTTCGACAGCGCCGGCAGCTCGCCCGCCGCCTGCGCGGTCAGGCGCTCGGTGGAGGCGAGCGCCGCGTCCGCCTTGCCGCCGACGGCGACGACGGTGCGGTCGGTGTCGCGCAGCAGCCGGCGCAGCTCGCGGTTGGTCTCGGGCAGCTCCTGGATGAGCACGCTCGCGCTCTTCACGGACTTGCGGAAGTCGCCGTCCGGGCGGTTGAGCTCGGCGAGCGTCTTGCGCAGCTCGGCCACCACGGGCGCGAGCTGGGCGCGGATGTCCTCCACCAGCTCGGCGACGCCGCGCGCCGGCGCGTAGCCGATCACGTCGCCGTCCGCCACCGGCTCGCGCGACGCTTTCGCGTCGGTACCGGGCAGCAGCTGGATGTTCGCCGCGCCGATGTAGCCCTCGCGCGTGAGCCGCGCGCTCGAGCCCTTGGTCAGGCGCGGCGCGTACTCGCTGATGATGGAGAGCTCCACCTGCACGCCGCGGTCGGTGATCTTCAGGTCGCTGACGTCGCCGACCGGCAGGCCGAAGAGGCGCACCGACATCCCCTTGTTGATGCCGAACACGTCCTCGGCAAAGAAGTAAATCTTGGTGTGGCGCACGAACGCGCCTTGCTTGTAGGCCACCAGCAACACCGCGCCGACAAGCGCGCACACCGCGGCGACCAGGAACAAGCTGATCTGGCGCCGCACCCCCGGGAATCGCCGGGGCAAGACCTGGCCATCCTGCATGGTTTCCTCCTCCTAATCCCGATCGCTCATCGTGTCGGCCACCTCCTGCCCCTCCTCGAGGCGCACGAAGGTGCCTTCCGGGCACTGCGCAAGATACCCCGCGGCGAAGCTTTCCGCCTGCCGCCGCTCGGCAGGACCCAGGCTGCGCGGCAGGTCCTCGGCGAGCACCAGCCGCGGCGTGCACAGCACCGTCCTGGCATAGGCGGCGAGCATTTTCTCGTAGGGCGTCATCTCCTCCGGCATGCGCGCGAGCAGCGTGCCCACGCTCGCCGCAAAGGGCTCGAGCAGCGCGTAGACGCGCGCCGCGACACCGTGCAAGCGCTGCGGCGCGTGGTAGGCGAGCGGCAGCGCGATGTTCTCCCAGGCGTTGAGGTTGCTGAGCAGGCCCCCGCCGGCCGGCAGGAAGGCGACCTGCGCGCGCAAGGCGGCGCGCGCTGCGTCATCGAGCGCTTCGGGATCGGCGCCGAGCACGACCACGTGCGCTCCGCGCCGCAGCCTGAACTCGAGCACCGCCGCAAGCAGCGCGGACTTGAGCGCGCTGCCCACCTGCGGCAGCACGTGGTTGCCGCCCATCGGCACGTGGATGCGCTCGCCCGCGCGCGCCTCGCCCGCAGCGGGCTGGTAGCCGAGCGCGATGCCCGCGGCGTGCGCGCCGCTCATTGCGCGGCGGTGAACAGCCCGAAGAGGGCCGTGCCGTACACGAGGTAGGCGAAGATCACGTTGAGCAGCATCACCGCGAGGGTCGCCTGCGTGACCGCGCTGATCGCCGCCTTGGGCACGGCGTTGATCGAGTTGCCCGGCGGGTTGAGGCCGTGGTAGCAGGTGATGACGCCGATCGCCGCGCCGAACAGCAGGCTCTTGGCAACCGCGTACACGATGTCGAGCAGGCTCGCCAGCTCGAAGAAGCTGCCCGCCATCTCGAAGAAGGAGACGTGGATGATGAGGGCGCTGAGCAGCATGCCGCCGCCCACCGCGATGATCTGCACGTAGATGGTGAGCGCCATGTTGGCGAGCGCGATGCCGGCCACGCGCGGCACTACCAGGTAGTCCTGCGGGTCGATGCGCATCTGCCGCAGGCTGGCGAGCTCGCCGGAGATCTTCATCAGCGCGAGCTCGGTGGCCACCGCCGTGCCGCTCCTCTGGATCACCAGCACCGCGGCGATCAGCGGGCCGATCTCGCGCAGCACCACCCACAGCAGGATGCGCACCGCGAGCGCCGCCTCCGCGTCGAGCACCTCGATCACGTAGGCGATGATCAGTGTGCCGATGAGCGCGCCGCGCGCCACGATGCCCGCCGTGGCGCTCGCGCCGGTGAAGTAGACCTGGCGCACGAACTCCTCGGCCACCGGCGGCAGCCTGAGCACCAGGCAGCGCCGCAGCACGTGTGCCGCCAGGCGCATCGAGCCTTCGAGTTCGCGGTAGGCGCTGATCATCGCGGCCGCCGTCGGCGGGTGGCAGGGAGCCGCAATGGTATCAAGCCGCCCCCGCCGCGCGCGGCAGCGCAGGTGCGCTGCGGAAGGATCGCGTCTACACTTCGGCAGGGCCCGCGGCGCAGCGCGCGGGACGCCAAGCCCCCGAGCGCGGACCATGAGTGCCTTTCCGGCCGACATCTACGGCGCCCTCTTCGAGACCGCGCCCGACGCGATCCTGGTGATCGAGCGCGACGGCCGCATCGTGCTCGCCAACGCGCAGGCCGAGCGCCTGTTCGGCGTGCCGCGCGCGGAGCTGGTGGGCCAGCCGATCGAGATGCTGGTGCCGCCGAGGTTCCGCGGCGCGCATGTCGCGCACCGCGAGGGCTACGTGCGGTCGCCGACGATGCGCCACATGGGCACAGGGCCCAGCCTGTACGCCATGCGCCGCGACGGCACGGAATTCCCGGTGGAGATCGCGCTCGGCCCGATCCGCGCCGGCGGACGCGAGCTGTATGCGGCCTCCGTGCGCGACGTATCCGACCTCAAGCGCACGCGCGAGGCCGTGCTGCGCGGGCGCTACAACTCGTACGTGGCGCAGTTCGGCCTGCGCGCGCTCGCCGAGCCCGACGTCATGACGCTGATCCGTGCGGCCTGCCCGCTGGTGGCCGAGGCCATGCAGCTCGACGCGGCGGTCGCGTTCCGCCTGACACCGGACAGGCGCGAGCTGCGCTGCGTCGCCTGCCACGGCATTTCCGAGGAGGCCGCGGCGCGCATGCACGCGCCCAACGACCCAAGCTTCCTGCCCGGCTACCTGGTCGCCGCGCGCGTTCCGGTCATCGTCAGGGATACCTTGGCCGAGACGCGCTTTGGCATCATCGACGTGGTGCGCGAGCTCGGCCTGCGCAGCGCGCTGTGCGTGCCGCTCTTTGGCCGCGGCGAGGTGATCGGCGGGCTCACGGCGCGCACGTTCGCGCCGCGCGAGTGGACCGAGGACGACGTGCACTTCATGCAGGCCGTGGCCAACATCGTCGCCACGGCGATCGAGCGCGCCGCCGCCGAGGAGGCGCTGCTGCACGCGCAGCGCCTGGAGGCGCTCGGCCAGCTCACGGGCGGGGTGGCGCATGACTTCAACAACCTGCTGATGGTCATCACCGGCAACCTGCAGATGCTGGAAGACCTGACTGCGGAGCGGCCGCAGGCGCTCGCGCTCGCGCGGCAGGCGGTCGGCGCGGCAGAGCGCGGTGCGCTGGTGACGCGCAAGCTGCTGGCGTTCGCGCGCAAGCAGCCGCTGCACCCGCGGCCGCTCGACCTCAACCACCTGATCCTCGAGTTCCGCGACCTCACGCGGCGCACGCTGGGTGAAAACATCGCCGTGCACGACGAGCTCGATCCCGCGCTACCCCCGCTGGTCGCCGACGCCGCGCAGCTCGAGACCGCGCTGCTCAATTTGGCGGTGAACGCGCGCGACGCGATGCCCGCGGGCGGCGTGCTGATGCTGCGCTCCGGGCGCGCGCGCAGCGCGCCCGGGCAGCGCGCGCCCGCAGCCGATCTCGAACCGGGCGAATACGCCGTGGTGTCGGTCAGCGACACCGGCACCGGCATGCCGCCCGAGATCGCGGCGCGCGCCATCGAGCCGTTCTTCACCACCAAGGAGGTCGGCAAGGGCAGCGGCCTCGGCCTTTCGATGGTCTACGGCTTCGCGCGGCAATCGGGCGGCACCGTGCAGCTCGAGAGCGAGGTCGGCAAAGGCACCACGGTGCGCCTGTTCCTGCCGCTGCCGGCGGACGCGGCGCCGGTCGATGCCGCGCGCGGCAGCGGCGCGGCGCCGGTCGGCAGCGAGTCCGTGCTGGTCGTAGAGGACGAGGCGCCGGTGCGCGAGATCGCGGTCGGCTTCCTTGCGCGCCTGGGCTATCGCGTCCACCAGGCCGCGGACGCAGAGAGCGCGCTGCAGATCCTGCGCAGCCGGCCGGAAATCGAGCTGCTGTTCACCGACCTCGCGTTGCCCGGCGTCGACGGCGCGGCGTTAGCCCGGCAGGCACGCGCGCTGCGGCCCGATCTGGGCGTGCTCTACACCACCGGATACGCGTCCGGGAGCATCCTCGAAAGCCTGCCCGAGCCGGAACGCAGCGCCGTGTTGCCCAAGCCCTACCGGCGCGAGGAGCTGGCGTTCGTCGTGCGCAAGATCCTGGCGGAGCGCGGCGGGCGCAAGGCCGCGCACTGACGGCACGCGCGGCGGCGGCGCGCGGCGCCCGGAAGCTTCTTCATCGCGCCAAGGTACGGCTGTAGGCAATGACGTCCAGTATCTCCGCGTCGCTGAGCAGGCCGCGAAACCCGGGCTTCGTGCCACGTCCCGTGCGCAGCGCCTGCAGCAGCACCGTGTCGGGCTGCAGCAGGCCTTCGCGCCGCACCAGGTTCGGCGCACCTGGCCAGGTGCTCGCGCCGGAGACGCCGTGGCAGCTCGCGCAATGGCGCTGGTACAGCTCCGCGCCGCGCGCCACGTCCGCGCTGTTTGCCATGCTGCTGGCGACCAGCGCCACGGCGCCCGCGAGCCTTACTACAAGGTTCTGCCTCATCGCTTTCTCCTGCCTTTCTCGGATGCGCCTTTGCCGCGGATCGCTGCAGCGCGCGCGGCGTATTGCTCCGCAAGCGCGGGGTCGGGCGAGACGCCGAATTCGCCTGCGCGGTACGCGCGGGACAGCGCGTCGAGCGCCGGCAGGTAATCGAGGGCGGCGGCCTTGCGAAGCCACTCCGCCGCACGGTCCTTCTCCAGTCCGGGAGGCAGCGCCCCCTTTTCCGCGGCAAGGTAGGCGCTCGCCAGCGCGATCACGGCCGGGCCGTGCTCCTTTTGAGCCGAGCGCAGGAACCACGCATACGCCTGCGCCGCGTCCTTGCCCACGCCCTCGCCGGCAAGGTACATCGTGCCGACGCCATACTCGCCGCCCGCATCGCCCTGTTGGGCCGCCTTTCGATACCAGGACAGCGCCTCGTCGTTGAGCTCAGCCTGGTCCAGGATGTTTCCGAGCAGCACCTGGGAGGGCGCATAGCCGGCCTCGGCCGGCCCGCGCAGGGCCGCCATCGCCGAAACGATGTCGCCGCGCCGGAACGCTTCTTCCCCGCGACGGTGGTCATCTTCCGGCGCGGCCGCCGCCGCCATCGACAGCGCCGCCGCCAGGCCGAAACCGGCTGCACGCCTTGCGACCGAGGCCAACTCGCCGTTGCCTCTTGCCATCCTTCCTGCCTCTTCTCCTTTCACGCGCCCCCCGCTGGCCGCAGCGCCGCCGCGTCGCGCACCGACTCCTTCTCGATTCCCTCGAGCTTCCGGTACAGGCTCGACAGGCCCATGCCCAACTGCTGCGCGGCCGCCCTGCGGTCGCCGTTGCACTCGCGCAGCGCGCGCAGGATGGCCTCGGTTTCCATGCGCCGCATCTGCTCGCGCAATGTCCCTTGCGGAGCAAGTCGCGTGCCGGCCTCCGGCGTCGCCAGCGGCGTGCGCGCGACCTCCGGCGCCAGGTCGGCGGGGCCGATCACGTCGCCGTCGGCGAGGATGGTGGCGCGATTGATGACGTTGTCGAGTTCGCGCACGTTCCCGGGCCAGTCATAGGCTACGAGCAGCTCCTCAGCGACAGGATCGATGTCCAGCTTGCGCGGCGTGCCGCTTCCGCGACCAATGCGCGCAAGCATGAATCGCACCAGCTCCGCGATGTCCTCGCGCCGCTCGCGCAGCGCAGGCACGTGGATGCGGAACACGCTCAGCCGGTAGAACAGATCCTCGCGGAACTTGCCGTTCGCCACCATCGCCTGCGGGTCGCGGTTGGTCGCGGCGATGATGCGCACGTCGACCTTGCGCGTTTCCTCGCCGCCGATCGGCCGCACCTGCTTGTCCTCGATCACATGCAGCAGCTTGGTCTGCATGGCGAGCGGCAGCTCGCCGATCTCGTCCAGGAAGATGGTGCCGCGGTCGGCCTGCACGAACAGTCCCTTGCGCG
Organism: Burkholderiales bacterium; assembly: GCA_036390555.1. Taxonomy (GTDB): domain Bacteria; phylum Pseudomonadota; class Gammaproteobacteria; order Burkholderiales; family SG8-39; genus JAABQT01. The sequence goes on along the minus strand of DASWBP010000143.1, from coordinate 2,004 downwards.
CGCGGTCCGCGCTGGTGAAGGCGCCCTTGGTATGGCCGAAGAACTCGCTTTCCAGGAGGTTCTCCGGGATCGCGCCGCAATTGAGCGGAATGAAGGGCGCGTCCTTGCGCGTCGACAGCTCGTGGATCTGCCGCGCGACCACGCCCTTGCCGGTGCCGCTCTCGCCCGTGATGAGCACGGTACTGTCGGTCGGCGCGACCTTGGTCACCATGCGCTCCAGTTCCAGCATGCAGCCGGCGCGGAAGCGGAACCAATCGTCGCGGTTGCCAAGCAGCATCTTGCGCAGCGCGCGGTTCTCGTTCTTCAGGCCGCGCAGGGACTCGATCTGCGACAGCCGGTGCAGGATCTCCTCGTTGCGGGCCGGCTTGACGATGTAATCGGTGGCGCCGGCCTTGAGCGCCTCGATTGCCGTGTCGACCGACGCGAACGCCGTGATCATGATGAAGAACACGTCGCTGCCGCTCGCCTTGGTCCGGCGCAGGAGCTCGATGCCGCTCATGCCCGGCATCTTGATGTCGCAAAGCGCGACGTCGAACTCGCCTTTCGCCAGCCGCGCCGACGCTTCTTCCGCGGAGGCCGCCGCCTCCACCTCGTAGCCGGCGCGCATCAGCATGAGCGTGAGCATTTGCCGGATGGCCGGCTCGTCGTCGATCACCAGCACCTGCAGCGATGCCATCGTCTTCAGGCCCTCCCGGCCGTTGCATACGCGGGCAGCTCGACTTCCCGGGCGCCCGCGTCATCTGCGGCTTCGCGCATGCGCCCGCCCATGGCCTCGACCAGCTCGCGGGTGCGTTCGAGCCGCGCTCCGTCGGGCGGCGCGGCGCCGCCGCTGACGCTCAGCGCGATCCCGCCGTCGCGAATCTGCGCGTCGACGGCGATCACCTCCGGAGGCGGCGAGTCGTCCCGGCCCAGGCTGAGGAGCAAAAGGTTCATGAGCACCTCGCTCAACTGCCCCGGCACCACGAGCAGCAGCGGCATCCGTGCTGGCAGACGCAAATCGATGCGCGTCGAGCCGAACTGGGGATCGAACTCCAGGAAGCCGCAATGCGCCTTCAGCATTGCCTCCAGGTCCACCGGCTCGGGCAGCGCATCGCCCGGCGCGGCAAAGTACGCCATGCGCCGCGTCAGGTCGGCGATGCGTCGCGTCTCCTTGAGGATCAGGTCCGGCCGGCACTCGCTGCAGGCCCCCTGCGGCTGGCCAACGGCGAACTCCGCCAGGGCCGCGATCGTCGCCAGCGGGTTGCCGATCTCGTGCGCCACCCGGTTCGCCATGGTGCCGAGCGCCACCATCTTCTCGCGATGCGCGCGCCGCTCGCGCGCGACTGCGATTTCGCGCTCACGGTCTTCCAGGTCCTGCGCCATGCGGTTGACCGCCCGGGTCAGCGATCCCACTTCGTCGCGCCTCGTGACCTCCAGCGGTGCGCCGCGCTGCCCTTGGACGATCTCGCCGGCGCGTCGCTCCAGGCGCCCGAGATCCGCCGCGAGGCGCGAAAAGAACAGCGCCGCCGCGCCGCCGAACACCAGCAGGCCCACCACCCCCAGCGCCAGCGCCGTGACCGCCACCCGATCGTAGCGGTCGCGGTACTCGCGGCCCATCGCACGTCGCTCCTCGCGCGCGCGGATGCCCTCCCGGTCGATCTCGCGCGCCAGCGACGCGACCGACTCGCGCAGTTCCATCAGGTCGGCGGCGCCGGCGCCCGCGCCCAGCGCGGCAACGCGCCGCTGCAGCGCCGCGTTCATTGCCAGCACGGCCGGATACTGCGCCTCCAGGTCGCGGAATGACTGCTCGACGACTTCCAGCGCATAGGGCAGCTCCTCGCGCGCCCCGCCTCCGCCCTCCGTGCCCGCCGGACGCAGCCGCAGGGTAAGCATCGCGTTCGATACCGCGAGCGTCGAGCGCTTGAAGTCCTCCTCAATCTGGTGCAGTCGATCCATCGCGCCCAGCTGCTCGGCCAGCGCCCGGCGCTCGGCGAGGATGTAGGCGGCGGTGAGCCCCACGTAGAG
>DASWBP010000142.1:0-18131 GCA_036390555.1 Burkholderiales bacterium | reverse complement strand
GTCGATCAGCTGTGCCCGAAGGGTGAGCCGCACGCGGCTCGGCCGCGCGCCGAACTCCTGCTGCAGGCGGACCAGCTCGGTCTCCAGCCGCAGGTTGGCGGCGGCGAGGCTCGGCGCCTGCACCACGGCGCGGAAGCCCCCGGATTGCTCGAGCGCCTGCGCGATGAGCGGCGCCAGCATGCGCGCGGGCGTATCCACCCAGCGATGCCTGGCGAAGTGTTCCAGCGCGTTCGCGCGCTGCGTGTAGGCCATCTGCGGCGTGTCGAACCCGGGCCGCGCCCGCGGCGGCGGGACTTCGAGAACGAGGTCGCGCCTTGGTCGCGGCGCGCCGGCCGCAGGCATCGCCTCGAGAACATAGGTGCTCGCCTGCTCGGCTTGCGGCGGCTGCAGCGCCGTGCAGGCGGCGAGCAGGGCAACGACCGCGAAACCCGCGATGACGCGCCTCATTCGCCCGGCCCTGCCTTGGCCGCGGGCTTGCCGTGCACCAGCATCGCGGGATTGCGCTCGAGCTGGTCGCTGAAGCGCCGCAACGACGCGCTCAGCTCGCGCAGTTCCGCAATCGCCTGGCGCGCCTCGGGAACGGTGTCGCGCGCCGCCTGGCTCAGGTCCGCGCGCGCGCCTTGCACCGCGGCCGCGGCGCTCGCGGCGTCGCGCTTCACGTCGTTCGACATCTGCTCGAAAGCCGCCGCGCTGCGCTGCATGCGCTCGGCGAGGCCGGCCATCTCGCCGCTCAGGCGCGCGGCGTTCTGCATCGTGCGCGCCGCGTTCGCCACGCCCTCGTCGATCGCCTTCGAGCGCGCCGCCAGCGTGCGCGAGACCTGCGCGAGGCCGGCAAGCGTCTCCTTGAGCGAAGCGCGGTTGCCTTCGTCGAGCAGCGCGTTCAAGCCCTCGCTGCTGCGGGTCAGGCTGTCGATCAGCGTCGTCACGGCGTCCTCCAGGCGCACCAGCAGCGAGGGCCCGGCGGGAATCACGGGATGCTTCTCCCCGGGCCGCGCCCGCAGCGCCAGGGCGTCGCGGCTGCCCCCGCCCAGCTCGACGTGCGCGATGCCGGTGAGGCCCTGCGTGCGCAGCACCGCCACGGTGTCAACCTTGATCGGCGCGCCGCGCTCGATGTCGAGGATCAGCTCGACCTGCTCGACGTTCTCGCGCGCCAGCGCGATGTGGCGCACGCGCCCGACCTGCACGCCCCGGTAGCGCACCGGCGCATCCGGCGACAGGCCGGAAACCGATTCCTTCATGTACACGAGGTAGGTGTCGAAGACCTTGCCGTAGGACTTCTCGCTGCCCAGCCACAGCACGCCGCCGATCAGCGCAGTGCCGAGCAGCAGCACGAAGGCGCCGACGATGGCGAAGTTTACTTTTGTTTCCATGCCTGCTCGCGCGCGGCGCGGCCGCGCGGCCCGTAAAAATACTCCCGGATCAGGGGATGCGCGGAGCCGGCCAGCTCCGTCATGGTGCCGATGCCGAGGATGCGGCCCTCGCCGAGCACGGCCACCCGGTCCGCCGTGCGCCACAGCAGGTCGAGGTCATGGGTGGACATGACGATGGTGAGCCCCAGCGCGTCGCGCAAGTTGCGCACCAGCACGTCGATGCCGTCGGCGCTCAGCGGATCGAGGCCCGCGGTCGGCTCGTCGAGGAACAGCAGCTCCGGGTCGAGCGCCATGGCGCGCGCCAGCGCCGCGCGCTTGCGCATGCCGCCGGAGAGCTCGTTCGGGTACTTGGGGCCGGCGTCGGCGGGCAGCCCGCTGAGCGCGATCTTGAGCGCGGCAATTTCGTCGATCAGTCGCGCGTCGAGCGCGGTGTGCTCGGCAAGCACCATGCCGACATTCTCGGTCACCGTGAGCGCGCTGAACAGCGCGGCGCGCTCGAACATCACGCCCCAGCGGCGCCGCAGCGGCAGCGCCTCCTCGTCGCCCAGCCCCACCACCTCGCGGCCGAACACGCGGATCGAGCCCGAGGCGGGCAGCTGCAGCGCGATCGCCTCGCGCAGCAGCGTCGACTTGCCGCAGCCGCTCGCGCCCACCAGCGCGAAGATCTCGCCGCGGCGCACAGAGAAGCTTACGTCCTCGTGCACCACTGCGGTGCCAAAGCGCGTGTGCAGGCCGCGCACGTCCATGATCGTTTCGGTCGGCGTCGCAGCGCTCATAGCCCCAGCCAGCTGAAGGCGATGGAAAACAGCGCGTCGACCAGGATCACGAGGAAGATGGACTGCACCACGCTCACCGTGGTCTGCCGCCCCACGCTCTCGGCGCTGCCGGTCACCTGGAACCCCTGGTAGCAGCCGACCAGCGCGATGATCGCGGCGAACACCGGCGCCTTGCCGACGCCGATCAGGTAGTGCTTCAGGCTCACCGCTTCGTCGAGCCGGTCGAGGAAGGTGAGATAGCTCACGTCCAGTTGCGCGCGCGCCATCACCATGCCGCCGAGGATGCCCATCACGTCCGTATAGACAGTCAGCAGCGGCAGCGCCACCACGAGGGCGAGCAGCTTGGGCAGCACCAGCTGGTCCATCGGCGCCACGCCCACGGTGCGCAGGGCGTCGATCTCCTCGGTGACCTTCATGGTGCCGATCTGCGCCGTGTAGGCCGAGCCCGAGCGGCCGGCGACGATGATCGCAGTGATGAGCGGCGAGAGCTCGCGCAGCATCGACAGCCCCACCAGGTCGGCGATGTAGATGTTCGCGCCGACGCGCCGCAGCTGCTCTGCGCCCTGGTAGGCGATGACGATCCCCAGCAGGAACGTGAGCAGGCCGGTGATCGGCAGCGCCTGGAAGCCCGCGGTCTGGATGTTGTAAAGGATCGGGCGCCAGCGCAGGCGCCGCGGCTGCGCCAGCGCGCGCGCGAGCGCCACCGCGACCTCGCCGACAAATGTCAGCAGGCCCAAGCCGCCCTGCAGCTGGCTCCACGCCAGGCGGCCGATCCTCTCGAGCAGGCCAGGCGCGGCAGCCACCGGGGCGTGCGCCTCGGGCACGCGCGCGACGACCAGCTTCAGCAAGGCGTCGAATTCGGGACGCAAGCCCTGCACGCGGACCGCGCGCCCGCGCGCCTCGAGCGCGCGGATCGTCCGGTGCAGGAGCCAAGCGCCGGAGGTGTCCATGGCCGTGACCGCGGCGGCGTCGATCAGCAGATCCCCGTCGCCGGGAAGCGATTGCGCTGCGAGGCGCCGCTCCAGCCGCGGGACTGCGTGCAGCACCCACGCCCCCGAGCAGCTCGCCTCCGAGGGCGACCGCCCGGGCCGCAGGTCAGCGGTGCCGTCGGCGTCCTGCGGGGCGATGGTCGCTGTCATGGCGCGCAATCCGGACTGTAGCGCGCACCCGGGGCGATGCTCAGGATGAACGACCAGTGCCAGGCGACGCCGGCCAGCACGGCGACATGGAAAATCTCGTGCGGACCGATGATCCCCGGCAGCAGCTGCGGCCAGCGCAGGAACTCCGCCACGGCCCCGACAGTGTAAGCGAGGCCGCCCCAGATCAGCGGCAGGACGAAGCCGAAGCTGTAGCGGCACGCGAGGGCCACCACGGAAATCGCCCCCATCCAGCCCAGCCCCAGGAACATCAGCAGGCCGACCCATTCGGGCGTGGCGGAGAAATTCAAGGTCTTCAGCGCGAGTCCGGCGATCGCCGCGCCCCAGATGCCTGCCAGCATGCCCCAGCGCCAGACGCCGCGGAAAAGGATGGCGTGCACCGGCGTGAAGCTTCCGGCGATCAGCACGAAAATGGCGGCGTGATCGAGCCGCTTCAGCACGTCCCGTCCCGCGGTTCCCGGCGTGAGCAGGTGGTAGACGCCGCTCAGCGAAAGCAGCAGCACGCACGAAAAGGCAAACGTGCAAAGCGCGAGCACGCGCCCGGAATCGCCGCGCCCGCGACGCACGAGATCCACGGTGAGCATCGCGCATGCCGTAGCGCCGGCCAGGTGCGTCAGCGAGCTGAACGGATCGCTGAATCCGGCGAAAGACAGTGCGCGATCAAGCCCGGGCATCAGGCCCGCCTCCACCCGGACGCGCGAGCCAGCGCCTGAGCTCGGCGAGCGGCCGCGTGTTGAGCACGTCCGCCTTCTCCAGCCAGCCGCGCCGCGCCTGGCCGATGCCGTAGCGCAGCACGCCGAAGCCGTCGGCGCCGTGCGCGTCCGAGCCGATCGCCACCGCCACGCCTTCGTCCTTCGCCATGCGGCAATGCCCTTCGTTCAAATCCAGCCGGTCGGGATGCGCGTTGAGCTCGAGAGCCGCGCCGCGCTGCTTCGCCTTGCGCATCACGGCGAGCATGTCCACATCGTAGGGCTCGCGCTCGCCGATCAGGCGCCCTGTCGGGTGCGCGAGGATGCGCACGCAGGGGTTGTCGAGCGCCGCGAGGATGCGCGCAGTCTGCCGTGCGCGGGACAGCTTGAAGCCGCCGTGCACCGCGGCCACCACGATATCGAGCTTCATCAGCGCGGCGTCCGGCAGGTCGAGCTTGCCGTCCTCGAGGATGTCCACCTCGATGCCCTTGAGCAGCACGATGCCGGAGAGCTCGCGATTCAGGTCGTCGATCACCGCCATCTGCTTCTCCAGCCGCCGCACGTCCAGCCCGCGCGCCATCGCCAGGCGCCGTGAATGGTCGGTGATCGCAAGGTATTGCAGGCCGGCCGCCTTCGCTGCAAGCGCCATCTCTCGCGCGCTCGCGCGCCCGTCGGTCGCCTTGGTGTGCGCGTGGAGGTCGCCGCGCAGGTCAGCGAGCTCGATGAGCCGAGGGAGTCTTCCCGCGCGCGCCGCCTCGAGCTCGCCCTGGTTTTCGCGCAGCTCCGGCGCAATGTAGGGCAGCCCGACCGCCGTGTACACGGACTCCTCGGTGTCGCCCGCGATGCGCTTCGCGCCGCGCCAGACGCCGTACTCGTTCACCTTCAGGCCGCGCGCGATGCCGAGCTTCCTCACGGCGATGTTGTGCGCCTTGGAGCCGGTGAAGTAGTGCAGCGCCGCGCCGTAGCTCTCCTCGGGCACCACGCGCAGGTCGGCCTGCAGGCCGCTCGCCAGGCGCACGCTGGAGCGCGTGGCACCCTGCGCGATCACTTCGCGCACTTCCGGGTAGCCGACGAAGCGCGCGGTCGCCTTCTGCGGCTCGCCGGAGGCAACCAGGATGTCGATGTCGCCCACCGTGTCGCGCATGCGCCGGAAGCTGCCCGCGACGATCCCGCCGACGTGCTTTGCAAGGGGCTCCGCATATTGCGCCGCCACCGCGAGCTTGAAGCGCCGCGTCGTGCCGAGCTGCGCCTGCGCCGCGTCGGTGATGCGCTGCGCGGTCTTCTCGCCGAAACCGGGAAGCCTGGGCAGCTTGCCCGCGCGCGCCGCGCGCCGCAGGTCCTCGAGCGAATCGATGCGCGCCTCGTGCAGCGCGCGCACGCGCTTGGGGCCCACGCCGGGCAGGCGCAGCAGTTCGGTGATGCCGGCGGGAAAGCGCCCGCGCAACTTCTCCAGCAGCTTGCAGGTGCCGGTCGCGGCGATCTCGTGGATCTTGGCGGCGAGGTCCTCGCCGATGCCGGGGAGCTTGGGAAGCTCGCCGCCCTCGGCGAGCCGCGCGGCGAGATCCAGGCTCAGGCCGCCCACGACGCGCGCGGCATTGCGGTAGGCGCGGATGCGGAACGGGTTCTCGTCGCCGAGCTCGAGCAGGTCGGCGATTTCCTCGAAGGCCGCGGCGATGTCGGCGTTGTGGACGGCTAGTGGTCCTCGATGCGCGGGCGATGCTCTTCGGCGAGCTCGCCGGAGTCCGCATCCTTGTAGTCGGCGATGCCGATCTCGTCCTCGGCCTCGGCGAGCGTCTCGCCCTCCTCGGGTGCGCCTTCGCCCCCCGCTTCCATGTCCTGCACGGCCTCGAGCAGCGTGGCGAAAGGCCCGAACTCGCGGCCGCCGTCCTTCGACTGCCAGTAAAAGCCGTTGGGCCGCTCAACGATCCGCGTGCGGTCGTAGTCGGGAGGCGTCTCGGGGATTACCTGGGTCATCTGCTTTCTCCGTAGCTTTCAGTCTTCCGGCCAGTCGCCGAGCGGGTCTTCCACCGAGGCGTCGACCTTGCGCGGCCGCACCGCGCGCGCGTCCTCGTCGCGGCCGAGCAGCGCGCGTGGCTCGGCGCCGAGCTCCTCGCCGCGCGCGAGCCGCCGGCTCGCGCTGCGCACGCTTGCGCGGCGCTTGGACTTCGCCTTGCCCGCCGCCTGCGTACTTCCGCGCTTCGTTGCCATGATCGCAGTCTCCCGTGCCTCACCCTCGCTGCGTTTGACTTGCGTCAAGCGCCCGTCCGCGCGCCCGGCGCAAGCTGCCTCATGCCCTGGAGCGAAGTGTACTACCCCTCGTCGGCGAGAAACGTCGCGCAGGCAGGGCGCTGGGCATTGCATGAAGACGGCATCGCATGGCCACGCTCGCCAAGATCGCATTGAGCCTCATCGGCGGCCTGAAGGCCGACCGCGTGAAGGGCCGCGGCGGCGACGCCGTGATCGCGCTGCCGCCACCGCAGGCTTCAGGCGGCATGCCGCTCATGCAGGCGCTGGCGACGCGGCGCTCGCAGCGCGAATTCGCCCCTGCGCCGCTGCCGCCGCAGGTGCTCTCCGACCTGCTGTGGGCGGCCTTCGGCATCAACCGGCGCGAGGAGCACGGGCGCACGTCGCCTTCGGCGATCGGCGCGCAGGAGATCGATGTCTACGCGGCGCTCGCAGGCGGCCTCTACATCTACGATGCCGACGCCCACCGCCTTGTGCGCGTGGCGCAGGTGGATGCGCGCCGCGTCACCGGCTACCAGGACTTCGTGGACGATGCGCCGCTCGACCTGGTCTACGTTGCCGACCAGGCGCACCTGCACAACGTCCCCGCCGAGCAACGCGTCGCCTACTCCGCAGCCTGCGCGGGGGCCATCGCGCAGAACGTGTACCTCTATTGCGCTTCGGCCGGCCTCGCGACCGTGGTGCGCGGCTGGCTCGACCGCAAGGCGCTCGCGGCGGCGCTCGGCCTGAGCGCCGAGGAGCACATCGTGCTCGCGCAGACTGTGGGCTACCCGGCAAGGCGTTAGCGCTGCGGTGCGCGCAGCGGGAGACTACTGCCATGGCGATGGAGACCCAGACCCGCTTCAACCTGCTCTACTTCCTCTTCGCGATGGTGGCGTTGCTGCTCCTGCAGCAGTGGTGGCAGGCGTCGCAGACCATCGAGGTGCTGCCCTACAGCGAATTCGAGAAGCTGCTTGCCGAGGGGCGCATCGCCGAGGTGTCGGTGAGCGAGCGCCACGTCACCGGCAAGCTGAAGAGCCCGGAGGGCCGCAAGAGCACCGTGGTCGCCAATCGCGTAGAGCCCGCTCTCGCCGAGCGCCTGCAGAAATACAACGTCCCGTACAGCCGGGTCTACGAGAGCACCTTCCTGCGCGACCTGCTCTCCTGGGTAGTGCCGGCGCTCGTCTTCTTCGGCATCTGGTACTGGCTCGGGCGCCGCATGGCCGGCCAGGCGGGCGGCCTCGGCGGGCTGATGAGCATCGGCAAGAGCCGCGCCAAGGTGTACGTGGAAAAGCGCACCGGCGTCACCTTCGCCGACGTCGCCGGCGTGGACGAGGCGAAGGCCGAGCTGCAGGAGGTGGTCGAGTTCCTCAAGGACCCCGGTCGCTACGGCCGCCTGGGCGCGCGCATCCCGAAAGGCATCCTGCTGGTCGGGCCGCCGGGCACCGGCAAGACGCTGCTCGCGCGCGCGGTGGCGGGCGAAGCGGGCGTCGCGTTCTTCTCCATCTCGGGCTCGGAGTTCGTCGAGATGTTCGTCGGCGTGGGCGCGGCGCGCGTGCGCGACCTCTTCGAGCAGGCCCGGCAAAAGGCGCCCGCCATCATCTTCATCGACGAGCTGGACGCGCTCGGGCGCGCGCGCGGCAGCTTCGGCCTGGGCGGCCACGACGAGAAGGAGCAGACGCTCAACCAGCTGCTCGCCGAGCTGGACGGCTTCGATCCGTCCACCGGCGTGGTGCTGCTCGCCGCCACCAACCGGCCGGAGATCCTCGATCCCGCGCTGCTGCGCGCCGGGCGGTTTGATCGCCAGGTGCTGGTGGACCGGCCCGACAAGAAGGGGCGCGTGCAGATCCTCCAGGTGCACATGAAGCGCATCGCGGTCCACCGCGACGTGTGGCCCGAGCTGGTCGCCGCGCTCACGCCGGGTTTCTCCGGCGCCGACCTCGCGAACCTGGTGAACGAGGCGGCGCTGCTCGCCACGCGCCGCAGCGCCGACGTGGTGGAGATGGAGGACTTCACGCACGCAGTAGAGCGCATCGTCGCGGGCCTGGAGAAGAAGAACCGCGTGCTGAACGAGAACGAGCGACAGATCGTTGCGCACCACGAGATGGGGCACGCGCTGGTGGCGATGGCGCTGCCGGGCTCGGATCCCGTGCACAAGGTGTCCATCATCCCGCGCGGCGTGGGCGCGCTGGGCTACACCATCCAGCGCCCGACCGAGGACCGCTTCCTCATGACGCGCGAGGAGCTGGAGAACAAGATGGCCGTGCTGCTCGGCGGCCGCGTCGCCGAGGAAGTGTGCTTCGGGCACCTTTCGACCGGCGCGGCCGACGACCTCGTCAAGGTGGCCAACATCGCGCGCAGCATGGTGACGCGCTACGGCATGGTGAAGTCGCTCGGCCACCTCGCCTACGACCAGGAGCGCGCGCCGCTGCTCGGGGGCTTCCAGGCGCCGGCGCCGCGCGAGTACAGCGAGCAGACCGCGCGCGAAATCGACGTCGCGGTGCGCGAGATCGTCGATGCGGCGCACGCCAAGGCACGCGCCATCCTCGAGCGCGACCGCGAAATCCTGGCGCGCGGCGCGAAGCTGCTGCTCGAGAAGGAAACGCTCGTCGAGGCCGAGCTCGCCGCGCTCAAGGCGCAGCAGCGCCCCGCGGCGGGGCCGGCATGAAACCCGCGCATCGCACCCTGGCCCTTGGCCAGGTCTACCGGCTGCTCGAGCCCGGGCCGGTGGTGCTGCTCACCGTGCAGCACGCGGGGCGCGCCAACGTGATGCCGATGTCCTGGCACACCATGATGGAGTTCGAGCCGCCGCTGGTGGGCTGCGTGCTGAGCGCGAGCCACGTGACCTGGGACATGCTCATGGCGACACGCGAGTGCGTGATCGCCATCCCCACGGTGGAGATCGCGCGCCAGGTCGTCGCCTGCGGCAACTCCTCGGGCGCCAAGGTGGACAAGTTCGCGCGCTTCGGCCTGACGCCGCTCCCGGCGGCGCGCGTGCGCGCGCCGCGGATTGCGGAGTGCTATGCCAACCTGGAGTGCCGGCTCGCCGACACGGCGCTCGCGCGCAAGTACAACTTCCTCGTGCTGCGCGTGGTCAAGGCCTGGATCGACCCGGCGCGCAAGCGCCCGCGCACCATCCACCATAGGGGCCGCGGCCAGTTCATGGTCGCCGGCCGCACGCTGCGGCTCCCCTCGAAAGCTAAGTAGCGGATGCGGTGACGCGCAGCTCGCGCACCGAGGCGAGCTCCACGCACGCGCCGAGCTCGCGGCTTTCGCGGTCGAGCGTGCGCGCAAGCCAGGCGGCCTCCTCGTCGCTGGCGCGCTGCAGCCGGAAGCGGCGCATGCGCATCGGCACCAGCGAGAGCTCGCGCACGCCGCTGCAGTCGCCCGCCAGCGTGACGAAGACCATCAGCGCGAGCTCCGGGCGCCAGGCCTCGTGGCCGCCGATGCCTTCGTAGTCGTTGATGAAGTCGCCGCAGCCGTAGAGGATCGCGCGGCCGCGGTAGAGCTCCATGCCACGCGGATGGTGCGAGGAGTGGCCGTGCAGCACGTCGGCGGCGCCGGCATCGATCAGGCGGTGCGCGAAGGCGCGCTCCTCGCGCGACACGCCGTAGCCCCAGTTGCCGCCCCAATGGATGGACACCACCACGCAATCGCCCGGGCGCCGCACGGCGGCCACCTGCCGCGCGACCGCGTCGCAGGATTGCCGCGAGAGGTCGGCGAGCAGATTCACGCCGGGCCGCTCCGGCCCGGCCGACCAGCCGGGCGGCACGCCGCAATCCGGCGTGGCGCACGAGAAGACGAGCAGCCGCCCGCCCGCCGCCCACTCGATGGCCGCGGGCGCCGCCGCCGCCTCGGCATCGCGCCCCGCCCCGGCGGTGCGCAGCCCCGCGCGCTGCAGCGTCGCGAGGGTCTCGGCGAGCCCCGCGTGGCCCCAGTCGAGCACGTGGTTGTTGGCGAGCACGCAGCAGTCCACGCCCGCCGCGGCGAGGCAGGGCGCGTTGCGCGGGTGCATGCGGTAGTGGATCCCCTTGCCCGGCCACGCATCCTCGGACAGCGTGACCGCGGTCTCCAGGTTTACGATGCGCGCCAGCGGCGCACGGCTGCGCAGCTCCTCCAGTGCGTCGCCCCACACGTAGCCGAAGTCCACCGGCCGCGGCAGCGTGCCAGAAGCGCGCTCGGCGAGCTCCACGTAGCCAAGTGCGGAGCGCACATACGGCTCGTGCAAGCCCGGCGGCACCGGATGCGGCAGCATCTGGTCGATGCCGCGCCCGAGCATGACGTCGCCGCTCAGGAAGAAAGTGAGGTTCGCCGTTTCCGTCATGGAAGGAACGCGCTTGAGCTAGATCAAGCTGCCGCGCCGCCCGGCTGCCAAGCTTTGCGCATGAATCGCACCGTGCGCCGTGTCATCGCCGGCATCCTCTTCGCGTTCGGCGTCGTGCTGATGCTCGCCGCCCCGGATACGCGCGCCGGGCTGGCGGTGCTGGTGCTCGCGGTGGTCATCGAGGTCGCTGGCATTCTCCTCGAGCGCCGGCGCTGAAGCATCTTGCAGGTGCGCCCTGCGCGGCGCGTTGACCTGCGTCAAAGCCGCGGCGCGCCGGCGCGTCATGCTGTAGGTGTCGACCATCCCCAGGAAGCCGAAAAATGCAGCTGCCCGTACAGATCACCTACCGCGGCATGCCGAGCTCCGCGGCCATCGAGGAGGCGGTGCGCGACCGCGTCGCCAAGCTCGAGCAGTTCCACTCGCGCATCATGAGTTGCCGCGTCGTCATCGAGCAGCCCGGCAGGCACAAGCGCCAGGGCAAGGAGTTCGTCGTGCACGTGGACCTCAAGGTGCCGGGCGGCGAGATCGCGGTCAACCGCGACCACGACGAGGACGTCTACGTGGCGCTGCGCGACGCGTTCGACGCCGCACGCCGCAAGCTCGAGGACTACGCGCGCGAAAAGCGCGGCGACGTCAAGCACCACGAGCTCACGCAATCGGGCAAGGTGGCGCGCCTCGTCGCCGGTGAAGGCTACGGCTTCATCGCCACGCCGGACGGCCGCGAGCTGTATTTCTCCAGCGAGAACGTCGTCACGCCTTCGTTCGACCGGCTCGCGCCGGGCACCGAGGTGCACTTCATCGAGGAGATGGCGGCCGAAGGGCCGCAGGCCAAGCGCGTCAGCGCGCGCAAGGGCGCGTAGGGAAGCTCTAGACAGATCGTCCCGACGGCGCCGGGCTCCACGCCGCGCCGGCATCCGCGACGTTGGCGGGGAACTGCGAAGTGGTTCGCCAGCGGCGCGCTTGTTTCTCGCGCGGGCGCTCGCACCCCACGGTGCGCACGAAGTCGCCGAGCTCCCCGGCCACTAGCTTCGGCCGCGCGGCCGTTTCTCGCCCTTGCGCACCCAGACCCCGCGCTCCGTGCATTGCAGCACCTCGCTGCCGCTGCGCACGGCGTCGCCGATCTCGAAGGCCTCGTCGTTGAAGTAGCACACGCCCTCCTCGATCTCCTGGTCGGGCGAGGCTTCGTGCTCGTCGTACTCCGACTCGTCGATGATCGGCGAGTTCTTGCGCTCGGGGTCAGGCGCACCGAGCTGGGGGAGCGATTCCTTGGCAGGCTTCTTCACGGGGCTCTCCTGTACGTCCACCCCATAATGCTCCCCCGGCCCTGGACCGGACCCGTTGATCTCGATCAATAGCCGACCTCGAGCACGCGCAACTGCAGCTTCCCGACCCACTCCATCAGGGGCACGAGGTCGGCGAGGTCTTCGCCCTCCACCAGCTTGAGGTGGGTGGCGTCGGCCCGCGCCTGGCCGAAGATGGGATCCACCGCGTGCCACCCGGAAGCGACGAGGCTTTCCGCCCAGCTGTGGTAGAGGAAGCCGCCGAACTGATCGGAATAGACCAGCCCGTTCACCACGCGCGAGGGCACTCCCGAGGCACGCGCAAGCGCGGCGTAGAGGTAGGCGTGGCCCTGGCACTCGGCCTTGCGGCGCTTGAGGACATCGAGCGCCGAAAAGGCGTCGATCGCCACCTTCTCGATGTTCCCGTCCAGCCAGCGCAGGATGCGCGCGATGCGCTCCTCGTCCGAGCTCGCGCTCCCGGCAATCGTCCGCGCCAGCTCGCCGATCGCCGGATCCGCGCTCTGCACGGAGACGGAGGACCGCAGATAGCGCTCGCGCAGCGCTTCTGACGGCGGCCCGGCGCCGTCCTCGGCGCCGGGCGCCGCGCCGCCCATCGCGCAGACGATCTGCGCGCCCTCGCGCGCGCAGCGCTGCCAGCGATCCGATGGTGGCAGCGCGGGGGCGCCCGAGAGCGCGACGCGCAGGCTGGAGACCTCGCGCGGCCTGCCGATCGCGCGATCCGGACGCACCAGGCTGTATTCGACGAGGCTTTCCTTCTTGTTGAGGCTGGAGAGCGCGAGGTAGCGCGCAGCGGATTCCGCGTCCTCGAGAAACGAGATCAGCGCGCCGTGCATCGCCAGCTCGAAGCGCAGCCTGCCGTCGGGCCCGATCCAGCTGGTCACGCGCTGGCCGCGCATCGCGGTCTCGACCTTGAAGGCGTTGCCGGCGTAGAGGTCGCTCTTCTCGTAGCCTGCGATTCGCTGCGTCACCTCGGCGAGCGACTGCGTCTGGCCGTGATAGACGACGTACTTGTGCTCGCGCCCGACCTCCAGCCCGTGGAGGACCGGGTAGAGGTTGATGACGCTCGAAGGATAGAGCCGGCCCGCCGCCGGCAGGCGCTGCGCGGTGGTGACGCCGCCCGTCGTGATGCGCGAGACGAGCGCGTCGGCCTCGCGGCGGCCGGCCACCTGCAGCTCGCTGTCGTCGACGCGGAACCAGTAGTCGAACTCCACCAGCGTGAGGTCGGCGTTGATCACGTCGCGCGAGCGCAGCAGGATAGTCTTCTCCAGGCCGAGGAAGCGCAGCGCGATCGAGGCCTCGGAGCGCACCTCATGGCGCGGCGCGCCTGGCTCCTTGCGGATCGCGAAGTACGAGAAGCCCACCTTCTCGCCGTTGAAGACGATGCCGGTCCAGTAGTCGAAGTACGGCAGGCTGGCGAGGTCGTGGCGCACCTCGGGCGCGGGGCCCGCGTCCTTGAAGTACATGCCGGCGCAGCCACCCAGCGCGAGCGGCACCGCCAGGAGAAGCGCCCTCAGTAGCCCGGTCACCGGCGCGGCTTGCCGCCCTAGCCCTTGACGCAGATGAGCGGCTCCACGCGCGCCACCTTGCGCGCAAGTCCCGCCGCGTCCGCCGCGTCCACCACCGCGGCGACGTCCTTGTAGGCGCCCGGCGCTTCTTCCGCCACGCCGCGCATCGAGGGGCTCTTGACGAGGATGCCGCGCTCGGCAAGGTCGCTCACCACCTGGCGGCCCTGCCAGTTCTTCAGCGCCTGGTGCCGGCTCATCGCGCGCCCCGCGCCGTGGCAGGCCGAGCTGAAGGCGAGCGCTTCGGACTCCTTCGTGCCCGCGAGCACGTAGGAGCCGGTGCCCATCGAGCCGCCGATCAGCACCGGCTGGCCGGCCTCGCGAAGCGCCGCCGGCACATCGGGGTGGCCGGGGCCGAAGGCGCGCGTCGCGCCCTTGCGATGCACGTAGAGCTTGCGCACCCCGCCCTCGGTGCGGTGCTCCTCGACCTTGCAGGTGTTGTGCGAGACGTCGTAGAGCAGCGGCAACCGCGCCTGCGGCAGCATGCGGCGGAACACCTCGCGCACCAGGTGCGTGAGGATCTGCCGGTTGGCGAGCGCGCAATTGATCGCCGCGCGCATCGCGCCGAGGTACTCCTGCCCGACGTCCGAGTTTATCGGCGCGCAGGCGAGCTCGCGGTCGGGCAGGTGGATGCCGCTTTGCGCCGCGGCAACCGCCATGCGCTTGAGATACTCGGTGCCGATCTGGTGGCCGAGGCCGCGCGAGCCGCAGTGGATCATCACCACGATGTCGCCGTGCGCGAGGCCGTAGGCGCGCCCGATCGCCTCGTCGAACACCGCGGTGACTTCCTGGATCTCGAGGTAGTGGTTGCCGCTGCCCAGCGTGCCCATCTCGTCGCGCTGGCGCTTCTTCGCCTGCGCCGAGACGTTGCCGGGCCTGGCGTGCTTCATCTGGCCGTGCTCCTCGATGCGCTCGAGGTCGGCCTCCTCGCCCCAGCCGCGCTGCACCGCCCAGGCCGCGCCGCCGGCGAGCATCGCGTCCATCTCCTTGTCGCCCAGGCGGATCTCGCCCGTGCTGCCCACGCCCGCGGGGATCGCGCGAGAGAGCTCGTGCGCGAGCGGTGCCTGGATCTTCACGATGTCTTCGCGCGAAAGCCCCGTGTGCAGGCAGCGCACGCCGCAGGAAATGTCGAAGCCCACGCCGCCCGCGGATACCACGCCGCCTTCGTCCGGGTCGAAGGCGGCGACGCCGCCGATCGGAAAGCCGTAGCCCCAGTGCGCATCCGGCATGGCGTAGGAGGCCTTGACGATGCCGGGCAGCGCCGCGACGTTCACCGCCTGCTCGTAGACCTTGCGGTCCATCTCGCGCACCAGCGCTTCGCTCGCGTAGATCACCGCCGGCACGCGCATCGCGCCCTGGCGCGGGATCACCCATTCGTAGTCGCCCGCCTTCTCGAGGAGGTTCAGCTCCATGTCACACGTCTACCACGGTCTGCGCCATCCAGCCCTCGCCCTCGCGCGCCACGCGCAGCTGCGTATAGGTCGCGCCCTTCACTTCCACTGCCGGATGGTGCCGCTCGACCTCTACCGGCTCGCCCCAGGCCTCGCCCGCAAGCCCATCGCTCTCCAGCCGTACCGCGAAGCGCGAGAACAGCATGCGCCGGGTGGCCATCTCGTAGATGAGCGCGTTCAGCCACTCGGCGAGCAGCAGCTCGTTGTCCGGCGCCTCGCACTGCACCTGCACGCGCTCGAGCGGCCGCACCGACGCGGGGTCGGTGACCACCGCCGTCAGCGCGAGCGCCGCCTGCTCGAAGGCCTCGGCCACGCTCGCGCCGTAGCCGCGCACGCCGATGTCCGCGCCGTGCTCGAAGTGCTCCCAACCCCTCACCCCACCGATCCTCCGCCGCCGGGCGCGCCGAGTGGTTGACATGCGTCAAGCGAGCGGTGAGGCGGAGTCGCGTTGCGGCCGGAACGCGGCTCCGCGCATTTCGCGTTGACCGAGATCAATGGCCGCCCGCCTGCGCGCGATATGCTGGCGATCAAGCGTCTCGCGGAAGGAGCCCCGATGAGAAAGCTCTATCGTTCTGCACAGGACAGCAAGATCGCCGGCGTATGCAGCGGGCTCGGGGCGTATTTCGCCATCGATCCGGTGTTCTTCCGCCTGGTGTTCCTGCTTTCCATCCTCTTCGGCGGGCTGGGCGCGCTGGCGTACCTGGTGATGTGGTTCATGGTGCCGGCCCAGCAAGGCGCGCCACGCGAAGGCCGCCGTCTGCGGCTTTCCGCCACGGAGCGCAAGATTGGCGGCGTTTGCGGCGGGCTTGGCGAATTCCTTGAGCTCGACCCCTTGCTGTTCCGCGTCGCCTTCGTGGTCTTCGCGTTCGTCGGCGGCCTGGGCATCCTGATCTACCTGGTCCTCTGGCTGGTGATACCGGGTCCTGCGGTGCCGCTGCAGGGCAACGGGCAGCCCGGCCATACCTGACCTGAGCGCGTGAGCGAGCCGCATGCGCTGGCCGCGAGCGCGGTCCTCGCGCAGCTGGGAGCCGATGGACGGCAGGGGCTGAGCACCGCCAGAGCGGCGGCGCTCTTGCTGCGCCACGGCCGCAACGAGCTCCCCGCCGCCGCGCCGGTGCCGGCGTGGCGGCGTTTCCTCGCGCAACTGGAGAGCCCGCTGGTGCTGCTGCTGATCGCCGCCTCGGGCGTCGCGCTGCTGGTGTGGTGGAGCGAAGGCGCGCACCAGGTGCCCTACGAAGCGCTCACCATCCTCGCCATTGTCGTCGCCAATGCGGTGCTCGGCTTCGTGCAGGAAGAGCGCGCCGGCCGCGCCGTGGCGGCGCTCAGGCAGATGACCGCGGCCACCGCGATCGCGCTGCGCGACGGCGCGCGCCAGAGCGTGCCCGCCGCCGACATCGTGCCGGGCGACGTGCTGGCGATCGAGGAAGGCGCGCGCATCGTGGCGGACGCGCGCGTGCTCGAGTCCGTGTCCCTGCAGGCGATGGAGGCGCCGCTCACCGGCGAGAGCGCGCCGGTGGAGAAGCGCAGCGAAGCGCTGCCCGCGGCCACGGCGCTTCCCGACCGCAGCAACATGGTGTACGCGGGCACGGTGGCGACTTATGGCCGCGGCCTCGCCGTGGTCACCGCGACCGGGCGCGACACGCAGATCGGGCTCATCGCCACGCTGCTGGCGGCGACCGAGAGCCCGCCGACGCCGCTGCAGCGCCAGCTCGGCGCCGTCGGCAAGCTGCTCGGCGCGGCCGTGATCGCCATTGCCGCCGTCGTCGCCGGCACGGTGCTCTTCATGGGCCAGGTGTTCACCGCCGCCGCGCTGACCAGCGTGCTGGTGTTCGCCATTGCGCTCGCGGTCGCCGCGGTTCCCGAAGGGCTCGCGGCGGTCACCACCGTCGTGCTCTCGCTCGGCACGCAGCGCATGGCGCGGCGCAACGCCATCGTGCGCACGCTCGCCGCGGTGGAAACGCTCGGCTCGGCGAGCGTCATCTGCACGGACAAGACCGGCACCCTGACGCTGAACGAGATGTCGGTGCGCGAAGTCCTCGCCAGCGGCACGAGCACGGACCTGCTCACGGCCGGTGCGCTGTGCAACAACGCCGTGCTCGAGATGCGCGACGGACGCCGGCACGTGGTGGGCGATCCCACGGAAGGTGCGTTGAAGGTCGCCGCGCAGGAGGCGGGGGTGGACGGCGCGCGGCTGGAGGGGCGCCACCGGCGCGTGGGCGAAGTGCCCTTTTCCTCCGAGCGCAGGCTGATGAGCACCTTGCATGCCGACGGCGCGGCCCGCGTGCTGATGACGAAGGGGGCGCCAGACGTGCTGCTCGCGCGCTGCGTCGCGGAGGTCGTTGCCGGGGGCAGCGTGCCGCTTACGCCTCAACGGCGCGCCGAGATCCTCGCGGCGGTCGAGCAGATGGCAGGCAGGGCACTGCGGCCCCTCGGCTTCGCGCGCCGGGAGTTGCCGGCCGACGCCACCGCAGACGCCTCGCTGGAGCGCGAGCTGATCTGGCTCGGGGCGGTCGGCATGATCGACCCGCCGCGGCCAGAGGCCGCAGCGGCGGTGCGCACGGCGCAGGCCGCGGGCGTGCGCGTCGTGATGATGACGGGCGATCATCCGGCAACGGCGCGCGCCATCGCCGCCGAGGTGGGCATCGCGCCGCCTGACGCGCGCGTCGTGCTGGGCGCGGAGCTCGCGACCATGCCGGCCGACGAGCTGGCGGCCGTCGCCGGGAGCGTGCAGGTGTTCGCGCGCGTCAGCCCGGAGCACAAGCTGGCGCTGGTGCGCGCCCTGCATTCGCGCGGCGAGGTGGTGGCGATGACCGGCGATGGCGTCAATGATGCGCCCGCGCTCAAGGCGGCGGACATCGGCATTGCCATGGGCATCACCGGCACCGACGTCGCCAAGGAGGCCGCCGACATCGTGCTCGCCGACGACAATTTCGCCTCCATCGTCGCCGCGATCGAGGAAGGGCGCGCGATCTACGCCAACATCCAGAAGTTCCTGCGTTACCTGCTCGCCACCAACATCGGCGAGGTGCTGGTGATGTTCTTCGGCGTGGTGCTCGCCGCGCCGCTCGCGTTCGGGGCAGCCGCCCCTGGCACCCTGTGGCTGCCGCTGCTCGCGACGCAGATCCTGTGGGTCAACATGGTGACCGACTCCCTGCCCGCGCTAGCGCTCGGCGTGGACCCGGCGGACCCCGCGGCCATGCGGCGGCCGCCGCGCGATCCGCGCGCAGGCGTGATCACCGCGCGCATGTGGCAGGGCATCGCGCTCGCCGCACTGGTCA
>DASWBP010000141.1:0-3043 GCA_036390555.1 Burkholderiales bacterium | reverse complement strand
CGTCGTCTTCCTGCTGCTGTCGGCGCAGTTCGAGAAATGGACGGTGCCGATCGCCGTGGTGTTGACGGTGCCGATCGCCATCCTCGGCGCGCTGCTGCTCACCTGGGCGCGCGGGCTGGACAACGACGTCTATTTCCAGGTGGGCCTGGTGGCGCTGGTGGGGCTGTCGGCGAAGAACGCGATCCTGATCTGCGAGTTCGCGCTGGAGCGCGTGCGCGCCGGCATGGCGGTGAAGGAGGCGGCGCTCGAGGCCGCGGGACTGCGGCTGCGCGCCATCGTCATGACCTCGCTCGCCTTCGGCCTGGGCTGCGTGCCGCTCGCCATCGCGAGCGGCCCCGGCGCCAACAGCCTGCGCGCGATCGGCACCGGCGTGATCGGCGGCATCGTCGCCTCGACTTTCGTGGCCGTGTTCTTCGCGCCGGTGTTCTTCTGGATGCTGGAGAGCCTCAGCGCGCGCTTTGCGGGCGCCAGCCCGGCTGCGGTGCGCGGCGGCGCCGCGCCGGCGGCGGCGCCACAGGCGCGCCGGGAGGACGGCTGACATGCGGCGCCGCGCCTGGCTGATCCTCGCCGCGGCGCTGGCCACGGGCTGCACCGTCGGCCCGGACTACCAGCGTCCGGAAATCGCCACGCCGGAGAAGTGGCGCATCGAGTATCCGCAGGCCGCCGAGGTCGCGAACACGCGCTGGTGGGAGCAGTTCGGCGATCCCGCGCTCGATCAGTTGATCGGCGTGGCGCTGCGCGAGAACCGCGACTTGTTCGTCGCGGCAGCGCGCGTGGACCAGTTCATCGGCCAGCTGGCGGTGGTGCGCTCGCAGTTCTACCCGCAGATCGGCTATGGCATCGACGCGAGCAGCAACCGCGCGAGCCGCGTGGGGCAGCCGCCGCTCGCGCCCGGCGCCGACCCCTACTATTCCCTGTACCAGGCGTCGCTGAGCGCCGGCTGGCAGATCGACCTCTTCGGCCGCGTGCGGCGCCAGAGCGAGGCCGCGCGGGCGCAAGTCTACGCCAGCGAGCAGGGCCGCCGCGGCGTGATCCTGTCGCTCGTCACCAGCGTCGCCGCGAGCTACATCGGGCTGCGCGCCCTCGACCGGCAGCTGGAGATCGCGCGCGCCACCGCGCAGAACTATGGCGACACGCAGCGCATCTTCGAGCAGCGCTACCGGGGCGGCGTGGTTTCAGAGATCGAGCTGCGCCAGGTCGAGTCCCAGGCGCAGCAGGCGCTTGCCGTGATCCCCTCGCTCGAGCTGCAGGTGGCCGCCCAGGAGAACCTCCTTTCGGTGCTGCTCGGACGCCACTCGGGGCCGATCCCGCGCGGCCGCACGATCGACGAGCTTGTCGCGCCGGGCATTCCGGGCGACCTGCCTTCGGCGCTCCTCGAGCGCCGGCCCGACGTCCTGCAGGCCGAGCAGCAGCTCGTTGCCGCGACCGCGAGCATCGGTGCGGCCAAGGCGCTTTACTTCCCAACGCTGTCGCTGACCGGCGTGCTCGGCTCGGTGAGCACCGCGCTCGAGGATTTCCTCACCGGCGCCGCGACGGCGGCGAGCATCGGCGCGGGGCTTGGCGGGCCGATCTTCACCTTCGGCGGGATCAGCGGCCAGGTGGATAGCGCCGAAGCCGCCCAGCGCGCGGCGCTCGCGACCTACCAGCAGACGGTGCTCAACGCGCTGCGCGAGACGAACGACGCCCTGACCGGCTCGGTGAAGAAGCGCGAGGAGGCAGAGGCGCAGGCAAAGCGCGTCAGCGCGCTGCGCGACTATGCGCGCCTGTCGCGCCTGCGCTTCGACAACGGCTATGCCGGTTACCTCGAGGTGCTCTACGCCGAGAGCGAGCTGTTCAGCGCCGAGCTCAGCTCGGTGCGCTCGCGCGCGGAACGCTACGCGCAGATCGTGGGCGTCTTCCAGGCGGTGGGCGGCGGCTGGGTGGACGAAGCCGACAAGCTGGCGCCGCAACCCCGGCTGCGGTAATTCGGGGTCAGACCCCAATTTCCCCGAAATTGGGGTCTGACCCCAATTTCAGCCGAGGCCGGCGCCCATCGCGAAACGGGCGGTTTCGGCGGTGCGCGAAAAGGCCGGGGCGCGCTGGACCTTCTCGCGCAGGTCGCGGCGCACGCGCACCAGGCGCGCGTCCTCGAAATGCGGCAGGACGCGGAAGCCTTCCTGCGCAGCGAAGGCGATCATTGCCCCGTTGCCGGCGAGCACCTCGCCATCAATGCGCTCGACGCCAGCGCGCTGCGCGTGGCGCACGAGCTCCTGCAGCAGCTCGCGCGCAAGGCCGCTTCCGCGCTGGCTGTCGCCCACGGCGATGGCGAACTCCGCCTCCGCGGGATCGTCACGGCGCACATAGCGTGCCTCGCCCACCATCACGTCGCCCTCGAAGGCGCCGAGCGCGACGTGGCTGCGCGGGTCCACCGCGAGCAGGATGCGCAGCAGTTGCGGCGAGACCTCCTTCACCACGTACTGGAAGCGCGCGTGGCGCGAGGCGGGCGAGAGCCGCTCGATGAAGCCGCGCAGCGCTGCGGCGTCCTGCAGCCGCAGCGGCCGGATCACGACCACGGCCGCTGCTCGCGCACCGCGAGGCCGATCTGGCTGCGGTGCAGGCCGATGTCGCGCAGCGTGTGGTCGCTCAGGCGCTCGAGCTCGCGCGCAGCGGCCCCGCGCCTGCGCGCCTCGGCGTAGAGCCGCGCGGCCTCGCGTGCCTTTTCCCAGGCCGCGGCGAGCATCACCGCCACGACCTCTGCGAAGGGGTAGGAAATCCGTTCTGCCCTGTTCATGACGCCTCCTTGCTCCAAGTTGGTGCCGCAAGGTTGCGCCCGGCGCGTATTGCCGCAATGTCGGTCTGGAAACAGTTTGTTGCCGCCATGTAAACTCCGGGGATGGCCGCAGAACGAATCCTGATCGTCGACGACGACCGCGACGTGCGCGAGTCGATGGGCGAGTACCTCGAGGGCCACGGCTACGAGGTGACCCTGGCGGAGAACGGCGAAGCCATGCGCAAGGCGCTGGCCGCTTCGGTGCCCGACGTGGTGCTGCTCGACCTGAAGCTT
>DASWBP010000140.1:0-1759 GCA_036390555.1 Burkholderiales bacterium | reverse complement strand
TCGCGGCGGCGCTCGCCGCGAACGTGCCCGCCGCGATCTACGTGTTCCTCGGCGCCTTCACCTACGGCGTCGTCTACACCGTGTGGTTGAAGCGCCGCACCTGGTGGAACATCGTGATCGGCGGCCTGGCCGGCAGCTTTGCGGTGCTCGCCGGCGCGGCGGCGGTGTCGCCGGTGCCGGGACCCGAAGCGCTTGCGCTCGCCGTGGTGCTGTTCCTGTGGACGCCGCCGCACTTCTGGAGCCTCGCCATCGCCTGCCGCGCGGATTACGCTGCCGCCGGCGTGCCGATGCTGCCGGTGGTGGTGGGCGATGCGCGCGCCGCGCGCGCGATCTTCGTCGGCGCCGCCCTGCTCGTCGCCGCCTCGCTCGTGCCGGCCGCGTTCGGCATGGGCTGGATCTATCTCGCGGCCGCCGCTGCCGGCGGGGCCTACTTCCTCCGCAAATGCGTGGCCCTCGTTCGACGGCCCGGCCGCGAGGCCGCTCGCCCTGCATTCCTCGCCTCGCTCCTGCAGCTGGGCGCGGTGCTCGCAGGAGCGATGCTCGATGCGGCGCTTCGCTAGCGCGGTTCTCTTGCTCGCGGCATTCGCCGCGCAGGCCTTCGACGAGAAGGCGGCGCTGCGCGAGAGCCAGGCGGCGATCGGCCGGCAGCTCGGCGAGCACCTGTTCCGCGACAGCGAGGGCAAGGAGGTCCGGCTCTCGTCGCTGCGCGGCAAGCCGCTGGTGGTCAACTTCGTCTACACCGGCTGCATGCAGGTCTGCCCCGCGACCACCCAGTTCCTCAAGGGCGCGGTGAAGGACGCCGAGCGCGCGATCGGCCCCGGAACGTTCCGCGTCGCGACCATCGGCTTCAACCTGCCGTTCGACTCGCCGGCCGCGATGAAGGACTTCGCGCGCAGGAACAGCGTTTCCTCGCCGAACTGGCTCTTCCTCACGCCGGATGCCGGCACGCTGCCCGCGCTCGTCGCGGACCTGGGATTCCGTTACGAAGCGACCGCGGCGGGATTCGACCACCTTCTGCAGGTGAGCATCCTCGACGGCAATGGCCGCGTCTACCGCCAGGTCTACGGCGACTCCTTCGACGCACCGCTCTTCGTGGGGCCGCTCCTGCAGCTCGCGCAGAACGCGCCGGTTCCGGACAACACCGTGCTGGCCCTGTGGGAGCAGGTGAAGCTGCTGTGCACCGTGTACGACCCTTCAGCCGGCCGTTACCGCGTGAACTACGTCGTCATCATCGAGCTGCTCGTCGGCTCGAGCGTGATGCTCGGCGGGATCGGCTTCGTGATCGTCGAGTGGCGCCGCCGGCGCCGCACGCAATCAAGCGGTTGACTCAAGTCAAGTTGCGCCCCCTGCGCTCCCCATAGGATGCGCAGGTGATCCGCCGTATACACCTGATCGGACAGTGGTTTTTCATGAAGGTGGAAGGGTTGTTCAACCTCGCCTTCGGCGAGCGCAACAACCCGCTCTACTACCTCGGCCCGATCTCCTACTACCTGATGTGGGTGGTGGTGGCGAGCGGCCTGTATCTGTACGCCTTCTTCGAGACGAGCGTCACTGGCGCATATGGCTCGGTGGAAGCGCTCACGCATGGGCAGCGCTACGCGGGCGGCGTGCTCCGCTCGGTGCACCGCTACGCCTCCGACGGCGTGGTGATCACGATGGCCCTGCACCTCGTGCGCCACTGGACCTTCGACCGCTATCGGGGCTTTCGCTGGTTCTCGTGGGTGAGCGGCGTGGTGCTGCTGTGGCTCGTGTACACCGC
>DASWBP010000139.1:0-5223 GCA_036390555.1 Burkholderiales bacterium | reverse complement strand
CGCGGCTCTTCGTCTATCACGCCATGGCCGAGGACCCGGTCTCGCGCGAGCGCTTCAAGGTGATGGAGCGGAAGCTCTTCTGGGGCATCATGACCCCGAGCGGCGCGCTCACGCTCGTCTTCGGCACGTGGCTCTGGCTCGGCTGGGGCTTCTCCGGCGCCTGGCTGCAGGCCAAGCTCGCGCTGGTGGCCGCGCTCATCGCCTACCACCTGTGGTGCGCCAAGCTGATGCTCGACTTCCGCGCCGAGCGCAACACGCGCTCGCACGTCTGGCTGCGCTGGTTCAACGAATTCCCGGTGCTGGTGCTCTTCGCCGTCGTCTTCCTTGTCGTCCTCAAGCCCGCCTGAGCGCTTCTTCGCGCCCTGCCCGCGCGGGCTGGAGGCGCTGCTCGCCGCGGAGCTGAAGTCCCTCGGCGCCTCCCAGGCCGAGCCCACGGCGGGCGGCGTCGCCTTCGCCGGGAGCCTGGAGACCTGCTACCGGGCCAACCTCTGGTCGCGCCTCGCCTCGCGCATCCTCTGGCGCATCGCCGAATTCGACTATCGCAACGAGGACGACGTCTACGCGGCCGCGCGCGCCGTGGACTGGTTCAACCTCTTCGACGTCAACCGTACGCTCCGCGTCAACGTCACCGCGCAGAAGAGCCCGCTGAAGAGCCTGGAGTTCGTCACGCTGCGCGTGAAGGACGCGGTGTGCGACCGCTTCCGCGACGACGTCGGACGCCGGCCGAGCGTCGAGCGCGCCGACCCCGACGTGCGCGTGCACGCCTTCCTCGAGCCCTCGCGCGGCGCGCTCTACCTCGACACCTCGGGCGAGCCGCTCTTCAAGCGCGGCTGGCGCGCCGACGTGGTGGAGGCGCCGCTGCGCGAGAACCTGGCGGCGGGCATCGTCATGCTCACGGGCTGGACGTTCGAGGAGCCGCTGCTCGACCCGATGTGCGGCGGGGCGACGCTGCTGGTGGAAGCGGCGGCGATGGCGCGTGGCCGCGCGCCGGGCCTCAAGCGATCCTTCGGCTTCCAGAAGCTCGACACCTTCAACGCGGCGCTGTGGAAGGCATTGCGCGAGGAGGCGGCACAGCCGGCGGCGAAGGCGCCGCAGCTTCGCCTCTTCGGCAGCGACGCCGATGCACGCGCACTCAACGCCGCACGCCGCAACCTCGCGGCGGCGGGGGTGGAGCGCTGGGTGACGCTCGAAGCCGTGGACATGCTCGGCCGCAAGGCGCCGTCGGAATCCGGCGTCATGGTGGCCAACCCGCCCTACGGCGAGCGGATCGGCGAGGCCGAGGAGCTGGCGCGCTTCTATCCGCAGCTTGGCGACGTGCTGAAGCGGAATTTCGCCGGCTGGAACTGCTTTTTCTTCACCGCCGATCGCCGGATGGAGAAGCTGATCCGCCTCTCGCCCTCGCGGCGCACCGTGCTCTACAACGGCGCGCTCGAATGCCGGCTGTACGAGTTCAGGATCGTGGCGGGCAGCCACCGGCGCTAGCGCCCGCAGTCGTGCCGCCCTAGAAGCGGTACTCGGGATTCTTCGGATCGAAGTCGGCGTCAGTGAGCGGCGCGCCGAGGACCAGGTTCTCGTAGCCGTAGTTCTCGACCAGCTGGTCATCCCGGTCGTAGACCCTGATGCTCACCAGGACCCGGCTCTCGACATCCTGGTTGATGACGAACCGGTGGCCGTCGTAGTCCGTGGCTTTCGCCTTCGGGAACACCGCTTCCAGCACCTGCGTGCGCCTGCCGTACACCTCCTCTGTTCCGCGCCCGGAGAACTCGAGTTCCCCGGCGCTGATCGCCTTGCGCAGGTTGATCGCGACGATCTGCAGGAGGAAGCCGATCCCCGCACTGGTAAACGGGCGAAGATTGTCCGCCATGAGTCCCGGGTGCCTCGGGTCGAGATCGTGCGTGATGAAGCGCAGCAGCCCGCCTCTGTGCACCCTGGCGCGGCCTTCATTCCATCCGTCCACATACAGCAGCTCGCTCCCCTTGTAGGGCGATTCGACCCACTTCATGTAGAAGCTGGACGGCTTTCTGAACTTGAGCAGGATGGTTTCCTTGCGCAGGAGCTCGCCGGCAACCCGCTGCTGCTTGTGAAAGATGGCGGTGTAGCTGGTGACCTTGCCGTAGGCTGCTTCCGCCTCCCTGAGCCATTGCTCGGGGTCCGGCTTGTCGGCCGCGCCGGCTTGCGCGGCCATTGCCGCGAGCGCGAATAGTGCCCTGCATAGGGTCCCACCTGCGCAGTGGCGCCAAGTCCGAGCCGGACTACGCACGTCGCGCTCCACTCCGGGCAGCAGCCGGCGCATCGTCGATTGACGAATCGCCACCCTGGAATCGAGAGGCCGCCGGGACTAGCGCTTCTGCTTTGCCGCCCGCGGCTTGTCCTTCGTCTCCTCGGGCTTTCTGTAGTCGCCGATCACGCCTTTCAGCGGGCACACGGAATAAGCCGGGCACTTCTGGCAGCCGGCCACCAGGGCGATGGGGCAAAGGGTCATGTCGAGTTCCTCCTGCAGGTTGCGGCACCACCATGCTACGCCAGCCTGCGCCCGCAGACCGGCCATTGCTAGCGCCGCCTGGGGTCCTAGAGCCTCGGGTCGAGCCGCTCGATGTCGGCGCGCACCTGGTCCCGGCTGCGTTCGCAGAACGATCTCGCGGCCCATCGCACTGCCGGCATAGGCGAACCCGTTGCGCGTGGGGGTCAGTGAGCAGCGCACGCTGTACGCGCCCTCGCCAGCCGACTCTACAGCTTCGCCCGGAACTGCAGGTAATCCAGCGCGCTTCTCTCGGGCTGCTCGAACATCGGCAGGTGCCCCACGCCCTGCATCAGGACCACCTCCGACCGCGTCAGCAGCATCTGCAGGATGCCGGCGCTGCCCGGATGCAGCACGCGGTCCTGCGCGCCCCAGACGATGAGCGCCGGCGTGGCGAGGGCGCGCACGCGCGGCTCCACCGCATCCTGCGCGAGCTGCCTGAAGATGCGCTCTTCCAGCTCGGCATTGCGGATGCGCTCCTGCGCGACCACGTCGAGGAAGCGCCGCGGGATCGGCAGCGGCACTGCCGTGACGCCCGCGACCAGCTGGGCGAACTCCTCCTCGCTCCTCACGATCATCGGGTTGCGCGCCGAGCCCTCGATGCGCTTGCGCATCTCGCTCGGCGGCGCGCTCCAGATGCCCCCCGGCGCGAGCAGCCACAGGCTCTGCACTTCGCCCGGGTACAGGGCGGCGTAGGTCAGCGCGATGTGCCCGCCCATCGAGTTGCCGCCGAGGTGCAGCTTCGGCATGCCGAGCTCCCTGGCGAGCTGCCGCAGCCGGTCGGCCTGCGCGCGCGGCGAATAGTCGGCCTGCGGCGGCTTGGCGGACTCGCCGAAGCCCGCGTGGTCGGGAATGACGACGCGGTAGTGCGGCGTGAGGTACTTGGCCACGCGCACGAAGTTGTCCTTGTTGGCGCCAAAGCCGTGCAGCAGCATCAGCGGCTCGCCCTTGCCGCCCTCGAGGTAGACGTAGCTCAGGCCGTCGGGCAGCGTGGCCTCCTTGCGCGCGAGGCCCGCGAGGCGCCGCTCGAACTCGAGCACGCGGCGCACCGCGTGCTCGGGCGAGAAGTACAGGTACAGCCCGACGCCGAGGGCGGCAAGCGCCGCCACGCCGAGCAGCGCGACGGCGGCGATCCAGAGCTTGAAGGCGCGCATCAGCGAGGGCGGGTATTCAGGGCAGTCGGACGACGGGCTCGACGAAGCGGTACTCGTGCAGCGCTTCGACCAGCTCGATGATGCCGACGAACCAGACAAACCAGACCACTTCGCCCATGCTGCGGCGGAAGATCCGCGGGTTCACCGTCCAGCTCTCCGGCTCGGTGAACCTGCTGAAGTCGGGGAACAGCCGCGGCGTGCGCGCACAATACTCCTCGAAGGCCGCGCCGAATTTCTCCCGCAGCGTCTGCTCCTCGCGCCGGATCACCGAAGGGTAGGCAAACAGCATCGCGGCGACCATCACCACCGCGAACGTCAGAGTCTCGGTCGCGAAGCCAATGCCGGCAAAGCCGAGCAGCGAGAAGAAGTACAGCGGGTTGCGGCAGACGGAGTAGGGGCCGGTGGTGACGAGCTGCGCCTGCTTGTAGCCGCTGATATACAGCGAGCACCACAGCCGCCCGACCGTGGCGAGGCCCACCAGCGCGAGGCCCACGAGGAACAGCGCGGTGGAAAGCAGGCTGCCCTCGTGCACGCTCTCCGTGGCGAGCACGGCGAGGAAAAACGCCAGCACGAACAGCCGCGAGGCGAGGATGCGGCGGCCGGCGAACAGCCGCCCCAGCGCGTTCAGACGATGTCCAGGTGCTCGATGCCCTTGGACAGGTCGCGGTCCTTGGCTTCCTTGCCGTGCAGCTTGATCGCCAGGCGCACTTCGTTGGTGGAGTCGGCGAAGCGCAGCGCGTCCTCGTAGCCGATGCGGCCCTGCTCGTAGAGGTCGAAGAGGGCCTGGTCGAAGGTCTGCATGCCGAGCTCCCGTGACTTCTTCATGATCTCCTTGATGCCGTGCACCTCGCCCTTGAAGATCAGGTCGCTGATCAATGGCGAGTTGAGCAGGATCTCCACCGCCGCCGTGCGCCCGCGGCCCTCGCGCGACGGGATCAGGCGCTGCGAGATGACGCCCTTGAGGTTCAGCGACAGGTCCATCAGCAGCTGCTGGCGCCTCTCCTCGGGGAAGAAGTTGATGATGCGGTCCATCGCCTGGTTGGAGTTGTTGGCGTGCAGCGTGCCCAGGCACAGGTGGCCGGTCTCGGCGAAGGCGATGGCGTGCTCCATCACCTCGCGGTCGCGGATCTCGCCGATGAGGATCACGTCCGGGGCCTGGCGCAGGGTGTTCTTCAGCGCCGCTTCCCAGGAGTCGGTGTCCACGCCCACTTCGCGCTGCGTGACGATGCAGTTCCTGTGCGGGTGCACGTACTCCACCGGGTCTTCGATGGTGATGATGTGGCCGTGCGAGTTCTCGTTGCGGTAGCCGATCATCGCGGCGAGGGAGGTGGACTTGCCCGAGCCCGTGCCGCCGACGAACAGCACCAGGCCGCGCTTGGTCATCGCCACGTCCTTGAGCACCATGGGCAGCTTCAGGTCCTCGAAATTGGGGATGGTGGTGGTGATCACGCGCAGCACCATGCCGACGTAGCCCTGCTGCACGAAGCAGTTGACGCGGAAGCGGCCGATGCCCGCCGGGTTGATGGCGAAGTTGCACTCCTTCTTCGCCTC
>DASWBP010000138.1:0-10527 GCA_036390555.1 Burkholderiales bacterium | reverse complement strand
CCCGCCTTGAGCATGGCGATGCGCCCGCAGTGCTCCTCGGCCTCCTCCAGGTAATGCGTGGTGAGCACGATGGTGTGGCCGTCGCGGTTGAGCCGCGTCACGAACTGCCACAGGCCCTGGCGCAGCTCGACATCCACCCCCGCGGTGGGCTCGTCGAGCACGATCACCGGCGGCTTGTGCAACAGCGCCTGCGCCACCAGCACGCGCCGCTTCATGCCTCCGGAAAGCGAGCGCATGTTGGCGTCGGCCTTGGCGGTCAGGTCGAGGTGGTGCATCACCTCCTCGATCCAGGCGTCGTTGCGCGGCAGGCCGAAGTAGCCCGACTGCAGGCGCAGCGTCTCGCGCACCGTGAAGAAGGGGTCGAACACCAGCTCCTGCGGCACCACGCCGAGCAGCCGCCGCGCGCGCCGGTAGTCGCGCGCCACGTCGGCGCCCATCACCGCCACCGCGCCGCCGTCGGCGCGCGCGAGGCCCGCGATGACGTTGATCAGCGTGGTCTTGCCGGCGCCGTTCGGCCCGAGCAGGCCGAAGAACTCCCCCTGCTGCACCTCGAGCGACACGCCGGCGAGCGCCTGCAGCGCGCCGTAGCGCTTCTCGACGTTGCGGACGGCAATCGCGGGGATCAGCGTGCGGCGTCTTGCGGCAGGAGCTCCGCCACGCCGTACAGCTGCGCGAGCGTGCCCAGCTCGCGGGGCAGGCGCAGGAACGTGAGCGTGGCGCCGCGCGCGCGCGCTTCGCGCATCCAGGCGAGCAGCAGCGCAAGCAGCGAAGAATCGAGATCGGTGACCTCGCCCAGGTCGACGGTGTGCACCCCCGCCGCGAGCGGCGCGCGCGCCTCCTCGAGCAGCGTGGCGACATTGGCCACCGTCACCGGGCCAGCCACGACCAGGCGCTCGCCTTCGCGCCGGATCACTTGGCGTTGCCCGCCGGCGCGGCCGAGGGCGCCGACGCGAGTGTCTTGTTCTTCTCGGCCAGCGTGGCGATCAGGCCGTCGATGCCCTTGTCGCGCAGCACGTTGCCGAACTCCGTGCGGTAGTTCACCACCAGGCTGATGCCGGCGACGCGCACGTCGTACACCTTCCAGCCGCGCGGCGTCTTCTCCATGTCGTACTCGATGTTCACCGGCTGCGCGCCCTGCTGCATGACACGCACCAGCACCGTGACGTCGGTATCGGCGGGCTTCATCTTCAGCGGGCGGAAATCGAGGTTGTACTCGCGGAACACGGTGATCGAGCTGGCGTAGGTGCGCACCAGGAGATTGCGGAATTCCTGCGCCAGGCGCTTCTTCTGCTCGGGCGTCGCCTTTTGCCAGGAGGGGCCGACGGCGAGCGCGGTCATGCCGAGGAAGTTGAAGTGCGGCAGCGCCTTTTCCTCGATCAGCGAGATGGTCTTGGCGCGATCGCCGTCCCGCAGGTCCTTGTCCTTCTTGATGATCTCGACGATCTCGAGCATCACCGTCTTCACCAGCTCGTCCGGCGCGTTGAGCGCGGGCTGCTGCGCCTGCGCGGCGCATGCCGCGAGCGCAACGGCGGCGCATGCGATCCAGCGTTTCATGGCTTGGCTCCTCATTCCTCGGGCTCCTTGGGCCGCGGCGGGCGCGGCGGGTTGCCATCGTAGATCAGGCTGCGGCGGCGCTGCAGGTACGCGTCGCGCAGGAAGACGTAGCGGTCGAGCGCCGCTTCCTCGAGCATCGTGCTCGCGTCGAGAAAGTCGGTGCGCTTGCTGACGAAGCGCGCGCCGATCAGGGTGTTGCGCAGCGCGATGGGCCGCGCGCGCACCACCGGGTCCAGTTCCCAGTCCAGGATCAGGCCCGCGCTGTCGCGCAGCGTGTACGGCCCGAAGAAGGGCAGCACCAGGTAGGGGCCGTCGCCCACGCCCCACACGGCGAAGGTCTGGCCGAAGTCCTCGTTGTGCTTTTCCAGGCGCATGTCGCTCGCCACGTCGTTGATCCCTAGAACGCCGAACGTGGTGTTGACGATGACACGGAACCAGTCCGTCCAGCCGTCCAGGAACTTGCCCTGCAGCATGTTGTTGGCGCCGTTGAACACGTCGTCGATATTGGAGAAGAAGTTGCGCACCATGTTGCGCAGCGGCTCCGGCGCGACTGCCTTGTAGCCGCGCGACACCGGCTTGATGAACGACTCGTCCAGGGTGTCGTTGAATGTCCACATGGCGCGGTTGAAGCCCTCGAGCGGATCGCGCGGGTCGCTGGCGGTGGTGGCGCAGCCCGTGGCGGCGAGCAGCCCGCCTGCGAGCAGCACCGCGCGCAGATACGACCGCCCTCCTCTCACTTGCCGCCCTTCGCCTCGCCACCCTCGGCGGCCTTGTTGAACAGGAACTGGCTGATCAGGTTCTCCAGCACCACCGCCGATTGCGTGAGGCGCAGGCGGTCGCCGTCCTTCAGCATCTCCGGGTTGCCGCCGGCTTCCAGCCCGATGTACTGCTCGCCGAGCAGCCCCGAGGTGAGGATCTTGGCCGAGCTGTCGCGCGGAAACTTGTAGCCCGCGTCGAGCGTCATCGTGGCCACCGCCTCGAAGCTCTCGTTGTCGAAGCGGATCTCGGCGACCCGCCCGACCACCACGCCCGCGCTCTTCACCGGCGCGCGCACCTTGAGGCCGCCGATGTTGCTGAACTTGGCGTGCACCTGATAGGTCTCCGCGGTGGAGAACGAGGCGAGGTTGCCCACCTTGAGGGCGAGAAACAGCAGCGCCCCCAGGCCGATGGCGACGAAGATGCCGACCCAGAGATCGATGGTGGAGCGGTTCATTTGGCGTTACCTCCGGTGAACATGAGCGCGGTCAGCACGAAATCGAGCGCCAGGATGGCGAGCGACGAGGTGACGACCGTGCGCGTCGTGGCCCCCGACACGCCTTCGGCGGTGGGCGGCGCATCATAACCCTCGAATACCGCGATGAGCGTGACGGCGACACCGAACACGACGCTCTTGATGACCCCGTTCAGGATGTCGTTGCGCACATCCACCGCCGCCTGCATCTGCGACCAGAAGGCGCCCTCGTCCACGCCGATCAGCACCACGCCGACCAGGTAGCCGCCGAAGATGCCCATCGCCGAAAACAGCGCCGCGAGCAGCGGCATCGAGATCACGCCGCCCCAGAAGCGCGGCGCCACCACGCGCGCCACGGGATCGACCGCCATCATCTCCATCGCCGAGAGCTGCTCGGTGGCCTTCATCAGGCCGATCTCCGCGGTGATCGCGCTGCCCGCGCGGCTGGCAAACAGCAGGCCGGCGACCACCGGCCCGAGCTCGCGCACCAGCGACAGCGCCACCAGGATGCCGAGCGCCTCCGACGAGCCGTAGCGCTGCAGCGTTTCGTAGCCCTGCAGCGCGAGCACCATGCCGACGAACATGCCGCTCACCAGGATGATGATGAGCGACAGCACGCCAGCGAAGTAGATCTCGCGCATCGTCAGGTGAAAGCGCCGGAACGCGGTGCCCGAGTGCAGGAGCAGGTAGCCGAAGAAGCGCGTGGCATAGCCCAGCCGCCAGACGCCGGCGGTCACGGCGGCGCCCAGGCGCGCGAGCGCGGAGGCAAGCGCGTTCATCGCCTAGGCGGCCTGCGCCAGCCCGAGGTCCGCGGCGTAGCCCGCGGCGGGATAGTGGAAAGGCACCGGCCCGTCGATGCGGCCGTTCACGAACTGCTCTACGAAGGGCACGCCCAGCCGGCGCACTTCGGCCGGCGTGCCCTCGGCAACGACCCGGCCGTCGGCCATGAAATAGACGTAATCCACGAGCGGCAGGGTCTCGGCCACGTCGTGCGTGACGATCACCGAGGTTGCGCCGAGTGAGTCGTTGAGCTGCCGCACCAGGCGCGCGATCATGCCGAGCGCGATCGGATCGAGGCCGGTGAAGGGCTCGTCGTAGAGGATCAGCTCCGGATCGAGCGCGATGGCGCGCGCCAGCGCCACGCGCCGCGCCATGCCGCCCGAAAGCTCGCCGGGCATCAGGTGCGCCGCGCCACGCAAGCCCACCGCCTCGAGCTTCATCAGCACCAGATCGCGCACAGTGTCCTCGGGTAGCTGCAGGTGCTCGCGCATCTGGAAGGCCACGTTATCGTAGACCGTCATGTCGGTGAACAGTGCGCCGAACTGGAACAGCATCCCCAGGCGGCGGCGCAGCGCGTACAGCCCGTCGCGGTCCAGCGCGCGCGTGTCCACGCCGAGCACGCGCGCACTTCCCTGGGTCGGCAGCAGCGCAGCGGCGATGATCCGCAGGAGCGTCGTCTTGCCGCAGCCCGACTGCCCCATGACCGCCACCACCTTGCCTTGAGGAATGCTCAGGCGGATGTGGTGCAGCACGGGCTGCCGGTTGTAGGCGAAGGAAAGATCCTGGATTTCGGCGACGGCGGTGTCGGCCAAGGGAGCGGAAGGCGTCGGCAAAACACTGATTTTACTCGACCCGATGGGCCGTCCCCGTTTCCAATATAGTTCGCTTGTGGACAGGGCGGTAACCAGCGCTGCGGTGCGCGTCTCGGGACTGGTGAAGCGCTTCGGCCGGCGCGAAGCGCTGGCCGGCGTCGACCTCGAGGTGAGCGCAGGCGAGGCCTTCGGGCTGCTCGGCGCCAACGGCGCTGGAAAGACCACGCTGGTGAAATGCCTGCTCGACTTCTGCGCGGCGGATGCGGGCGCCATGCAGCTCTTCGGCCTGCCGAGCCGCGAGCCCCGCGCGCGCGCGCGCCTCGCCTACGTGCCCGAGCGCTTCCTGCCGCCGCATTACCTGCGCGGGCGCGAATTCCTCGAGTTCACCGCATCGCTCGGCGGCGCGGCGTACCGCGAGGCGGCCGCGCGCGCGCTGCTCGCGGAGCTCGAACTCGACGCCGAAGTGCTCGAGCGCCCGGTGCGCGAGCTTTCCAAGGGCATGACGCAGAAGCTCGGGCTCGCGGGCAGCTTCCTGCTCGAGCGCGACCTTTACCTGCTCGACGAGCCGATGAGCGGCCTCGACCCTTCAAGCCGCGTCGCCGTGAAGACGGTGCTTGCGCGCCTGTCTCGCGAGGGCAGGACGCTATTCTTCACCTCGCACGTGCTCGCCGACGTCGAGGAGCTGTGCTCCTCGATCGCGGTGCTCGACCGCGGGCGGCTCCTGTTTCGCGGCACGCCCCGGGAGTTGTGCGCGCGGCACGGCGAGACCAACCTCGAGCGCGCCTTCATCCGCTGCATCCATGGCGCGTAACGTCCAGGAAGCGCGCCCTGCCAAGCCAGCGCTGCTGATCGTCGATGACGATCCGCTGATCGCCGAGACGCTCGCCTACGCGCTGGGCACCGACTTCGAGGTCTTTGCCTGCGAGTCGCGCGCGCACGCCATCGAGCTGCTGCGCCAACTGCCCGAGGCGCCGCAGCTGGCGCTCGTGGACCTGGGACTGCCGCCGCGACCGCACGCGCCGGACGAGGGCTTCCAGCTGATCGCCGATCTGCTGGCGCACTCGCCCGGCATGCGCATCTTCGTGCTCTCGGGACAAAGCGACGCCGCCAATGCGCGCCACGCGCGCGCCCTGGGCGCGGCCGAGTTCATCGCCAAGCCCTGCGATCCTGCGGTACTGAAGGCGACGCTGACGCGCGCGCTCGAGTTCCGCGCTGCAGAGGCGCCGGGGCAGCCCAGCGAGGCCGAGGGCTTGCTCGGCGAGAGCCCGGCACTCGAGCAGCTGCGCACGCAGATCGCCCAGTCCGCGGACTCGCCCTTTCCGGTCCTCATCGAGGGCGAGTCCGGCAGCGGCAAGGAGCAGGTCGCGCGCGCGCTGCATCGCCTCTCGCAGCGCGCCGCAAAGCCCTACCTCGCGCTCAACTGCGCGGCGATCGCGCCGACGCTGGTCGAGCCGACGCTGTTCGGCTACGTGAAGGGCGCGTTCACCGGGGCGACCTCGACCAAGGCGGGCTATTTCGAGGACGCGCAGGACGGCACGCTGTTCCTCGACGAGATTGGCGAACTCCCCCTGGAGATGCAGGCGAAACTGCTGCGCGTGCTCGAGAACGGCGAGTACCAGCGCGTCGGCGAGACGCAGCGGCGCGTCGCGCGCGCGCGTGTGGTCGCCGCCACGAATCGCGACCTGCGCCAGGAAGTGCGGCAGGGGCGCTTCCGCGCAGACCTCTACCATCGCCTGTCCGTGCTGACGCTGGCGGTTCCGGCATTGCGGGACATGGGCCACGATCGTCTGCTGCTGCTCGAGCACTTCCGCGCGTTGTATGCCGCGCAGGCAAAGGTGGCGCCCTTCACGCTCGATCCCGCCGCGGAGCGGGCATGGCTCGCCTACCCCTTCCCGGGGAATGTGCGCGAGTTGCGCAACATCGTCATCCGACTCACCACCAAACACGCCGGAAAGCGAGTGTCGGCCGCGGAGCTCGAGCCGGAATTCGACCTTGAAACGCAGGCCCGGGCAGAAGCGCCAGAGCGCGACCTCACCGACGAAGCGCAACGCGACCTGGAGCGCGGCGGCTTCAGCCTCGACCAGACGCTCAAGGCCTGGGAACGCGCCTACATCGAAGCGGCGCTGCGCATGACGCGCGGCAACATGAGCCAGGCGGCGAAGCTCCTTGGCGTGAACCGGACCACGCTTTACAGCCGGATCGGGTCCGATGCGCCAGCCGTGCAGGGCAACGGGGTCACGGGCGATGCGTATTCCGGCGCGCCGGGCAACGCCCCCCTGCCGCCGAAGAGGAGGTAGTCGATGGCCTTGTACCTCGAGCATTTCGGCCTGCGCGAGCCGCCATTCCGCATCACGCCGCACACCGATTTCTTCTTCGACGGGGCCGACCGCGGCGCGACGCTCGAAGCGCTCCTCTACGCCATCCAGCACGAGGAGGGCATCGTCAAGGTGGTGGGCGAAGTCGGCAGTGGCAAGACGCTGCTGTGCCGGGTGCTGATCGAGCGGCTGCCCAAGAACGTCGAGACCGTGTACCTCGCCAACCCGTCCTTCTCCAGCGACGAGATCCTGTACGCCGTCGCCGAGGAACTGAAGATCGAGTTCTCGCGCGAGCGCGCGCCCATCGCGCTGCGCGCGCTGCAGGACCGGCTGATCGCCTCCTACGCCGAGGGGCGGCGCACGGTGATCCTCATTGATGAAGCGCACGCGATGCCGGAGGAGACCCTGGAGGAGGTGAGGCTGCTGTCCAACCTCGAGACCAGCCGGCACAAGCTCCTGCAGATCGTGCTCTTCGGCCAGCCGGAACTTGATGAAGTGCTGGCGCTTCCCGACCTGCGCCAGCTCAAGGACCGCATCACGCACAGCTTTCGCATGCGGCCGCTGTCGCAGGAGGAAGTTGCGAATTACCTGACATTTCGCATGCGCGCGGCGGGCTACCGGGGGCCGGACGTATTCGCTCCCGACGCGATTGGGCGCATTACGCGTGCTTCGGCCGGTTTGACGCGGCGCATCAACATCCTTGCCGACAAGGCGCTGCTCGCCGCGTTCAGCGAAGGCAAGCATGCGGTGACGGCGCGCGAGGCGCGCGTCGCGATCGCCGACTCCGAGTTCGCGCCAACCTGGCGGCCACGCAGGCCCGTCGCGGCCTACGCGGCGATCGGCGCCGCCGGTCTCGCTCTGGGCTTGGGCGCCGCTTGGATCTTCTGGCCAAGCGGCCCCACCGCGCGACCCTCGGCTACCCCGGCCGCTTCCGTGACGGCGCCAACCCCATCCCTGTCAGATGCGGCAGCGAAGATCCTTGCCCCCTCCGGCGCTTCCCCGGCGCCCGTCGCAACCACATCGGCACCAGCAAGCGGTGCACCGATAGCAGCAGCCGCGCCACCTGCGGCAACGAGCGTCGCCCCGGCGACGCAACTGCTGCAACCAGAGCAACGGGCACGCTTGGCTGGCTACGGCGCTGGTCGCAATCCGCTGCTGCTGGAAAGGCTCGAGGCCGCCCGGGCACGGCTCGAAGCCGAGTCCGACACGAGCTACAGCCTTGAGCTATACATTTCTGACAACAGCGACCCCGCGCGCGTGGAGCGCTTCCTGATGAGGGCACGCGAATTGGTGCCGATCGAGGAGATCTTCGTGCTGCCCCTTGAGGCCGGCGGGCGCTACCGGATCTGGGCCCTATTCGGGGTTTATCCCGACCGCGGGGCAGCGCGCGAGGCGGCCGGGCGCCTGCCGCCAAAGTACCAGCAGGCCTTCCGGCCCTACCCCAGGAGCTTTGCGGAGGTGCGCCGGGCAATTTGACCTTGGCCCATTGCAAAATCCTGAAAACTCTCCCGCGACAGCCGGTTAGCGGCTTTTCTTAAAGGCCGCGCGTGCTATGCTAACCGCGAAGGGAGAGTCTAGGGCGTGAAGACCTGGAAGACTACTGCTTTGGCGGCGGCGCTCGCGACGGTTCTCGCCGCATGCAGCCAGCCGCCGGCCAAGCCGTCCCCGACCCACCTGAGCGCTGAAACCGTTGCACCTGCAGCGGCAGGCGCGATTCCCCCGCTGGTGCAGGCGGCCCCAGCGCTACCCAAGCCCCAGCCGGCCACCCGCCCCGAGACCTACAGCGTGGTGGTCAACAATGTGCGGGTGCAGGATCTGCTGTTCGCGCTCGCGCGCGACGCGCGTATCAACGTCGACATTCACCCCGGCATTGCGGGATCGGTCACGCTGAATGCCATTGACCAGACGCTGCCGGCGCTGCTTGAGCGTATCTCCAAGCAGGTCGACATGCGCTACGAGCTCGATGGGCCGAACCTGCTCGTCATGCGCGATTCCCCATTCCTGCGCACGTACAAGGTGGATTTCGTCAGCGCCACCCGCAACGTCAAGATGCAGTCGCAGTCCTCCACGCAGTTCGGCGGCGCGGCCGTGGCGGGAGCGGCAGGCGGAAGCTCGGGCGGCGGTACCGGCTCGACGGCCACGATCGACCTCGCATCCAACCATCAACTATGGGAAACGGTGGTGCAGAACATCCGGGACGTCCTGCGTGACGCGCCGGGCACGTCGGCGCCGGCCGCGCCGGGAGCGGCAGCTGCCGTGTCGCCGCAGGACGCCGCCGCCGTCATCGGCAACCGCGAGAGCGGCGTGCTGTTCGTGCGCGCCAGCGCGCGCCAGCACGAGCGCGTCCGGGAGTTCCTCGATTCGGTGCTCGCCAACGTGCGCCGGCAGGTGCTGATCGAGGCGACCATCGCCGAAGTGCAGCTCAACAACGAATACCAGCAGGGCATCGACTGGCAGCGGCTGCGCACCGGCGCGACCGCAACCGGCCGGCCAGCGTTCGGCACGGGCCAGTCGGGCACGGAGTTCAATCAGCTCTCGCAGAACCCGGCGACGCCGGCGGGGGTCTCCACGCAGGCCTTCCTCATTGGCGGCGCGCTCACGAGCCAGAACCTCAACGTCGCCATCCGGCTGCTCGAGTCCTTCGGCCAGGTGAGAGTGCTCTCCAGTCCCAAGCTGAGCGTGCTGAACAACCAGACCGCGCTGCTGCGCGTCACGCGCGACATCGTCTACTTCACCGTGACCCCTTCGCAGGCGCCCGTCACCATCACCTCCGGCGGAGCGGGCGCGCCGATCGTCCCGGTCGCGTTCACGACCACGCCGAACGTCGCCGCCGAGGGCTTCATGATGAGCGTTCTGCCGCAGATCAACGAGGCCGACACCATCGTGCTCAACGTTCGGCCGACGATCCGCCGCAAGGTGAAGGACGTTCCGGACCCGAACCCCGGACTGCAGTCGCCGAACCTCATCCCGGAGTTCGAGACGCGCGAGATGGATTCGGTCCTGCGCATGCAGAGCGGCCAGACCGCCGTGCTTGGCGGCCTGATGCAGGACTCGGTGGAGAACATCGAGGACGGCATCCCCGGCCTGACCCAGATCCCGTTCATCCGCGACCTGTTCTCGCAGCAGAAGAAGATCAACCGCAAGACCGAGCTGGTGATCTTCCTGCGCGCAATCGTGATCCGCGACGCGAGCATCGAAGGCGATTACCAGGCATTCCGCGAATTGCTGCCCGGCAACGATTTCCTGCGCAAGCCGAACCCCGGGAACCCGGGGCGCGCGCAGCAGCCGGCGCCGCAATCGTCCAACTGACATGAGCCTGCTGCTCGAAGCGCTGAAGAAAGCGGAAAAGGCCAAGGAAGAGGCGCAGCGCCGCGCGAGCGAAGGCGGCAGTGAGCTCCAGCTCGCGGATGCCGCGCAGCCGCAGCCGGCGCCGAACGCCCAGCCGGTGTTGACGCGCGCCGAATTGCCCGATATCAACGCGCCACTCGAGATCCTGCCGGAAGACCTGTCTGCCGGATCGCGACCGGCGTCCTCCCCGAGCAGCCTGTCGCTCGAGTCCGCGCCGCCCCCCAGGCCCGCGGGCGCCGCGCCGCGTCGGCCGGCGGGTGCCGCCGTGGATCCGCAGCCCGCCGAGCGCGCCACCGCGCGCAAGGTGTTTGAGGCGAAAGTGCGCGAGCCCAATCCGCGACTGCCCTTCTACATCACGATGGGTGCCCTGGCCGCGTTCGCAATAGGCACGGCCGTGTACTTCTGGATCCAGCTGCGCCCGCCTGCGCCGCTCCTCAACGCCAACCCGGTGCCCCAGACCGAATCGCAGGTCGCCGCGGCGCCCCCG
>DASWBP010000137.1:0-3408 GCA_036390555.1 Burkholderiales bacterium | reverse complement strand
CCGCTCGATTGCCGCCGCGTGCTCGGCTTCGTGGAGAAGGACGCCGCGCCGGAGGACATCGGCAAGAAGCTCGGCTGGTCCGAAGCCGCGGTGAAGGACATTCTCGCCGAGCTGGAGGCGGGCGGCCTGGTGAAGTCGGTGGACATGGGCCCGGACAAGAACGAGCTCGATTTCACCGGCGGCTTCCGCGTCGAGGACATCCAGGCGGCGCTGCGCAAGAAAGGCGGGCGCGAAGAGCTCGACTTCACCGGCCCCTTGAGCACCGACGCGCTGCGCGCCGCGCAGGACAAGTCCAAGTAACGCAGCAGGCGCTTTTCAGCGCCGCGCGACGAGCGGCCGCGCGCATGGCTGCGGCTACGGCCGCGCGCACTCGAAGCTGTCCGCTTTCGCCGCGTCGCCGCCGCGATAGCGAGGGAACGCCGGGTAGCGGCACATCGGCCGCGTCGCCGTGATGGCGTAAGGCGGCTGCGCTTCGTGCGCTGCCTGCACGAGGTCGCCGGGCACTTCGCCGCGCTCCACCCAGCCGGTCAGCACGCGGATCATGTCAACGCTCGAGGGCGCGCCCACGCCGACGTGGTCGGCGCCCGGCGTGACGTAGAGCCTCAGGAACTCGTCCGCCTTCGCGCCTCCCATGCGCTCGATCACGGACTTGTAGTACTCGATGCCGGCGTACGGGCTCTGCGCGTAGTCGGCCATGTGCTCGGTGATGACGAGCCTGCCGCCGCGCGCCGCGAACGCCGAGAGGTCGGGGTCGGTGGCGTCCATCAGCGCGGAGACCTGGCGCAGCCGACCGACGAACTCGTCGGGGTTGAAGCGGCGCGGATCGTAGCCCGGGTCCCGCGCAATGAAGTACTGGATCGCTCCGCTGCCGTAGAGCCAGGCGCGGCTCGAGCGCGGACCGGCCGGGACGGCCGGCGGCGCTTCTCCGGTCTGCCAGCTCGGCCAGCCGCCTACCGGCCCGGTGCCGCGCGCGTTCTCGCCGCCGCGGCCCCATGCCGGGTAAGCGCGCACGCCGTTCGCGAGTTCGAAGCGCAGCGCGAGCGGCGTGTGCAGCGCCTGCACGGCCCTCAACTGCGCTTCCGTCAGGCAGCCTGGCGCGGGGCCCTCGGTGCAGCGCAGCCGGCTCGCGTCGAAGGCGCGCGCGCAGCCTTCGTAGTCGGAGACGATGCCGTCGCCCAGCCCATCGAGTCCGTCGCAGGCTTCGAGCACCGCGTCGTGCACCAGCTTCACCTTGTCCGGCGGAAGCCAGCCGCCACCGAATTGCGCCACGCCCGCGCGCGTGCCCGCGACCTGCAGCGCCGTCCAGTTGACCACCGGCACGCGGCTGTAGATGCCGTCGAAGTCCGCCGGATAGCGCTGCGCCATGACCAGGCCCTCACGCCCGCCTTCCGAGCTGCCGAAGAAGTAGCGCTTCACCGGCGCCCTGCCGTAGCGGCGCTTGACGAGCGTCGCGGTGACGTCATGGACCTTCTTGTAGGCAGCGTGCGCGAAGTTGACGAGCGACTCGTCGTTCAGCGCGAAAGCCTGCAGCGGAACGCCGGGCGCGTTCTGGTGGCCGGAGTCGGTGCCGGCGGTGACGAAGCCCCGCGCGAGCGGCGAGGGGCGGTCCGGGTGCGCGGACGGAACCAGGCCCAGCCCGGTGATGAGCACGCCGTTGAAGCCGCCGCCGCCGAACTGCAGCGTGCGGCCGTTCCATTGCGTGGGAAGGTTCACCTGGAAGCGGATCGGCGGCGCGGCGGGATCCACCGGCGCGATCGCGCCGATCACCCTGCAATGCTCCGGCGTCGCCGGCACCACCGTGATCTCGGCCATCGGCGGGCTGAAAGGAAACTTCGCGGGCACCGACTGCGGCGAGGGCGCCACCAGCGTGGCGGACTCGATCGTGGCGCCGCGCGTGGGCAGGCCGATGGCGCTCGCGGCAATGGGTGCCTTGAGCGCGTCGCAGCCCGCCACGGGGTCCACGGGCGTGCTCGCGCAGGCGGCGAGCGAGACGAGCGCGGCGATTGCCAGGGCGCGCACCGTCTTGCGTCCCTAGTCCAGGTCCTGCATGTCCCGGGGCGAGAGCGCGAGCGTGGCTGCGCGCACGTTCTCCTCCAGGTGCTCGAGGTTTGCGGTGCCGGGGATCGGCAGCATCGCGCGCGAATGCGCAAGCAGCCACGCGATCGCTACCTGCGCCGGCGTGGCCTCGAGGCGCGCGGCGACCCTCTGCACCTTCGCGGAGCGCAGGGCGGATCCGGCGCCGAGCGGATACCAGGGCAGGAAGGCGAGGCCCAGCTTCTCGCAGGCCTGCAGCACGTCCTCCGAGGAGCGGTGGTCGATGCTGTAGCTGTTCTGCACGGAGACCACCGGCGCAATGCGGCGCGCTTCCTCGAGCTGCGCCACGCTCACGTTCGAGAGACCCAGGTGCCGGATCTTGCCGGCCTTGCGCAGCTCGGCGAGCGCGCCGAAGGACTCCGCGAAGGGCACGCGCGCATCGGGCGCGTGCCATTGGTAGAGGTCGATGCGCTCCAGGCGCAGCCGCTTGAGGCTGCCTTCGAGCGCGCGCCGCAGGTGCTCCGGCCGGCCGTCGGGCACCCACTGCGGGGGACTCGGCCGCAGCAGGCCGCCCTTGGTGCCGATGACCAGGTCCCTCGGGTAGGGATGCAGCGCCTCGGCGATGAGCAGCTCGCCCACCTCCGGGCCGTAGCTGTCCGCGGTGTCGAAGAAATTGTGCCCGAGCGCATGGGCGCGGCGCAGCACCTTGAGCGCGTTCGCCTTGTCCTTCGGTGGGCCCCAGACTTGCGCGCCGCACACGCGCATCGCACCGAAGCCGAGCCTGTGAACCTCCAGGTCGCCGAGCCGCATGGCGAAAGTGTATCGCTGTAGCATAGGCTGCATGCGGATTCGACCCGTCGCCGGCGCGCTCGGCGCAGAGATCGAGGGCGTGGACCTGTCGCAGCCGCTCGATGCGCCGATGGTCGCGGCGTTGCGGCGCGCCCTGCTGGATCACCTCGTCGTCTTCTTCCGCGGCCAGCGCCTCACGCCGCCACAGCAGCTCGCTTTTGCGCGCGCCTTCGGCGAGCCGATGGAGTATCCGCAGCTCAAGGGCCTGCCCGAATGCCCGCTCATCACGCCGGTGGTGAAGCTCGAGCACGAGCGCGTGAATTTCGGCGGCGTGTGGCACTCGGACACCACCTATCTCCCGCGCCCGCCGATGGGCAGCATGCTCTACGCCATCGAGATCCCGCCCTACGGCGGCGACACGCTGTTCGCCAACCAGTATCTCGCCTACGAGGCGCTATCCGACGGGCTGAAGCGCACGCTCGACGGCCTCGTGGGCGTGAACACCTCGACCAAGGCCGCGGCCTCCAGGACGCGCGAGGACCGCATGCGCGCGGCGGGCGAGGAGCTCAAGGTGCTGGTGGGCGA
>DASWBP010000136.1:0-7239 GCA_036390555.1 Burkholderiales bacterium | reverse complement strand
CCGCGCCGCGCCCACAGGTTGGTGACGCCGTTGACGGTCACGTCCTCGCAGCCGAACCCAGCCCTCGCGAGGCGCGCGGCGAGGAGCGCCTGGCAGCCGGCGTCCTCTGGCGTGACGGACTTGCGGGCGATCAGCTCCCGGGCGAGTTCGAGCGCTGCACTCACCTCAGGCGTTGACGTCGATCTTGAAGTTGGTGAAGGTGGCGTCGCCCTTGCCGCCGGCGAGCAGGCCTTCCTTCTTCTCGCCTTCCTTGTCCCCGCCGGAGGGCAGCGTGGGGACCTGGCCGCTGGTGATCTGGCCGGCGGTCGCCTGGTTGATCAGCCACAGCATGTTGGTGGCCGAGTCGGCATTGAGCATCGCCTCGTCCTGCGTGATGTCGCCCTGGATGAACAGCTTGAACAGCGACTGCTCGAAGGTCTGCGAGCCCGGCGCCATGCTCTTTTCCATCGCTTCCTTCATCTCGTTGATCTCGCCTTTCTCGATCAGCTCGGAGATGTGGCGCGTGTTGAGCAGCACCTCGCAGGCGGGCTTTCTCGAGCCCGCCTTGGTGCGCACCAGACGC
Source organism: Burkholderiales bacterium (assembly GCA_036390555.1). GTDB lineage: Bacteria > Pseudomonadota > Gammaproteobacteria > Burkholderiales > SG8-39 > JAABQT01. The sequence goes on along the minus strand of DASWBP010000136.1, from coordinate 6,677 downwards.
TGGGAGATGATGGCCTGCAGCGATGCGGAGAGGTCGAGCAGCAGCGTCGGCCGGTTCTCCAGCGGGTAGAAGCTGATGATCCGGTTCATGGCGTGGTAGCTGTTGTTGGCGTGCAGCGTCGCCATGCACAGGTGGCCGGATTGCGCGTACTGCAGCGCCATGGACATGGTGTCGCGGTCGCGGATCTCGCCGATCAGGATGACGTCCGGGGCCTGGCGCAACGCATTCTTCAGCGCGATCGGGAAGGCCTTGGTGTCGGTGCCGACCTCGCGCTGGTTGACGATCGACTTGCGGTTCTTGAAGATGAATTCGACCGGGTCTTCCAGCGTCAGGATGTGGCCCGACTTCTCCGCATTGCGGTAGTCGATCATCGCCGCGAGCGAGGTCGACTTGCCCGAGCCCGTGGCGCCCACCATCAGGATCAGGCCGCGCTTCTGCATCACCACTTCCTTGAGCACCGGCGGCAGGTTGAGCGAGTCGAGCGGCGGCACCTGGCCCGGGATGTAGCGCACCACCACCGCCGGCGTGCCCTTCTGCCGGAAAGCGCTGATCCGGTAGGTGCCCACTCCCTCCAGCGTGTAGGCGGTGTTGAGCTCGAGCTCCTCCTCGAACTCGCGCACCTGGTGCTCGTTCAGCACCTCGTAGAGCAGCGATTGCACGGCGCTTGCCGTAAGCACGGTCTGGTTGACCGGCATGGAGACGCCATTGATCTTGATGTTGATCGGCGCGCCGATGGAGAGAAAGATATCCGAGGCCTTCTTATCGGCCATCAGCTGGAACAGGCGTTTCATTGCCGACATCGCACACCTCCCGGGGCGCCGGTGATGCTACCCCCGCTAGTTTAATCCCCTCGCAAAAGTTCGTTCAGGCTGGTCTTGGCCCGGGTCCTGGCATCCACCTTCTTGACGATGACCGCACAATACAGCGCGCAGCTGCGGTCGCCGGAGGGCATAGTGCCGGCGACGACCACCGAGCCTGCGGGCACGCGCCCGTAGAGCACCTCGCCCGTCTCGCGGTCGAAGATCTTGGTGCTCTGGCCGATGAACACGCCCATGGAGAGCACGCTGTTCTCCTCGACGATCACGCCTTCCACGACCTCGGAGCGCGCGCCGATGAAGCAGTTGTCCTCGATGATCACCGGATTGGCCTGCACCGGCTCGAGCACGCCGCCGATGCCCACGCCGCCCGACAGGTGCACGTTCTTGCCGATCTGCGCGCAGGAGCCGACGGTGGCCCAGGTGTCCACCATGGTGCCCTCGTCCACGTACGCACCGATGTTGACGAAGGAGGGCATCAGCACCACGTTCTTCGCCACGAAGGCCCCGCGCCGCGCCATCGCCGGCGGCACGACGCGAAAGCCCCCGCGCGCGAAGTCGCCTTCGCTGTAGCCCGCGAACTTGCCCGGCACCTTGTCGTAGTAATTGGTGGAGGCGCCCGGCATCAGCCGGTTGTCCTCGAGGCGGAAGGAGAGCAGTACCGCCTTCTTCAGCCACTGGTGCGTGACCCATTGCCCGGCGCGCTTCTCGGCCACGCGCAGGGTGCCCCCATCCAGGCCGGCGAGCGCGAACTCGATCGCCTCGCGCAGCGCGCGCGGCGCCGCGGCGGGCTTGAGGGAGGCCCGCTCTTCCCAGGCCTGGTCGATGACGGATTGAGCGTTCTGCATGGATCCCCTAAAGACTGCGCGCCAGCCTGCCGATGCGCTGCGCCGCCTCCACGCATTCGGCGAGCGGCGCAACCAGGGCGACGCGCACGTGGTGGCGGCCGGGGTTCGCGCCGTGCGCGTCGCGCGCGAGGAAGCTTCCCGGCAGCACCGTCACATTATATTGACGCAGCAGCTCGCGCGCGAAAGCAGTGTCGTCGCCGGGCGTGCGCACCCAGAGATAGAAGCCGCCCTCGGGCATGGCGGTGGCGAGTGGCGCCCCGATGAGCGGCAGCACGCTGCGGTACTTTTCCGCATACAGCGCGCGGTTCGCGCGCACGTGCGCCTCGTCGCCCCAGGCGGCGATGGAGGCCTGCTGCACGGGGAGGCTCATCGCCGAGCCGTGGTAGGTGCGATAGAGCAGGAACTTCTTCAGGATCTCCGCATCGCCGGCGACGAAGCCCGAACGCATGCCCGGGGCGTTGGAGCGCTTGGAGAGGCTGGAGAACACCACCACGCGCTCGTAACGGCCGCGGCCGAGCTGCTGCGCGGCCTGCAAGGCGCCAAGCGGCGGGCACGTCTCGTCATAGTAAAGCTCCGAGTAGCACTCGTCGGCGGCAATGACGAAGCCATGGCGCTCCGCAAGCTCGAACAGGCGGCGCCAGTCCTCGAGTTTGAGCACGCGGCCCGTCGGGTTGCCGGGCGAGCAGACGTAGGCGAGCTGCACGCCGCGCCAGTCGAGGGCGTCGAAAGGCATGCCGTCGTTGAGAAACACCGGCTGCGCGCCGGCGAGCAGCGCCGCGCCCTCGTAGATCTGGTAGAAGGGGTTCGGGCAGGCGACGCGCGCCGCGCCGCCCGCCGGGTCGATCACCGTCTGCGCGAAGGCGAATAGCGCCTCGCGCGAGCCGTTGACCGGCAATACCTGGGTTGCCGCGTCCAGCGCGGGCAGCGCGTAACGGCGCATCAGCCAGGCGGCGATCGCCTCGCGCAGCGCAGGCGTGCCCGCCGTCGCCGGATAGGCGGCGAGCCCGTCCAGCGCGCCGGCAAGCGTTTCCCTGACGAACGCCGGCGTCGGGTGCTTCGGCTCGCCGATCGACAGGTTGATCGGGGAAAACCCCGGGGCCGGCGTCACCCCGGCATGCAGCGCACGCAGCTTCTCGAAAGGGTAGGGCTGCAGCCGCCCGAGCAGCGGATTCAAGCGGCGGCTTTCCAGCCGCGCTTGCGGTGCTCGGCGACGACGCTGGTGGCGATGCCGCCGCGCACGTTGAAGCGGGCGGTGAGGCGCATGTAGCGTGGCTTGGTCGCGCGCACCAGGTCGTCCAGGATGCGGTTGGTCACCGCTTCGTGGAACGCGCCTTCGTTGCGGTAGGACCAGATGTAGAGCTTGAGCGACTTGAGCTCCACGCACAGCCGGTCGGGCACGTACTCGAGCTCCAGCGTGGCGAAATCGGGCTGGCCGGTCATCGGGCACAGGCAGGTGAATTCCGGCAGCGTCATCTGGATGCGGTAGTCGCGCTGCGGCGACGGATTGCGGAAGGTCTGCAGGCGCTGGCTGGGGCGCGATGGCATCGGAATCGCGTCGGAACGCGGGCGGAATGCGAGCGCGCAGATGGTATCATTTTCGAAACGAGAAAACGTTCCGTGCGGCTCACACAAATCAAGCTTTCCGGCTTCAAGTCCTTCGTCGATCCCACCTCGATCCACTTTCCCGGGCAGCTGGTCGGCATCGTCGGTCCCAACGGCTGCGGCAAGTCCAACGTCATCGACGCGGTGCGCTGGGTGCTCGGCGAGACGCGCGCCAGCGCGTTGCGCGGCGACTCGATGCAGGACGTGATCTTCAACGGCTCGGGCAACCGCAAGCCACTCGCGCGCGCGAGCGTCGAGCTGGTGTTCGACAACGCGCTCGGCCGCGCCGGCGGGCAGTGGGGCCAGTACGGCGAGATTTCGGTGAAGCGCGTCCTGCAGCGCGACGGCGAGTCCTCCTACTACATCAACAACCAGCACGTGCGCCGGCGCGACATCACCGACATGTTCCTCGGCACGGGCCTGGGGCCGCGCGCCTACGCCATCATCGAGCAGGGCATGATCTCGCGCGTCATCGAGGCGAAGCCCGACGAGCTGCGCGTGTTCCTCGAGGAAGCCGCGGGCATCTCGCGCTACAAGGAGCGGCGCAAGGAGACCGAGCACCGCCTGGCCGACACGCGCGAGAACCTCGCGCGCGTCAACGACATCCGCGTGGAGCTCGGCGCGCAGATCGAGAAGCTGGAGGCGCAGGCCAGGGTGGCAACCCGCTACCAGGAATTCCAGGCCGACCTGCAGCTCAAGCAGCAGCTGCTGTGGTTCCTGCGGCGGCGCGACGCCGCCGCCGAGCGCGAACGCCATGCGCAGGAGATCGCGCGGCAGGCGAACGAGCTGGAAGCGCGCACTGCGACGCTGCGCGAGGTGGAGAGCCGCGTGGAGTCGGCGCGCAGCGCCCACTACGGCGCGGGCGACGCGATGAACGCGGCGCAGGCGGCGCTCTACGCGGCGAACGCGGAGGTCGCGCGCCTGGAGTCGGAGCTGCGCCATGTCGAGGAGACGCGCCAGCGCCTGGAGGCGCAGCACACCGAGCGCCGCACGCAGCTCGCCTCCTGGCGCGAGCAGCGCGCGCAGCTCACGCAGGCGCTGCACATGTGGGTCGGGCGAGCCGAGGGCGCCCGCCGGCGCGTCGCGGAGGCGCAGGCGCGCCTCGCGGCGGAAGGCGCGCGCTTGCCGGAAGCCGAGGCCGCGTTCCGCGCCGCGCAGGAGCAGTTGGGCGAGGCGCGCAGCCAGCTGCTGCGCGCCGAGAGCCGGGCGCAGCTCGAGCAGTCGAACCTCGCACACCTGGAGCGCAGCCTGCAGTCGCTCGCGCAGCGCAGCGAGCGCCTGGCGGGGGAACTGCAGGCGCTGCAGCAGCCCGATGCCGCGGCGCTCGCAGAGCACGAGGCGCGCCATGGCGCGAGCGACGCCGACGTCGCCGCGGCCGAAGCGGATCTCGGCGAACGGCAGCAGGAGATCGACCGCCTGGAAGGCGAGCGCGCGGCGGCCGCAGACGCGCTGGCGGCAGCCTCGCACGAGCACGCCACGGCGGCTGCGCAGCTCGCGACCCTGGAGCAGATCCAGGCGGCGGCCGAAGACAACGCGCCGCTGCGCGACTGGCTCGCGCGCCATGGGCTCGCCTCGCTGCCGCGCTTCTGGCAGGAGGTGCGCATCGAGGCGGGCTGGGAGGTCGCCGTCGAGTCGGTGCTGCGCGAGCGCCTGCATGCCCTCGACCTCGCGGCAGGCGCCGGCCTCGACGCAGTGGTCGCGGACGTGCCTCCCGTGAAGGCGGGCGTGTTCCGCCATGGCCGCGCCGGCGGCGTGGCGCCGCTCGCCGGCTACGCGTCGCTCGCCGGAAAGGTTCATCCCATCGTCGCGGACCTGGGGGGCGCGCTCGCCGACTGGTTCGCGCACGTCTACGTCTGCGAGGGCACGCCCAGCGCCGCGGAGCGCGAGCAGCTGCCCTCTGGCGCACTGCTGGTGAACCGCGAAGGGCACCAATTCACTCGGCATACCGTGGCGTTCCACGCGCCCGACCCGGCCGATGCCGGATTGCTGGCGCGCCAGGCCGAGATCGAGTCGCTGCAGGCACGCGTGGGTGGACTCGCGGCGGGACTCGCCGAGGCACGGCGCAGGAGCGAGCAGGCGGCGGGCGCGCTCGAGGCGCGGCTGGCCGAGCTCGAGGCGGCGCGCGAGGCGCTCGCCGAGCACCAGCAGCTGCGCCACGAGGCGCAGATCGAGCTGCTCAAGCTGCAGCAAGCGGCGGAGCGCTATCGCGAGCGCAGCGCGCAGGTCGCCGCGGAGCGCGCGGAGCTCGCAAGCGAAGCCGAGCGCGACGAGTCGCGGCGCGCGGAATGCAGCGCGGCGGCGGAGCGCATCGCCGGCGAGATCGTGCGGGCGCGCGCGCAGGTGGAGGCGGTGCGCGCCGCGTACGTGGGCGCCGAGACCGCGCTTGCGGCCCAGCGCCTCGCCGGGCAGCGGGCCGAGCGCGAGGCGCAGGACGCGGCCTTCGGCGAGCGAGAGTGCGCCTCGAAGATCGCGGAGATCGACAATTCCGTGAAGCTGATCGACCAGCAGATCGCGCACGCGGAGGAGGAGGTCACGCGCCTGACCACGGAGCTGGCCGTGGATCCCGTCCCCGCGGTGCGCGGCGCGCTGGATGGGGCGGTCGAGACGCGCATCGCGCGCGAGAAGACGCTTGCCGAGAGCCGCAACGCGGTCGAGGCCGCGGCGGCGGCGCTGCGCGCGCTGGAGGAAGAGCGGCTGCAGTCCGAGAGCGCCATCGCGCCGCTGCGCGAGCGCATTGGCGAGCTGCGCCTGAAGGAGCAGGCCGCGCAGATCAACCACGACCAGCACGCGGATCAGCTGCGCGAGGCGGGGGCGGACGAGGCGCGCCTGTCGGCAGAGGCCGCCGATGCGCCGCGGCCCTCGTCGCTGCAAGGCGAAATCACGCGCCTGACACAGGCGATCGCAGAGCTGGGCGCCGTCAACCTGGCGGCGCTCGACGAGCTCAAGACCAACCAGGAGCGCAAGGGCTTCCTCGACGCGCAATCCACCGACCTCGAGGAGGCGGTGACGACGCTGGAGGACGCCATCCGGCGCATCGACCGCGAGACGCGCGAGCTGCTGCGCGAGACCTTCGACAGCGTCAACCGGCATTTCGGCTCGCTGTTCCCGGTTCTGTTCGGCGGCGGCGAGGCGAAGCTGATCATGACGGGCGAGGAGATCCTCGACGCGGGCGTGCAGGTGATGGCGCATCCGCCGGGCAAGCGCAACAGCACCATCCACCTGCTGTCGGGCGGCGAGAAGGCGCTCACCGCGATCGCCCTGGTGTTCTCGATGTTCCAGCTCAATCCGGCGCCGTTCTGCCTGCTCGACGAGGTGGACGCGCCGCTCGACGACAGCAACACCGTGCGCTTCTGCGACCTGGTGCGCAAGATGTCGGCGCAGACGCAGTTCCTCTTCATCAGCCATAACAAGA
>DASWBP010000135.1:0-1597 GCA_036390555.1 Burkholderiales bacterium | reverse complement strand
GGCGAAGTCAAGAGCAAGACCGAATCGAAGGCCTGAGCCGCCTTCCCGCGAGACCCTGCACGGGCGCCTTCGGGCGCCCTTTGCGTCTCAGGACCCCATGTTCGACATTGGCTTTTCCGAGTTGATGGTCATCGCGCTGGTAGCGCTGATCGTCATCGGCCCCGAGCGCCTGCCGCGCGTCGCGCGCACGCTAGGCCACCTCGCCGGGCGCCTGCAGCGCTACGTCGCCGACGTGAAGGCGGACATCAACCGCGAGGTCGAGCTCGAGGAGCTGCGCAAGATGCGCGACTCGATGCAGCAGGCGGCAAGCGGCATGGAGTCGAGCTTCAACGCCGAGCTGCGCAAGACCGAGTCTGACCTGAACGCGGCGGTCGAGGGCGCGCCGGCGGGCGAGCCGCAGGCTGCGGCGCCGGCCCCGGCGGACGCGCAAGGCACGCCCGCTGCCAGTACGCCTGCCGCGCTCGAAGGGCAGCCGAAGACGTGAGCACGCAGGAAACCTTCGTCTCGCACCTGATCGAGCTGCGCCAGCGGCTGATGCGCGCGCTGTTCGCCTTCGTCGCGGTGTTCATCGCGCTGTTCCTGTGGCCGGGCTCCGGCCCGATCTACGATTTCCTCGCCGCACCACTGATGCACGCGTTGCCTGAGGGCGCGAAGATGATCGCCACGGGCGTGATCACCCCGTTCATGGTCCCCGTGAAGGTAACGGCGCTGGTGGCGTTCATGGTCGCGCTGCCCTACGTGCTGTATCAGGCCTGGGCCTTCGTCGCGCCGGGCCTCTACGAGCACGAGAAGCGCCTCGCCATGCCGATCGTGGTAATGAGCACGGTGCTGTTCCTGCTCGGCGTGGCGTTCTGCTACTACTTCGTCTTCGGCAAGGTGTTCGCCTTCATCAACGACTTCGCGCCGAAGTCCATCACGCCGGCGCCCGACATCGAGGCCTACTTCAGCTTCGTCATCACCATGTTCCTCGCCTTCGGCGTCACCTTCGAGATCCCGATCGTGGTGATCCTGCTGGTGCGCTTCGGCGTGGTGAGCGTGGAAAAGCTCAAGCAGGCGCGGCCCTACGTCGTCGTCGGCGCTTTCGTGGTGGCGGCGGTGGTGACCCCGCCCGACGTGCTCTCGCAGTTCATGCTGGCCGTGCCCATGTGCCTGCTCTACGAGGCGGGCCTGTTCTTCGCGCGCTTCGTCACCGCGCGCGCCAAGCTCGCCGAGCCCGAAGAGAACCGGGAACAGAGCCCCGTCTGAAAACGGGGTCAGACCCCAATTTCGCTTGCGAGCCGGAATTGGGGTCTGACCCCTGTTTTCCGGGTATGATTGCGCCCCTTTTCGGTCACCAGCACCTGGAGCAGCCATGAAACGCAAGTACGGAGCAGGCCTCAAGCGCGAGTCCATCGCCGAGCAACGCATGCGCGAGGCCGCCAAGGCCGCGGGCGACAACAGCTTCAACTACGGCTCGGACCTGCGCAAAGGCGCCGTGTCGCGCGGCAAGAACCGCAGCCGCGCCGCCCTGGCGGGCAAGTAGTACTTCGATCCGGCGCAGGTTCACGCCGGGGGTCAGACCCCAATTCCGGCTCGCAAGCGAAATTGGGGTCTGACC
>DASWBP010000134.1:0-5296 GCA_036390555.1 Burkholderiales bacterium | reverse complement strand
TTCAGGCTCTCGATCACCTGGAACCCGTCCATGCCGGGCATCTGCAGATCGAGCAGGATCAGGTCGTACCGGTTCTTGCGGTGCAGCGCGCAGACCTCCTGCGGATCCATGGTCGAGGCGACGCGGGTATAGCCGGCCTGGTGCAGCACCTGCTCGAGCAGGCTTACGTTGGCCGCCTGATCGTCGACGATCAGGATGCTGGCATTGAGAATTTCAGCTTCCGCAAGCGTCATGCGTGTTTCCCCCTGTTTGCGCCGTTGCCAACCGCGACGGCATGCTCCAGTCCCATGTTCAGCGCCTCCATGAACTGGTCGACCTTTATTGGTTTTGTGAGATAGCGGAAGAACCCGGCCTGCAGCCCCTTGTCGATGTCGCGGGGCAGGGCGTTCGCGCTGAGCGCGATGATGGGAATGCGCGAGGTGGCCGGATCGGCGCGCAGCACTTTCATCGCCTCGAGCCCGCTGATGCCGGGCAGGTTGATGTCCATCAGGATCAGGTCCGGCAGGTGGGCGCGCGCGAACTCGATGCCGAGGCTGCCGTCCGCCGCGCTCAACAGGCGCAAGTCCGGGCGTCGCGCGATGAGCTGCTCGACCAGCTCCAGGTTGGCGGGATTGTCCTCCACGTAGAGCAGCGTGCGCGGCGGCGTTCCTGCCGGCGCCTGCGGCCGCGCCGGCACGGTGTCGGCGGCCCGCGGCACATCGAGCGGCGTCGCGCTGGTCACGGCCAGTTCGACCCAGAACACGCTGCCCTTGCCGAGTTCGCTTTCCACGCCGATGGTGCCTCCCATCAGCTCGGTGAGGCGCTTGGTGACCATCAGGCCGATGCCCGTGCCTTCCTCTGCGCTGCCTTCCTTGCCCAGGCGATTGAACGGCATGAAGAGCTGCGCCAGCTGCGCCGGCGTCAATCCCTCGCCGGTATCGCGGACGCTGAGGCGGATCGAAGCCGGGCCGCGCGGCACGCACTCCACCGTCACCTTGCCCCCCGGCCGGTTGTACTTGATGGCGTTGGACAGCAGATTGATCAGGATCTGCTTCAGGCGGGTGCGGTCGGCGCTCAGGAACAAGGGGGCCGCGAGCCGCGGATAGGCCATGCTGATGCCGTGCTTTTGCGCCTGCGGCTCGATCATGGTGCGGCACTCCTGCAGCACCTCGGGCAGCGGCACGGGCTCCAGCGACAGCGTGATCTTCCCCGACTCGATCAGCGCGAGATCGAGGACCTCGTTGATCAGGTCCAGCAGGTACCAGCCCGCCTTGAGGATCTGCTCGAGATTGCGCTTTTGCGTGGGCGTCGGGGGCGGCGTGCCCGAGTCCATGAGCTGCGCGAAGCCGAGGATCGCGTTGAGCGGCGTGCGCAGCTCATGGCTCATGCTGGACAGGAAATCCGTCTTGGCGCGATTGGCCTTCTCCGCCGCAGCCATGGCTTCCTTCAGTTCGGACTCGACGCGCTTGCGCACCGAATTGTCGGTGCCGATCAGCAGGTAGCCGATGATGCCGCCGCTGTCGCTGCGCAATGCGGTGATCGACACCACGGCCGGGAAGCGGCTGCCATCCTTGCGGATGTAGGTCAGCTCGTAGCTGTCGTCGATCTCGCGCGAGGCCTTGAAGGCCAGCGCCTCGAACCCCGGCGCAATCGGCGTGGCGAGCTCCGCGCTCAGGGCCTGCGCGCGCGCCTTCACTTCCTCCGGATCGTGGATATCGCTCGGGCTGATGCGGTTGACGACCTCGGCCGCCCGGTAGCCCAGCATGCGCTCCGCGCCGACATTGAACAGCTGGATGATGCCTTTCTCGTCCGTGGCGATGATGGAAAAGCGGGCGCTGCTGAGGATCGCGTTGCGCAGCGCGCTCGCCTTCGGCAGTCCCGTCTTGGCCATGGTTGCTCTCAGTGCACCAGACGGCTCGCGCCGCCGCTGCGTCTCATTGCCGTGGAGCACGGCGCAGGGATCTTCGAGATCAACTGAACTCATGCGTCATGCGGCACTCCCCATAGGGCACGCGGTCGCGCGTCATCAGCAGCCAGCGGAACGCCGAGCATGCCTTCGCGGCCCACCGTGCCGACTTCGAGCGCGAGATGGGCGTCTACCGGCGTCAGCAGCGAAACCAGACCCTGGTATGCCTTGCGCGGCAAGGCCGCCAGCAGGCTTTTCGGGATCGCGGCCATCGGATAGCCATTATCCGCGCCGCCGTGCGATCGGTATGTGCGCTTGCGCACCCAGCACGCGACGCCGAAGCGTCGCGCGCAGACCTACCGGATTGCGGTAATGCGAACCGTAGCCAGGGCGGGAAGCAGCCGGTCGTACTCCCGCTTGACCACGGCGTAGCACTCGCACACGCGTGCTTCCAGCCGCGTGCGGTCGACGACTCTGATGTGGCCGCGCTGATACTCGATCAGCCCTTCCGCCTGCAGCCTGCTGGCCGCCTCGGTGACACCCTCGCGTCGCACGCCGAGCATGTTGGCGATCAACTCCTGAGTCATGAGCAGGTCGTCGCCTTTCAGCCGGTCGAGGCTCAACAGCAGCCAGCGGCACAGCTGCTGGTCGATTGAATGGTGCCGGTTGCACACCGCGGTCTGGGTCATCTGCGTGATCAGCGCCTGCGTGAAGCGCAACAGCAAGTGCTGCAGTTCGGCGTTGGTATCGAACTCCCGCTTGAGCACCGACGCCCGGAGCCGGTAGCCATGGCCGGCGCTTTGCACCACGGCGCGGCTCGGCGTGGTCTCGCCGCCCATGAACAGGGCAATGCCCACCAGGCCCTCGGCGCCGGTAACGGCGATCTCGGCCGAGGCGCCGTCCGCCAGCACGTACAGGAGCGACACGATGCTGTCGGTCGGGAAGTACACATGGGCCTGCGCGCCGCCCGACTCATAAAGCACCATGCCCAGGGGCAGCTCGACGCTTTCCAGGGAAGGCAGAAGCTTGCGGTAGGTATCCTCCGACAGGGCCGCCAGCAGGCGATTCTCCTTCGGACTGGGTGGGGCCGCGGCCGGTGCCGGTTTGCGATTGGGCATCTCGGCCATGCTACACCCTGTGTACGGCAGCGGACATAGATTCTGCTGATCCCCAAGTTCGGTTGCGCACAGACCGGGGCGCGCACCGGGTGCTGTGCGACCGCAGCTATGTGCGCCAGCTAGCAGAAAGCGCAAAGCGCAACGGCCACAATGCGCAGGTGATCACTCAGGACTTTCCTTCTGAGCCACAGCAGAGCTGTCATCGAAGGAACACCATGCAAAACACATTCAGCAAGCAGCACGCCGCACTGGCGATCGCCTGCACCTTGGCGTTCGGCCTGTCTTCCCCAGCCGCGCACGCGCAGGCCATGAACCCGGATGAAAAGGCGCTGGTCGTCGATTCCCAGAGCCGGCCAGTGAAAAGCGGCGACGGCAGTTGCGTACACAGCGGTTTCGGCCCGGCCCCGGCATGGAATGCCGCCTGCCATGCCCCGCTTCCGGTACCGGTTGCGCAAGCTGTCGCTCCCGCGCCGGAGCCCGTTGCTGCGGCACCCGTTGCTGCGGCACCCGTTGCTGCGGCACCGGTGGTCGAAGTCCTCCCGGAGCCGGCCGTGGTGACCGAGAGCGTCAGGTTCGACGCCGACGTCCTGTTCGACTCCGGCAGGTCGGAGTTGCGGCCCGCCAGCCGTGACGCGCTCGATGCGTTCATCGGCAAGCTCCAGGGGCTGGAATCGCAGTCCGTCATCGCCGTCGGGCACGCGGATCGCATGGGCAGCGAAAGTGCCAACCAGACCCTTTCCGAGGCGCGCGTGAGCACGGTCAAGTCCTACCTCGTCAGCAAGGGCTTGGCGGCCGATCGCATTGAGACCAGCGCCGTCGGCGAGACGCAGCCCAACGCCGCAACGAGCGCCTGCAAGGACGCCAAGAACGCGGCCAACATCGCCTGCCTGCAGGCGGATCGTCACGTCGTGATCGACGTGTCCGGTTCCAGGGTCGCCAAGTAGGCGATCGCACGGCAGCACGGCCAAAGCGGGGGCCCCGCGAAAGCAGGGCCCCTTTTCTTGCTGTGCAAGGTCGGTGCGCTGGCGTACCGATTGCGATCCGCAAGCCGGTGAAACTGCGCGATGCGCCTCCTTTCTCTGCCGGTTCTGGTCGCCATGTCCCTTGCCGTGCTTCCCGCGGCGGCCGCGATGGCGCTTTACGGGGCCTGGGTATCCGGCAGCAGTGACGTCGCGGAGCAAAGGCCGGCGCGGATCCCGTACAAGGCCAGTGCGGCGTGGCGCTGCGCGCATTGCGGGCGCATCGAGTCCAAGCGCAAGCGCGGCCCCGAGGCGTCCGATCCTCTTGCGGCGCCGACCTACGAATACACCGTGCGAATGGCGAACGGTTCGGGCAGGGAGTTTCGCGAGCAATCGCCGGTCAGTTGGCGAGTGGGCGAGCGCCTGATCTACATCGACGGCATGCAGTCCCCGCCGCCTGCCGTGGCAAGCGGCGCGGAGCACTGAGCCGAGACAGCAGGAGTAGGCCCGGGACGGCGCTGCCGCCGCCGGGCCCGGCTTCAGGGGCTCAGTTCTTGGTTTCGACCTGGACCAGCTGCTCTTCGCTGGCCGGACGCGGGCGCTCGCGCCGCGGCCGGCCGAGCTGCACCGGCTCCTCGGCCACGGGCATCGCCGGCACGCGGTCGGCACGTGTCTCCACCATTTGCAGGCCCGCGCTCTCCAGCATCTGGCGGGTATCCACGCGCGGCGCCTCGGGCTGGTGCAGGGGCCGTGTCTCGGCCGGCTGGCTTGCCGCCGCCGGGCTGGACTCCGCGGGCTGCGCCGCCGGCGCAGCCTGCTCCGCGCGCTCGGGCTCCGCTGCGGGCCGCGGCTCCGGCGACTCGCCGCGCGCCGCACGCTCCAGGCGCGCCGCTTCCTCGCGCGCCTGCGCTTCGGCGCGCATTTGCGCACGATGCATTTCGCGCTCCCGTTTGCGCAGCTCCTCGACATCCGGCGTGCGAGCCAGGAACGGGGGCACCTCGCCGGCGGCCTTGTCCTGCTCGAACGCATCCGCCGGCAGGCCGGTGTATTGCGGCCGCTGGCCCTGCTGGTCGGGACGCCGCTCGCGATGGCGATCCCTGCGGCCGCGGCGGCCGCGGCGTTGGTCGTCGCCTTCGCGACCGCCCTGCTGCTGGCCTTCGGCGCGCGGCAGCTGCGGCTGCCCCAGCGGCTGGCCTTCCACACGTGGCGGTTGTGGTTGGCCAGGCTGCTGCATGGCAGACATTGCTTCTTTCTGACAGAAATCGTAAGGCACTAGAAAGCCAGAGCTTGATACATGATGAGAGGATTGACACTTTGGAAACGCAGCTAAAGGA
>DASWBP010000133.1:0-3598 GCA_036390555.1 Burkholderiales bacterium | reverse complement strand
GGCCGCGCCGATGCGCGCATCGTCAAGGTGACCGAGGCGACGCTCACCTACGTCGCCATTGACGCCAACGGCCGACCGCGCCTCGTTCCGAAGTGAGCCTGCGGCAAGTCGAATTCGCCGCGCGCGACGGTTTCCGGCTCGGGGGCATCCTTTATCGCCCCGCGCAGCCGAAGGGCCGCGCGGTCGTGATGAACGGCGCCGTCGGCGTGCGCCAGCAGTTCTATGCCGCCTTCGCCGCCTTCCTCGAAGAGCGCGGCTTCACGGTGCTCACCTACGATTACCGCGGCATCGCCGCCTCGCGCCACGGGCCGGTGAAGGCACTGCGCGCCGCGGCGCGCGACTGGGCGCAGCTCGACGCCGCCGCGGCCCTTGAAGAGCTCGCGCGCGCGGCGCCCGACGCGCGGTTGCTTGCCGTCTGCCACAGCTTCGGTGGCAACGCGCTCGGCCTCGTGCCGGGCATCGAACGGCTTGCCGGCGCGCTCTTCGTCGGCGTGCAAAGCGGCTACTGGCGCCACTGGCGCGGACCGGGTCGCGCAGGAATGTGGTTCCTTACGCACGCGCTCCTGCCAGGGATGGCGTCGCTCCTCGGCCACGTGCCCGCAGCGCTCTTTGGCCAGGGCGAGGATCTGCCCGCGGGGGTCGCCGCGGAATGGGCAGCTTGGTGCCGCAACCCGCACTACGCCGCGGGCGCCGTGGAGCGGGAGGGCTACGCGGCGTTCAAGGCACCGATCCGCAGCTACTGGATCACCGACGATGCCTACGCGCCGCGCGCGGCCACCGAGGCGATCCTGCGCGAGTACGCCTCGGCGCCAAGCGAGTTGGTGGCTGTCGACCCCGACGACCACGGCGGACGTATGATCGGGCACTTCGGCTTCTTCCGCGAGCGCTTTCGCGAGACCTTGTGGCGCGATGCGGCGGACTGGCTCGCGGGCGCGTGTGATTGACAGGCGCCAGAGGGGCGCGGAAGAATGCCCCGGACTTTTCCGGGGAGGGAATCGGAATGACATATTCATGGCGCGCGCTCGCGGCGTACACGATGCAGGCGCTCTGGGTCCTGCCCGCGCTTGCGCTGCCGCCCGAGCAGGTCTTCGAGCGTGCCGCGCCGGGCGTGTGGGCGCTGCGCCTGCTCGGTCCGGACAATAGGCCGCAGGACATCGGCAGCGCGGTGGCCGTCGCCGCGGGCAAGGCGGTCACCCTCTGCTCGCAGCTGCCTTCCGGCGGCAGGCTGGTCCTGCAGCGGGACAGGACTTCCCTGCCCGCGACCCTGGAGTTCACCGACAAGGCGCGCGACCTTTGCCAGTTCGACGTGCCGGGACTGAAAGCGCCCGAGGCGGCGAGCGCCGCGCCGCGCATGGGCCAGCGCGTGTACGCGATCGGCTACGAGCGGGGCGCCGAGCTCACCATTGCCGAGGGGATTGTGTCCCGGCTGCGCGAGCCAGGCTCGGACCGCGAACGCATCCAGACCAGCGTGCCCACGAGCGGCTGGCTGCTGGGCGCCGGACTTTACGACGACGAGGCAAGGCTGCTGGGAATCACCACCACTTCGCCGCGCGATGCTGCGGGCGTCGTGGTCGCGGCCCCTGCGCGCTGGCTCACCGAGATCTCCGCCCGCGGCAGCGCCGCGACGGTCGCAGCACCGAGCGGACCGGCCTCTGTGCTGCCACAGCCGGGCGCCACCTGGAATTACGCCTATGCATATCGCGGGCTGGGCCCGGCCCGGCTCAACTTCCTGGTGCGCGCGGTCGCCGTGGAAGGCGGCATCGTGCAGGAGTCCATTTCCGTCCCTGGCTTGGCGGCGCAACAGGCCTCGATCAAGGCCGACGCCCTGGCCTTTCGCAGCCTGCAGTTGCCGCGCAGCCAGACGCTGGTCGAGCTGTCACCCTACCTGCACTCGGTCCTCGCCAAGGGCGGAGACCGGCTCTGGGGGATGTTGCAGGGCTATCCCATCGGCAATGCGGCGATGCCCGCGTGGACTCTGAATGTGCGCGAGATGGGCGAAGAGCAGGTCACCGTGCCCGCCGGCGTCTTCAAGGCCACGCGAATAGACGTCATCGGCACGCGGACGGCCCCCACCGGCTTCGCGACACACCTGGCGTACGAGTCCACGCGTTTCCAGTTCAAGATCTGGTACGCGCCGGAAATGCGCCGCTACGTGAGGCTGCAGCACGAGACCTGGGGTCTGCGCGGCGACTGGTCCGGCGAGCAGATTGTCGAGCTCTTGAGCTACACGGCAAATTGAGCGTGGAGGGGCTCTAGCCCAAGCCGGGAAACAGCTGCCGCAGTCCCACCGCCATGGTCTGCACGGCCATGGCGGCGAGCAGCAGACCGAGAATCCGCGTCGCCACGTTGAGCCCCGTGGTGCCCATGCGCGCGGCGATGCGGTGCGCCGCGCGCAACGTGAGCCAGGTGAGAAGGCAAACGACGCCGATGCACGCGACCACTGCGGCCTGGTGCACGAGGCTGCCGCGCTCCACTGCAATGATCGAAGTGCTGATCGCACCGGGGCCGGCGAGCAACGGCATGGCGAGCGGCACCACGCCGTGCAGCTCGCCCTCCTCCAGCTCGCGTGCCTCCGCCTTGGACTGGCGCACGCCGCCCGCCTGCGCGTTGAGCATGGCAAGGGCCATGAGCAGCAGCACGAGGCCGCCGCCGACGCGGAACGCCGCGAGGCTCGCACCGATCAGCTCGAGCAACGCCTCGCCGACGAATACCGAGACCGCGAGCACCGTGAACACCGTGAGCGCTACGACGCGCGCCAGCCGCACGCGCTCGGCGAAGCTGCGCTCCGCTGTCAGCGCGAGGAAGAACGGCACCGCGAGGAACGGATCGACGACCGCGGTGAGCGTGACGACGAAACGCAGGTACTCGTTCAGGCTGCTCACGCGCCCTCCGGGAAAGTGCGGCTGCGCGACGCCGGCTTGTGCCGCTTCAGGTGCGGGCCGCCGGCGAAACGGCGGTCACGCTCATTTCTTCGCCGCCGCCGTCGCCGCCTTGCGGTCCTCGTTCACGCGTGCGAACGCCGGCCGCTCGCCCAGCATCCTGAGGTAGGGCTTCACCTGCGGGATGTCCTCGAGGAAATCGCGTCCGTAGGCGGTCTTGCTGACGAGCGACACGAGCGGCAGGTGCACGAACGCCGCGCAGTCGGCGAGCGTGAGATCCTGGCCCGCGATGTAGGGCCCGAACTTTGCGACGGACTTCAGCGCGCGCACGCCCTTGGCGAGGCCCTTTTCCACCTGGGCCTTGGCCTCGTCGGAGAACTTGCCGCCGAAGAACAGGCCCCCGTACAGGCGCCGCGCCACGAGCTCCAGGTGCAGCTCGATGAAGACGATGAGCTCGCGCACGCGCGCGCGGGCCAACGGATCCTTGGGCAGCAGGGGCTTGTGCGGAAAGGCGTCCTCGAGGTATTCGAGGATCACGCTCGACTCGCGGATGCGCTCGCCGTTCACCTCGAGATACGGGACCTTGCCCATCGGGCTCTTCTCCAGGTATTCGTCCTTCTGCGACGGGTGGATCTCGCAGTCCTCCTCGAAGGGGATGCCCCTCTCCAGCAGCACGAGGCGCACCTTGTTGTGGTAGTTGCTGATCCGGAACCCGCACA
>DASWBP010000132.1:0-4093 GCA_036390555.1 Burkholderiales bacterium | reverse complement strand
GCAGCGTGCCGTCGGGCATGCGCTTCTTGCGCGTGTAGGTCCAGGAGAACGGCGGCTCGATGCCGTTGGAGGCGTTGTCGGCGAAGGCGAGGCTGATGGTGCCGGTGGGGGCGATCGAGAGCAGGTGGCTGTTCCTCAGGCCGTGCCGGCGCACCAGCGACTTGATCTCCTCGGGCAGGCGTGCGGCGAAGCTCGTGCCGGAAAGGTAGAGGTCGGCGTTGAACAGCGGGAACGCGCCTTTCTCCTGCGCGAGCTCCACGGAAGCGCGATAGGCGGCATCGCGCATGGCTTCCGATACGCGAGCCGCCATGTCGCGCGCGGCCTGCGCGTCGTAGCGCAGGCGCAGCATGATGAGCGCGTCTCCAAGGCCGGTGAACCCCAGGCCGATGCGGCGCTTGGCCATCGCCTCGCGCCGCTGGGCCTCGAGCGGCCAGGCAGTGACCTCGAGGACGTTGTCGAGCATCCTCACGGCGACGCCGACCACCTTGGCGAAGGCGGCGAAATCGAAGGCCGCGCGCTCATTGAAGGGCTCGCGCACGAAGCGCGTGAGATCGATCGAGCCGAGGCAGCAGCAGCCGTAGGGCGGCAGCGGCTGTTCGGCGCAGTTGTGGACGTAGAGGCCGTTCGCGTCGAAGGCGTGCACGCCCGCGACCGTGACGTCGAATACCGGCTCCTCGCCGTCCGCCGCTACGCTCTCGACGGTCGCCGTGAAGGGCTCCGCGTTGAGGGCACGCTTGTAGTCGTCCAACAGCCCCAGGAGTCGCTCCGCCTTCTCGATGTCCGAAAAGCCAATCCGTTCGGCGAAGAGCGCGAGGTTGCTGCCGCTCAGGACCAGCTCGTGGATTGCGGCGCAGGCGTACGCTCGGCTGCCGCCTTTGCCGTAGGGCATCTCACGCCGTCCTGCCGCATGCCGGTCGCGATAAATCGTGGAAGCGATGCCCAGGCGCGCGAGCATGCGCTGGACGGCCTGCAGCGTGCGCTCGTTAGCCTGGGTGAGCCGCACCGAGACGCCCTTGCGCTGGTCACCCTGCACCGAGCCGTCCGCGTCGAACAGGCCGCGCAGGAAGCCGCGGTAAAAGTCCGAGGAGCAACGCTCGAGCGCGGGGGCAATCTCCTTGCTGCCCGGACGCATGCCCAGGCCGAAGGCGAGGTCGCGCAGCGAAGCAAGCGCGAGGAGGAAATGCCCGTCCTGGCCGGCAACCTCGGATTGCCAGCCGCGAAAATCCGCGCGGTGCGGCAGCGTTTGCGCCGCCGCGAGCGCCGCCTGCATGACACCCTGCACGCCGGGCGAGAGGCGCACGCCGCCATTCGCCTCGCGCTGCAGGTTCGCATCCCACACGCCGAGCACGGCCTTGTCTTCCTTCAGGTGGCCGTCGCCTAGCAGGAGGCCCAGCAGATAGCCTTCGGCCTGCGTGTGCGCGCCGGCCCAGCCTTCGAGCGCGCGATGGTCGTGCAGCACGATCTCGTCGCCGGGCTGCAGCGCGCCCGCCTTCGCCCACTCCGTGTCGCGCGTGGTGCGCGTGGAGCGCCAGACGCGGAGCACCGGATGGTCCGCGGTGAGCCGCAATTGGAAGCCCTCGCGCGTGCGCAGACGCAGCACCGGCTTCGTGCCCGTGGCGAAGAAACCCTCCGACTCCGTCGCGTAGGACTTGCCCGAGACGATCGCGTCGAAGCGCTTGCCGATCAGTTGGCCGACCTGCCGCGGACCTTCGCGCGTCATGATCCACGCGTCGGCGGTCACGCACGGGTTGGTCGCCTCGATCGTCTCGCAGTAGTTGAGGTTGTTGTCGCGGTTGATGCGGTCGAGGAACAGGATCCCGGGCTCGGCGTGGTCGTAGGTCGAGCGCATGATCTGGTCCCACAGCGCGCGCGCCTGCACCTTGCGGTACACCCACAGGCCATCCGCGCGCTGGTACGCCTCGGGCGAGGGCCAGGGCTTCGCCTTGTGCACCAGCTCCACCTCCGCGTCCGCTTCGACCGCCTGCATGAACGCGTCCGTGACGCCCACCGAGATGTTGAAGTTCGCGAGGTCGCCCTTGTCCTTGGCGTGGATGAATTCCTCCACGTCCGGATGGTCGCAGCGCAGCACGCCCATCTGCGCGCCGCGGCGCGCGCCGGCCGATTCGACCGTCTCGCAGGAGCGGTCGAAGACGCGCATGTAGGACACCGGGCCGCTCGCGCGCGATTGCGTGCCGCGCACTTCCGCGCCCTTGGGGCGGATGGCTGAGAAGTCGTAGCCCACCCCGCCGCCGCGGCGCATGGTCTCGGCGGCTTCGAGCAGCGCCGTGTAGATGCCCGGCTTGCCATCCACCACCTCGGAGATCGAGTCGCCCACCGGCTGCACGAAGCAGTTGATGAGCGTGGCCTGCAACTGCACTCCGGCGGCCGAGTTGATGCGGCCCGCGGGGATGAAGCCGTCCTGCAGCGCCTGCTGGAAGCGCCGCTCCCAGAGTGCGCGCTTGGCCTCTGGCTCGGCCTGGGCAAGCGCGCGCGCCACGCGGCGGCGCACTTCGTCGATGCTCGACTCGGTGCCCTTGGCGTACTTTTCCAGCAGGGCGTCGCGGCAAATGGCCTGCGGCGCGATGGCGGCGGCGGCCGGCGCCTCGCTCATGTCGGCAGGAGATGCATCAGACTGCATATATATACAGCATTGTCCCTCCGATCCCGGAGGCCCGCAAGCCGCCGGTTCGCCCTGAGAACCGGGGCTTGCCGCGCCGGCGGCGCCGGGGGCCGCCCGGCTAAGCCCGGGCCTGCGAAGGGGTCGCGGCCTTGCGCGCGTCGAACTCCTGGCGCGCGCGCTTGAGCGTGTCGGCGACCTCGGTGTGTCCCATGCGCAGCGCGAGCTCGACCGGAGTGTCGCCTTCGCGCGTCGCCAGGCTCGGGTCGGCGTCGTGCTCGACGAGCAGCTCGACCATCTGCGGATTGCCCTTCATCGCCGCGTAGGCGAGCGGCGTGTAGCCGTTGTCGTGGTGCAGGTTGGGGTCGAAGTTCATCTGCAGCACCTTCTGGCCGTACGCGAGGTTGTTCTTCTCGATCGCGTAGAACAGCGCGCGCACGCCCTCCGGGCTCTTCTCCTTGGGCCTGGGCTCGAGGCCCGTCGGCATCAGCTTCACCACGTAGTTGATCAGCGAGATGCCGATCATCGCCGCCAGCGCGAGCAGCAGCGGGATCTTGGAGATGTTCAGGCGCTCGGCGATCTGCTCGGGCATGTTGGCGCCGACGATGAGCAGCACCACCGACAGGAAGAAGAAGAACCGCAGGTAGAGGAACAGGCCGATCACCACCGCGCAGGCGAGGGCCGCGACCAGGTAATCGGGGTTGATGCCGTATTCCTCGATGGTCTCCGCGGGCAGGTTGGCGAACACCGCGGTGAGCGCGATCAGGCCGAACAGCGCGATCTCGCGGATGCGGATGCGCGTAAGCAGGTCGTCCTTGTCGATCGATCTCCTGAGCACGGGGTTTCGTCTTTGTCTGGTGCGCGGGTGCCGGAGGCGGGATTCTCTGCGAGGCCTTGGGGCCTTGCAAGTTTGCCCAAGGGTAGAATCGCAAGCATGTCGAAGGCCTTTGTGAGGGAATCCGAGTTCGACGAGGAGCTGCCGCCTGCGGCGCAGGCCGAGCCCGCGGATGCGAAGAATTACGTGTCGCCGGCAGGCTACGCCCGCCTGAAGGCCGAGTTGAAGCAGCTCGTCGAGGTCGAGCGGCCCGAGGTCGTGCGCACGGTATCCTGGGCCGCCTCGAACGGCGACCGCTCGGAGAACGGCGACTACATTTACGGCAAGAAGCGGCTGCGCGAGATCGACCGGCGCGTGCGCTTCCTCATCAAGCGGCTGGAGAACGCCGAAGTGGTCCATTCGGCCGGCCGCGATACCGACCAGGTGTTCTTCGGCGCCAGCGTCACGGTGCGCAATGCCGCGGGCGAGGAGAGGACGCTCACCATCGTCGGCGCGGACGAGGTGGACCCGGCGCGCGGGCGCGTGTCCTGGCATGCACCGGTGGCGCGCGCGCTGCTCAAGGCGCGCATCGGCGACACCGTCACGCTGCGCACGCCCGCCGGCGCCGAATCGCTGGAGATCCGCGACGTGCAGTACCTTCC
>DASWBP010000131.1:0-3094 GCA_036390555.1 Burkholderiales bacterium | reverse complement strand
ACGGCGGCAACAATGACTTTCCAATGTTGCGGCCCGATCTGCACATCGTGCTGGTGGACGCCATGCGGCCCGGGCACGTGACCACGCACCACCCGGGTGAAGCGGTGCTGCGCATGGCCGACATCGTGGTGATCGCAAAATCCGATGCCGCGACCGCTGCTGACATCGCAAGCGTCGTCAAGAACGTGAAGGCCATCAGTCCCCGCGTGCCGGTCGTTCACGGTGCCTCCCCCGTCACCCTCGATGACACCGCCGCGGTTCGCGGCAAATCAGTGCTGGCAGTGGAAGACGGCCCCACCATCACTCACGGTGGCATGCCTCACGGAGCCGCGTACGCGGCCGCGCTGCGCGCGGGCGCCGCGCGCCTCGTCGACCCGCGGCCGTACGCGAGCGGCGCCCTCGCCGCGGTGTACGCAGCGTACCCACACATCGGGCCGGTGCTGCCCGCGATGGGCTACTCGCGCGATCAACTGGAGGCGCTGCGCCGGACGATCGAGAACACGCCGGCCGAGGTAGTGGTCGCCGGCACGCCGATCGATCTCGCGGCACTGCTGCCGCTCAACAAGCCGGTCGTGCGCGCGCGCTACGAGTACGCCGAGCGCGGCGACCGCGGCCTGTGGGAGGAAGTCGAAGGTTTCCTCGAGCGGCGCCTGGGGCGCATGCGATGAAAGTCGTCATCGCGCTCGGCGGCAACGCGCTGCTCAAACGCGGCGAGCCGCCCACCGCTGCGGCTCAGCGCGCGAACGTGGCGCGCGCCGCGCAGGCCGTTGCCGGGGTCGCGCGCGCGCACGCCATTGTCGTCACCCACGGCAACGGGCCGCAGGTCGGTCTGCTCGCGCTCCAGGCCGAAGCGTCCGCGCGCGTGCCGCCCTATCCGCTCGATATCCTCGACGCGGAAACGGAAGGCATGATCGGTTACCTCATCGAGCAGGAGCTGGCCTCGCGCCTGCCCGGGAGGAGAGTCGCGACGCTGCTCACGCAGATCGAGGTGGCGGCGAACGACCCGGCGTTCGCGAGGCCGTCCAAGCCGATCGGGCCGACCTACACTGCCGCCGAAGCACAGCGTCTCACCCAGTCGCGCGGCTGGACTGTCGGCCTCGATGGAAACGCCTGGCGCCGGGTGGTGCCCTCGCCCGAACCGCTCAGAATCCTCGAGGTCGCGACGATCCGGCTGCTCGTGGACGCGGGCGTGATCGTGATCTGCGCGGGCGGCGGCGGAATCCCCGTGGTGGTAACGCCCGCGGGCGGGATTCACGGCGTGGAGGGTGTAATCGACAAGGACCTCGCGGCCGCGCTGCTCGCCCGCGAGCTCGATGCCGAGGCTCTGCTGCTGCTCACCGACGTGGATGCCGTCTACCGGAATTGGAACACGTCCGCGGCGAGCCCCCTGCGCGTGACCACGGCGCGAGAATTGCGCCAGGAGCGGTTCGCGCCGGGTTCGATGGGGCCCAAGGTGGAGGCGGCGTGCCGCTTTGTCGAGGCCACCGGCGGCTTCGCCGGCATCGGCCGCCTCGAGGACGCGCTGGAGATCCTGGAGGGCCGCCGCGGGACCAACGTGCGGTCTCGCTAAGCAGCGCGCAAGGACTCCCGTGGACGCGGGGACGCCAGAGTCTGTGCGGCCGCGCGGGTCAATTCGAACACGTCGCGCTGCGCGTGGCTGCCGCCGACGCGGTGCGCGCTGGGCGGCAGGCGCGAGAGAAGGTTTTCAGCCGTGGCGTAGTCGCCGCGTCCGAACGCATTCAGCGCCCGGCATGCGGGCAGCCCCACCAGGCGCGTCATCTCGCTATTGCTGCCACGCTGCAGGATTCTCCGGCTCTGCGCCGCCAGCAACGCGTGCGCGAGATCCCAACGCTGCGCGCCGGCAAACGTCATCATTGCGTGCAGGTCGTTGAAGGCGCAGTACGCGTCTTCCGCGTGCGGCGCCCACCGCTCCGCGAGGGCGCGCCAGCGCCCGTCGAGCCCCATCCCGCGCAAATGCAGCCGCCACAGGAGCGCCGATGCGTCGATCAAATCGGAGATCGCCCGCGGGGCGGCGCCGATGTGCCGGTCGTAGATTTCGAGTGCGCGCCGCTCGCCTTCCACCTCGAGCTCGAACAGGGCGAAGTGCCACCAGTTGTGTGTCTCCATCGATCCGGCCCCCGCCCAGAATGCCTCGCGCATGCGCATCCAGCGCGCGCCCTCCCGCGCCCGCCCCTGCATTTCCAGGACGTGCGCGACAGCGTGGTGCGCCCGGATGCTGCGGGGCTCGAGCGCCAGGGCACGCAGCGCGGTTTCCTCCGCGCGGCCATACTCGCCGCACTCCTCGAGGCCGAATGCGAGCATGGAAAGCACCGAGTCATATCCGGGCACCCCCTCCGACCAGGCGGGCATCACGGACTCGACCCGGTCCCGCAGTGCGCGCGTGTCGCCGCGGACGTAATCGAACGAGTGCGCCACCTGCAGCGCGAGCACGTCCCGCGGATACTCGCGAAGCACGTCTCCGAGCACCCCGGCCGCGACCTCATACTCGCCTGCGACCGCTGCGGCGAGCGCCGCGCAGTGGCCCCGCTCCCGGGAGTTGAGTCCCCCCGGCGTAATCTCTTCCAGCAGGAGCGCCGCTGCGCCGGTGCCCGCGGGGTCGCGGCCGCCGAGGCGCAGGTGGGCTTCGAACAGGCGCGCCATCGCGAAACCCGGCGCTTCGGCGACCGCGGCGCGCAGATGCGCGAGCGGATCGCCGCGGCTGAGCTGAAACGCCTCCAGCGCGCGCTCGAAGTGCTCGAGCGCGCGCCGCGAGGCGCCGGTAACCGGGCAGCTCCGAACGTCCACGATGGCCATGGTGCGCGTCCGCCTGGTCACCGGCAGGCTGCTCACGCCAGGATCGGCGCCAGCGCCTTGCCGATCCGATTGGCCTGCTCCGGCGTGATCATGTCGCCGAGGATCTTCTGGAAACGTGAGTCCTCGACGCCCGAGACGATGTACTGCCAGCGATAGGCCTTGAGCACGCCTGCGCGCACCTGCGCCTGCTGCTGCTCGCTGAACGACCGCCCGCAGACCTTCAGGAAGTAGTCCGCGTCGGCGCCCGCCTGCAATTGCAGCAGCCCGTCCACCGCGCCCA
>DASWBP010000130.1:0-2671 GCA_036390555.1 Burkholderiales bacterium | reverse complement strand
GCGCTGCACCACCTCGTGGACGCGCTGCCGGTGGTGGACAAGGACGGCCGCGCCCTGGGCGTGATGCCTTCGCAGGCGCTGATGCAGGTGCTGCGCCGCGAGCACGTCGAGGACCTGCACGTGCTTTCCGGAATCCATCGCGAGGAGTCCCGGGCGCGGCACGCCATCGAGGATCCGCCGCTGCGCCGCGTGCGCCACCGCCTGCCGTGGCTGATCGCCGGGCTCGGCGGCGCGGCGCTGGCGACCGCAGCGATGGCGGGCTTCGAGTCCACGTTGAGCACGCACATTGCGGTGGCGTTCTTCGTGCCGGGCATCGTCTACCTGGCGGACGCGATCGGCACGCAGAGCGAGGCGGTGGCGGTGCGCGGGCTGTCGCTCACGCACGCGGGCATCCGTCACCTGCTCGCAGGCGAGCTGCGGACCGGCATGGGCATCGGCGCCTCGCTAGGTCTCATCGCCTTCCTGCCGGTGTGGGTCGTCTTCGGCGAGCCGCGCCTCGCCGGCGCAGTGGCCACTGCCATCTTCGCCGCAGGCACCATGGCCGCGGCGCTCGGGCTGCTGCTGCCCTGGTGGATTGCGCGGGCCGGGCGCGACCCGGCGCTCGGCAGCGGGCCGATCGCCACCGTCATCCAGGACATCCTCAGCCTGCTGGTCTACTTCGCGGTGGTGCGCGCCTTCGGGGTATAGGAACAGGGGATCGGGGCCGCGCTCGCATGAGAGGACGGCGTGGCCCACCCCGCTCCCCCGTTACCCCCTGGGGTGCGTCACTTTACGAGCGTGACCGGCACTTTGGCGAGGTGGATCACCTTGGTGGCCACCGAGCCCAGGATCAGGTTGCCCACCGCGCCCTGGCCGCGCGTGCCCATGACGATCATGCGGCACTTGAGCTTGCGCGCGGCGTCGGCGATCGTCTCGCCCGGATCGCCGTACATCACGTGGTCGCGATGCTTGGTCTTCGCGCGCTTGAGCAGTCGCTCCGCGCCGACGAGCGCCTGCCGGGCGAGCGTGGCGCGCGCCGCCTTGTACTGGGGCACGCGCATGTAGGCGCGCACCATGCCGTACATCGGCAGGATCGGCTGCACGTTGAGCAGCAACACCTCCCCGCCCCTGACGTGCGCCGCCACGGCGGCGGCGTGCTTCACCGCGCGCAGGGCGGCCTGCGAGCCATCCACCGGCACGAGGATCTTCATCGGGTCTGATACTTTCGCGTTCAGCGCTTGATGGCGAGCAGCCGCTCAAGGCCCTCGATGTCGCGGATCTGCACGTGCTTTTGCTGCACGTCGATCAGGCCGTCTTTCTGGAAGGAGGAAAACAGGCGGCTCACCGTTTCGAGCTTGAGGCCCAGGTAGCTGCCGATCTCCTCGCGCGTCATGCGCAGGTGGAAGTCGGAGGAGGAGTAGCCGCGGCGCACGAAGCGGCGCGAGAGGTTGAGCAGGAAGGTCGCCAGGCGCTCCTCGGCGCGCATCGAGCCCAGCAGCATCATCACGCCGTGGTCGCGCACGATCTCGCGCGCCAGCACCGCGTGCAGCTGGCGCTGCAGCGCCGGGATGTCGCGCGCCATCTCCTCGATGAGCGAGTAGGGCAGCACGCACACCTCGCTGTCCTCGAGCGCGATGGCGGTGCCATGGTAGCTGCCGCCGATGCCGTCCATGCCGAGCAGCTCGCCGCCCATGAAGAAGCCGGTCACCTGCTCGCGGCCCTCGCGGTCGAGCAGGCTCGTCTTGAAGAAGCCGCTGCGCACGGCGTACACGGCATTGAACTCGCCGCCCGCCTTGAACACGGAGTCCCCGCGTTTCACGCGGCGCCGCGCGTACACCACGTTCTCGATGCGCTCGAGGTCCTCCTGGTTCAGGCCCGCGGGCAGGCAGAGCTCCCGCAGGTTGCAGCTCGAGCAGGTCACTTCGAACTTGCGCGGCGCGGCGAGCGGGTGGATGGCGGTCGCGGCATGCATGGCTTACTCCTCAGGAGCGGTCAGTGCTTCGTGGCCGAGCGCGCGGCGATGATGTCGCGCACGCGCTCGAAGTCCCTTGCCTTGTCGAAAAAGTCCTGCGCGCCGAGCCGCACCGCGAGCTGCCGGTAGGGCTCGGTGGCGAAGCTGGTGAGCATGTAGAAGGTGATTTCCGGCGCGGCGGGGTGCACCGCGCGCAGCACGTCCAGGCCGGTGCCCTGCGCCAGGCGCAGGTCGAGCAGCACCACGTCCGGGTGCTGCTCGAGGATGTCGCGGATCGCCTCGTCGGCGCCCTCTGCGGCGCCGATCACCTGCGTGCCCGGCGTCGCGTCGAGCATCTCGATGAGCCGCTCTCGCACCAGCGGGGCATCCTCGACGACGTAGACCTTTTGCATGGCGCTAGTGTGACGGGGCGCCCTGCGCGGCGGTATCGGCGGAAGCTGAATCTGCGGGTGCGAAGCGACGCACCCCGCGTAGGAAGTCTCCTATAACGCGCCGCGCCGGGCGGCGGTCGCGGGCCTAGAGGAGCTGGTGCTCGAGGGCGTAGCGCACCAGCTCGGCGGTGCTCGACAGGCCGAGCTTTTCCTGGATGCGCGTCTTGTGCGTGCTGACGGTCTTCACCGAGAGGTGCAGCCGCCGCGCGATCTCGGTGGGGCTCGCACCGCCGGCGAGCTGCTTGAATACCTCGAACTCGCGGTCCGAGAGCCGGCTGTGCAATGGGCC
>DASWBP010000129.1:0-4030 GCA_036390555.1 Burkholderiales bacterium | reverse complement strand
GACCTGCCCTGGCACGGCAAGAGCCTTCCGCCGCAGGGCGGCGTGCCGGGCGAGTGGCGCCTGAACACCGACCGCTACGTCGCCTGCATCGACGCGGTCATCCGCGGCTTGGGCTTGCAGCGCCCCGTGCTGATGGGCTCGTCCATGGGCGGGCAGATCTGCCTCGAGATGGCCTACCGGTGCGCCGACCGACTCGGCGGCGTCATCGCCTGCGAGGCTTGCGACAAGATCACGGGCCGCGAAGTGCCCTTCGCCAAGCACGCGTTGTACAACCAGACGCTCGCAGTCCCGGAGTGGATCTACGGGCTCATGTCGCCGACCACGCCGCGCGCGCGCGCGATCGAGATCTGGTGGGAATACTCGCAGGGCGGCTACGGCGTGTTCCACGGCGACATCGAGTTCTACGCGCACGACTGGGACGCGCGCGAGCGCGTGGCGCGCATCGACACGCGCAAGTGCCCCGTCATCATGCTGACCGGGGAATACGACTACTCCTGCACGCCGGAGATGTCGCGCCAGACCGCGGCGAAGATTCCGGGCGCGCAATTCCAGATGATGAAGGGCCTCGGCCACTTCCCGATGACCGAGAACCCGGAAGCCTTCCTCGAGTACCTGCGGCCGGCGCTCGCCGGGCTGCGGCCCGCCCGCTAGGCGCGCGATGGCGCAATCAACCAGGGACGCGGCGGTGGCCGCCGCGAGGAAGGAGCTCACGCCCAAGGGCAGGTTGCGCGTGGGCGTCAATCTCGGCAACTTCCTCCTCGTCAGCAAGCAGGCGGCGGACGGCGTCGGCGGCATCGTGCCCGATCTCGCACAGGAGCTCGCACGGCGCCTCGGCACCACGGCGGACCTGGTGCTCTATCCGCAGGCGGGGCCGGTTGCCGACGCGGCGAAGGCCGGCGCCTGGGACGTGGCCTTCATCGGCGCCGAGCCGCAGCGCGCAAGCGAGATCGACTACACCGAGCCCTACATCGAGATCGAGGCCACCTATCTCGTGCCGGCCGGCTCGCCGATCCGCGCGCTCGGCGAGGTGGACCGCAAGGGCGTGCGCATTGCGGTCGCGAGCCGCAGCGCCTATGACCTGTGGCTCGTGCGCAACATCAAGCAGGCGGAGCTGGTGCGCGCGGAAGGCATCGAGGGTTCGTACCAGCTCTTCGTGAAGGAGAAGCTCGACGTGCTCGCCGGCCTGAAGCCGCGCCTGCTGCAGGACCGCGAGAAGCTGCCCGGCTCGCGCATCCTGGAAGGCCGCTTCACCGCCGTGCAGCAGGCGATCGGCACGCCCAAGGGGCGGCCCGCTGCGGCCGCCTTCCTTCGCGAGTTCGCAAAGGACATCAAGGCCTCGGGCCTCGTGGCGCAGCTCATCGCGCGCCACGAAGTGAAAGGCGTCAGCGTCGCTTGATCGGGGTCGCGCCCTGCGACCCTTTCTCGTAGACCTCGACACCCTCGGGGATCGAAACCCAGGGGCGCGCGGAGCGCGACCAGATGTGGCGGTCGATGCGGAACCAGTCTTTGTCGTCGAGCGTGCCGGCAGAAATTCCGCGCAGGCCCGGGCGCAGTTCGGTGGTGTGCGTGATCGGCGTGCCGCACACCGGGCAGAACTCGATTCGCAGCCACCGCCCGGTCTCGTCCGAGCGGTGCTCGTACTTCGTCATGCGGCCGCGCAGGAACTCGACGTCCTCCTCCTTGAAATAGGCGACGAAGGCGAACGCGCTGCCCGAACGCCGCTGGCACCAGGTGCAATGGCAGACGAGCCCGGCCTGCGGCGCGGCCTTCGCCCGGTAGCGCACCGCCCCGCACACACAGCCGCCTTCGTGAAAGTCCGTCATGGCGCCCCCTGTTAACCCTTTTTCGATTGTCCTTCGTTTACAGGGACGACGCCAACCACGAAAGGAACGCTTCATGAAGCTCAAGCCCCTGCCGGCTGCCCTCGCCGCCGCCCTGTGCGCCGTCTCTGCCGCCCATGCCACGGTAGCGGAGAAACCGAGCACCCTCGCCGACCAGCAATCGGTCGCGGTCACCATCTACAACGAGAACCTCGCCCTGGTGAAGGACACGCGCCGCCTCGTGCTCGACGCAGGCGCCAACCGCCTCGCGCTGCGCGAGGTGAGCGGGCGCATGCGCCCGGAGACCGCTCAGCTGCGCAGCCTCACGCATCCGGGCTCGCTCGCACTCATCGAGCAGAACTTCGACTTCGATTTGCTCACGCCCGCGAAGCTGCTGGAGAAGTACGTGGGCCGCCCGGTACGCATCGTGCGCACGCACCCCACCACCGGCGCGGAGTCAATCGAGACCGCCACCGTGCTCGCCGCCAACAGCGGCGTGGTGCTCAAGATCGGCGACCGCATCGAGACCGGCCTGCCGGGCCGCATCGTGTTCGACGGCGTGCCCGCCAACCTGCGCGACCGGCCGACCCTCGTCAGCGAGCTCTTGAGCACCCGCGCCGGGCAGCAGACGGTGGAGCTCTCCTACCTCTCGGGCGGACTGTCCTGGAAGGCGGACTATGTCGCGGAGTTGAACGCCGCGGACAACGCGCTCGACCTCAACGGCTGGGTGACGCTCACCAACGCGAGCGGCACCGCCTACCCGAACGCTCGCCTGCAGCTTGTCGCGGGCGACGTCAACCGCGTGCGCGACGAGATGCGCCACGCCGCGAAGAACGGTGTCATGCGCGCGGAGGCCGCCGCCGCGCCACGCTCGATGGCGCAGGAGCAGCTCTTCGAGTACCACCTCTACACCCTGCAGCGGCCCACCACCATCGCCGACAAGCAGACCAAGCAGGTGGCACTGCTGGGCGCGGGCGGCGTGCCGGTCGCGAAGGAACTGGTGCTGCAGGGCAGCGACTACTACTACCGCTCGAGCATCGGCGGCATCGGGCAGAAGATGAAGGTGGGCGTGTTCGTGCAGTTCGAGAACCGGGAGGCCTCGCGCCTCGGCATGCCGATGCCCAAGGGCGTGGTGCGCGTCTACAAGAAGGACGGCGCGGGCAACGCGCAGTTCATCGGCGAGGACGCGATCGACCACACGCCGAAGAACGAGAGCGTGCGCCTCAAGCTCGGCGAAGCGTTCGACGTCACTGCCGACAAGAAGCAGACCGACTTCAGGCGGCGCGACACCTTCAGCCCGTGGAGCTACGTGCACGAGAGCGCCTACGAGATCCAGCTGAAGAACGCCAAGAAGGAGCCGGTGACGGTGATCGTGCGCGAGCCTGTGCCGGGCGACTGGACGATGCTCGAGCAGAGCCACAAGCACGCCAAGGCCGCCTCCGGCACCGCTGAGTGGAAGGTCAGCGTGCCTGCCGAGGGCTCCGCGACGCTCAAGTACCGCGTGCTCGTGAGGTACTAGGCCCGACACCTACCGGGCGGGTACGCATTTCGGCGCGCTCCCCAGTTCCGGGGACGGCAGGGCGGCGACTGTGCGATAGACTTTGACGCGGTGCGCTTGCGTAACGCCGGCAACAGGCGGCAATCGCAGAGAATTCGGGCCACCTGATAGCAGGAGAAGGCATGACTGGCAGACAAGTCCGCTCAGTCGCGCTCGCGTTGATCGCGCTGTGCTTGACCCCGCAGGCAGCTGCACAGGAGTTCGCCAACCTCGCCGAGCTGCTCGCCAGAGGCGCCAAGCGGCTCAGTGCGATCGAGCTGCAGGCGCTGCTGCCCGGCGCAACGCTCAGCGGCAGGGTCCTGCACGCGACCTCGCGGCTCGAGCTCGAAGTGACCTACGCGTCGGACGGCAGAATGGACGGCAAACTCTTTGGCCTGCACCCGAGTGCGAGCCCGGCCGTGCAGGGAACCTGGGCTATCGATGCCGACGGCCGCCTGTGCACGCACGTCATAACGATGGCGGTTGGCCAGTCCAAGACCTGCGTCCTGTTCTACAGGTTGGAAGACGTGCATTTCGTCGCTTCTTCCGACGCAGACAGCGCGATCGTCCGATCGCGCAAGATCGCCCGCTAGAAGCGGGGTAGCACGTCGCTCTTCAGCCTTCTACAGGCAGGACGTTGATGCGGTACTCGTGCTGCAGCTTGCGCTTGAGG
>DASWBP010000128.1:0-13047 GCA_036390555.1 Burkholderiales bacterium | reverse complement strand
TCCCACTGGCCGCGCGGCTCGATCACCATGCGCACGTTCTCGCCCTGCTGGAAGGCGCTGACGGTCTGCACCGGCGTGGCGAAGTCCACCACGTCCAGGCGCCGCCGCAGGTTCTCGGGGAGCGCCGTCTTGAGGAAGTCGACGATGATGTTCTGGCCCTGCTGGCGGATGTCGATGCCCGTCGTGGTATCCGAGAGGTCGATCACCACCCGGCCCTCGCCGGCGCGGCCGCGGCGGAAGTCGATGTCGCGGATCGCGTGCCGCGAGTCGTCGCGCCCTTCCGCGAAGTGCGCCACCTTGTCTCCCGCGGGTGCGGTCGCTGCCTGCAGCGTCACTACGACACTGCGGCCATCGAGGGTCACCTCATGCGCCACTTGGCGCCGCAGGTTGAGCACCAGCCGCGTCTTGTCGGCGGCCTGTACCACGTTCATCGAGCGCAGCTCGCCCTGGCTGATGTCCTGGTTGGAGCGGCCCAGCGCATTGGCGGTGCCGCCGAAGTCAAAAGCGATGCGCGCCGGGTTGGCGACGGTGAAGCTCGGTGGCGGCGTCTTCAGCGCCTCCTTGGTGGTGATGCGCACCACCACCTTGCCCGCCTGCTGCGAAACGTCGAAGGCCTCGATGCTGTTGGCCTGCGCGAAAGCCGCGCCGCAGGCTGCAAGCCAGAGGAGGAGCGCGCGCCAGCCGGCGCGCACGGTGTATTTGACGTTCATCTCTTCACCTCCTGCAGTTGCAGGGCGCTGGCGCGCTCCACCCACTCGCCGCTGCCTTCCTGGATCAGCTCTCGCAGGCTGATCTGCGCTTCATCGATCGCGGTAATGACGCCGAAGTTCTGGCCCATGTAATTGCCCTTGCGCACGCGATACAGGTTCGGCCCGGCTTTCACCAGCCCGTAGGTCTCGCTCGCCTGCGTGAGCGAGCCCACCATCTGGATGGTCTCGAGCGCGAAGGCTTCAAGCGGCTCTTTGGGGCGGTCCATGTCCGGCCCGCGCGTGCTCGACGAGGGCGCGCCACCCGCGCCCGCCACTGCGATCTCGATGCGCGACGGCCGGAACGGGTCGACCTCGCTCTCCGCCTGATAGGCGACCGGCTCGTAGGGCCGCACCTGCGGCAACGGGTCCACCCGCCCGCGCAGGTCCTTGGTCATGTCGGCGAGTTCCTGCTTGAGGTCGCTGAACTCCTCACCGCCGCAGGCGCCGAGCACGGCGACGCAGGCGAGCAGCAGAAGGCGCTTCATTTCTTCGCCCCCTTCTTCGCAGCAACGGCCGACTTGCGCTGCGCCGCCACCTCTTCCTCGTCGAGGTAGCGGAAGGTGCGCGCGGTCACGTTCATCGTCAGGTTGCCGTCCTTGCCTGCCTCGATGTCGACGTCGTTCAAAGTTACGATGCGCGACAGTTGCCCGACGTCGCTCGCGAACGCACCCATGTCGTGGTACACGCCCATGACGCGCACCGTGATCGGCAGCTCCGCGTAGAAGTCACGCACCGTCTCCTGCGCCGCCGGCTTGAACAGCTCGAACTGCAGGCCGCGGCCGAGGCCGGCCTGGTTGATGTCCACCAGCAGCGCGTCCATCTGCGACTTGTTCGGCAGCTGCTTGAGCAGCGCGCCGAACTGAGTGTCAATCTCGCGCAGCTGCTGCTTGTGCAGGTCCAGGTTGATGGCCTGCTTCTTCTTGTTGAGGTAATCCTCCTTGTGCTTGGTTTCCTGCGCCTTGCCCTGCTCGAGCTCCTCGAGCTGCCCCTGCCACAGGCCGAAGTATCCCGCCACCGGCAGCGCTACGATGATCGCGATCAGCACCACCGTCTTGGGGATCACCGTCCAGGTGCCGGGATCCTGCCAGTTGGTCGCCTTGAAATCCGCGACGATCCTGTTGAAGTCAATGGCGGCCATGATCAGCCCTTCTTGGCCGGCGCCGGCGCCGGCCCCTTCACGGGCGCCTTGGGCGCCTCCTTGAGCTGCGCGCGCTTCACGGCCAGGTTCAGGTTGAACTCTGAAAGGCGCTTCTTGTTGACCGTCACCGCCTTGATCTCGACGAGCTTCGGATCGGCGAGCCAGGGCGAGGATTCGATGTTGCGCATCAGCGTCGAGACGCGGGCGTTCGATTGCGCGTAGCCGATCAGGTTCACCCCCAGCCCGCGCTGCCTGACGCTCTTCAGGTAGACGCCCTCGGGCATCTGCCGCACCAGCTGGTCGAGCAGGTGCACGGTCTGCGCGCGATCGGCCTGCAGGGTCTCGATGATCTGCTTGCGCGCGAGCAGCGCGGCAATCTCATCCTTAAGCTTCTTGATCTCCGCGATCTCCTTGTCCAGCTTTGCGATCTCGGACTTGAGGAACGCGTTGCGCTCCTCCTGCGTGGTGATCTGCCGCGAGATGTACAGGTAGCCGGCGCCGACGATCACCAGGCCGAGTGCCGCCGTGAGCCCGGCGAGCACCGCGAAGTGCTGCCGACCGCGCTTGCGCCGCTCCTCGCGGTGCGGCAGCAGGTTGATGCGCACGCTCATGGATCGAACCTGCGCATCGCCAGGCCGCAGGCGACGATCAGCGACGGCGCGTCCACCATCAGCTTCTTCAGCTGGATGCGCGGCGAAGCCTGCATGGTGGCGAACGGATTGGCGACCATGGTCGGCACCTGGGTGCGGGTGTGCACCACCTCGTCCATGCCCGGAATCACGGCCGAGCCGCCGGCGAGCAGGATCTGCTCGACGCTGTGGTACTGCGTGGAGGTGAAGAAGAATTGGAGCGCGCGCTGCACCTCCATGGAAAGGTTCTCCATGAACGGCCGCAGCACTTCGGTTTCGAAGTCGTCGGGCAACCCGCCGGTGCGCTTGGCGTTCTCGGCCTCCTCGGCGCTCATGCCGTAGCGCGCGACGATGTCCTGGGTGAGCTGGTTGCCGCCGAACGCCTGCTCGCGCGTGTAGATCGACTGGTCGTTGCGCATCACGCTGACGTTCATCACGTTCGCGCCGATGTCGACGATCGCCACGTTCATGTCCTTGCCGGCATTGGGCAGCTGCCTGACCACCAGCTCGAGCGCCGATTGCTGGGCGAAGGCCTCGATGTCCATTACCGCCGCCTTGAGCCCGGCGGACTCCGCGACCGCGACGCGGTCTTCGACTTTCTCCTTGCGCGTCGCGGCGATCATCACCTCCTGCTCTTCCGGGGAGTTGGGCGAGGGCCCGACCACCTGGAAGTCGAGGTTGACTTCCTCGAGCGCAAAGGGGATGTACTGGTTGGCCTCGGACTCGACCTGGACCTCGAGCTCGTTCTCGCGCAGGCTGGCCGGCACGATGATCTTCTTGGTGATCACGGCGCCGGTGGGGACGGCCATCGCCACGTGCTTGGCGCGCGTGCCCATGCGCTTGTAGCCGCGTTTGACCGTCTCGACCACGGATTCGAGGTTGCTGATGTTGCCGTCGACCGTCGCGTCGCGCGGCAGGGGCTCGATGACATAGCGCTCGACGCGGTAGGCGCCCTTGCCCGCCTCCACGATCTCGAGCATCTTGACCGACGAAGAACTGATGTCCAGCCCGAACAGCGGCGGCGCCTTCGGGCTGAAGATATCCAGATTCATCGTATTTCCCTTTTTGTATCGGCCCTTAGGCACGATACGTAGAATTTGCGTTAAATGCTAGCAACAACTCCCACGGGTGTCTAGCGAATCCGTCACACGCCGGGGGGCCTTATAATGCCCCCGGTTTCCCGCCCCGTGCAACTTCGGCAGCACTAATGCCGTGACGGCTGTCCAATAGCCTTGATGTGGTTCCGTTTTTTGACTTTCCCGCTGGCCCTGATCGGGGGCCTGATTGCGGCCGCCTTCTGCCTGCTCGGCCTGGTGGTGGCGCTCGCCTATCCCAACCTGCCCTCGCTGGACACGCTGACGGACTACCAGCCGAAGGTCCCGTTGCGCGTCTACACCGTCGAGGGCGTACTGATCGGGGAGTTCGGCGAGGAACGCCGAGTGCTGGTGGACATCAAGGATGTTCCCCCCGCCCTCGTCAACGCCATCGTCGCCGCCGAGGACGAGCGCTTCTACCAGCACGCCGGCATCGACTACACGGGGGTGGCGCGCGCCGCGTATGCCAACCTGCTGACCGGCGGGCGACGGCAGGGCGCGAGCACCATCACGATGCAGGTGGCGCGCAACTTCTTCCTTTCCTCGGAAAAAACGCTCACGCGCAAGCTCTACGAGGTGCTGCTTGCCCTGAAGATCGAGCACAGCCTCAGCAAGGACCAGATCCTCGGGCTCTACGTCAACCAGATCTACCTCGGCCAGCGCGCTTACGGCTTTGCGGCGGCGGCGCAGACCTACTTCGGCAAGTCGCTCGAGCAGCTCACCATCGGCGAAGCCGCGATGCTGGCCGCGCTGCCCAAGGCACCCTCCAGCTACAACCCGGTCGCCAATCCGCAACGCGCGCGGCAGCGCCAGCAGTACGTCCTGCGGCGCATGAAGGAGCTGGGCACCATCACGGACGCGGACTACGACGCGGCGCTCAAGGCGCCCATCGTGGCGCGCAGGGCCGCGGCCGACACCTATGCAGTGCAGGCGGACTACGTCGCGGAGATGGTGCGTCAAGCGGTCTACGAGCAGTACCCGGAGGATGCCTACAGCCGCGGGTTCCGCGTCTACACGACCATCCGCGCCGCCGACCAGCAGGCGGCGGCGGCGGCGGTGCGCGCGGGCCTGCTCGAGTACGACCGGCGCCTGGGCTATCGCGGTCCCGAGGGCTTCGTCGACCTGCCGCCCAACGCTGGTGAAGACGAGTTCGAGGAGGCGCTCGCCGAGCGCGCCGACGACGAGCAGTTGCGCCTGGCGCTGGTGCTGAACGCCACGCCCAAGGAGCTGAAGGCCGTGTTGCGCAGCGGCGAGCAGGTGACCGTGAGCGGCGAGGGCTTGCGCTTTGCTTCCGCGTCCCTGCAGCGCACCTCGCCCCAGCGCCGCATCCGGCGCGGCGCAGTGATCCGCCTGCAGCAGCTGGAGGGCAACCGCTGGCAAGTCGCGCAGATGCCGGAGGCCGAAGCCGCGTTCATCGCGCTCGATCCGAAGGATGGTGCGGTGCGCGCGCTGGTGGGCGGCTTCGACTTCAACCGCAACAAGTACAACCACGTCACGCAGGCCTGGCGGCAGGCGGGCTCGGCGTTCAAGCCGTTCATCTACTCGGCGGCCCTGGAGCGCGGCTTCACCGCGGCGACGGTGGTGCCCGACGAGCCGATCGCCATCGAGGCCGACGTCACCGGCAGCCAGCGCTGGGAGCCGAAGAACTTCGACGGCAAGTTCGAGGGCCCGATGCGGCTGCGCATGGCGCTCGCGAAATCGAAGAACATGGTGTCGATCCGCATCCTCGATGCCATCGGCGTCAAGTACGCCCAGGATTACGTCACGCGTTTCGGATTCGACGCCGACCGCCACCCGCCTTACCTGACGATGGCGCTCGGCTCGGGCACCACCACTGCCTGGCAGATGGCGCGCGCCTACGCAGTGTTCGCCAACGGGGGCTACCTGATCCAGCCGTACTTCATCCACCGCATCGTGGACGACCGCGGCAATCCGCTCGGCGTCGCCCGGCCGCAGCGTGCCGGCGACGAGAGCCTGCGCGTGATCGACGAGCGCAACGCGTTCATCATGGACAGCCTGATGCAGGACGTGACGCGCGTGGGCACCGGCGCGCGCGCCGCGAGCCTTGGGCGCAAGGACATTGCCGGCAAGACCGGCACCACCAATGAATTCATCGATGCCTGGTTCGCGGGCTACAACCCCGCGCTGGTGGGTGTCGCCTGGGTCGGCTTCGACCAGCCGAAATCCCTCGGGCGCAACCAGACCGGCGGACTGGTGGCGCTGCCGATCTGGAGCAGTTACATGGAGAAGGCGCTGAAGTCGGTGCCGGAGATGCCGCGCGTCGTGCCCGAGGGCGTAGTCACCGCCGACACCTTCGAGATGAATCCCGCGACGCTGAGCGACGCAAAGCACATTCCGGAATTCTTCTACAGCGAGTTTGTTCCCAAGGATGACGCGCCGCCCTTCACCCTGCTGCCGGCGTACGTGCCGCCGCCGACGGCCGGGGTTGAGGCCGTCCCGCAGGCGCCGGGCGCGGGCGATTAGGGCGCGCGCTCAGGAGGGCGCGAGCCTGACGGCCCTGCCGCTCTGCGCCGATACCAGCCGCGAAAGCGCGGCGAAGAGCTCCGTCCCGTCGCGCGTGTCGCGCCAGGCGCCGCCTTCGTAGCGGAAGTGGAAGCCCCCCGCTTTCGCCGCCACCCAGATCTCGCGCGCCGCGGCGTGGCGGTTGACGATCATCTTGCTGCCGTCGCCGAACTCGAGCTCGAGCACGCCGTCCGCCGTGCGCTGCAGGTCGACATCGACATCGAGCGCTTCGAGTGAGCCCTCCAGCGCTGCCAGCGCAGCGTCCGCCAAGGCCTGGAATTCGCTGTCGGTCATTTTCAAATTTCCCTGTTAATATCAGTATTTTAGGGCCACTGGGCGCAAGGTGCGAGCTGCCGCGACGATGATCCTCGCCGTGCTGCTGCTGGCTGCGGGATGCGGCCAGAAGGGGCCCCTTTACCTGCGCGACAAGCCCCCGCCGGGCGTCAAGCCCCCCAAGTCCGAGACCTATCGGCCCGCGCCCTATCCGGCCGAAGGCGAGGACGAGGCCGACAAGAAGAGATAGGCCGCGCATGGCATTCACCTACCGCGACGGCGCGCTGTGCGCCGAGCAGGTTCCGCTCGAGGAGATCGCGCGGCGCTTCGGCACGCCCTGCTACGTCTATTCGCGCGCGGCGATCGCCGCGGCCTACGGCGAATTCGCGCGCGCGCTCGCCGGGCGCAAGGCGCTCGTCGCCTACTCGGTCAAGGCCAACTCCAACCTCGGCGTGCTCGCGCTGCTCGCCAAGCTCGGCGCCGGCTTCGACATCGTTTCCGGCGGCGAGCTCGCGCGCGTGCTGGCCGCGGGCGGGGACCCGCGCAAGGTGCTGTTCTCGGGCGTCGGCAAGACCGAGGAGGAGATCGCGCGAGCACTCGCGGCCGGCATCCTGTGCCTGAATCTGGAATCCGAGGGCGAACTGCAGCGCGTCCAGCGGGTCGCCGCGCGCCTGGGCAAGCGCGCGCCGATCGCCTTCCGCGTCAATCCGGACGTGGACGCGAAGACGCACCCGTACATCTCGACGGGGCTGCGGCAGAACAAGTTCGGCGTCCCCTACGAGGACGCCGAGCGGCTCTACCGCGAGGCGGCGCGCATGCCGCAAGTCGAGGTCGTCGGCGTGGGCTGCCACATCGGCTCGCTGATGGCGAGCACCGGCCCGTTCGTAGACGCCGCGGGCCGCATCCTTGCGCTCGCGCTGCGCTTGGAGCGTGCCGGCGTCAGGCTCGCACACATCGACCTCGGCGGCGGTTTTGGCATTCGCTACCGTGACGAGTCGCCGGCTTCGATCAGCGCGTTCGTCGACGGCGCCCTCGGCGTGCTCGCGGGGCGCGGCGAGACGCTGATCGTCGATCCGGGCCGCGCGATCGTCGGCAGCGCCGGGGTGCTGCTCACGCGCGTGCAGTACGTGAAGCGCGGCGCTGAAAAGAACTTCCTCGTGGTGGACGCCGCCATGAACGACCTGATCCGCCCCGCGCTGTACGGCGCGTGGCACGAGGTGCAGCCCGTTCGGAGCGCCGGCGCCTCCTCGCCGCAGGCCGTCTACGATGTGGTGGGGCCCGTGTGCGAGAGCGCGGACTTCCTCGCCAAGGACCGGACGCTCGCCGCGCAGGAGGGGGACCTGCTCGCCGTGATGTCGGCCGGCGCCTACGCGATGGTGATGAGCTCGAACTACAACACCCGGCCGCGCGCCGCGGAGGCCATGGTGCATGGCGACGAGGCGCACTTGGTGCGCAGACGCGAGTCGGTGGAGGACCTGTACACTGGGGAATCGGTCCCTCCCTGGTGAGCGCCGTGAACACCCGCAGCAAGGTCATTACTGCCGGTGCCGTCGTCGTCGCGGCGGGGGTCGCGCTCGGGCTGTATTTCACGAACGACACCCGCGCCAAGGAAAAGAAGGCCGGCGGCCGCGGGCCCGCCGCCGTCCCGGTGGCGGTGGCGAGTGCCCAGCAGCAGAGCGTGCCGGTGCGCCAGCAGGCGATCGGCAACGTCGAGCCTTACGCGAGCGTCGCGGTGAAGGCGCGCGTCGACGGGCAGCTGGTCGCGGTGAACTTCCGCGAGGGGCAGGAAGTGAAGCGCGGCCACATCCTGTTCCGCATCGACGCGCGGCCGTTCGAGTCCGCGCTCAAGCAGGCCGAGGCGAACGCGCTGCGCGACGCCGCGGCGCGCGACCAGGCGCGCTCGCAGGAGCAGCGCTACAAGGAGCTGCTGTCGAAGAACTTCGTCTCCAAGGAGGCCTACGCGCAGATCGCCACCAACGCGCAGGTGGCCGAGGCGACCGCCAAGGCGAGCCAGGCGGCGCTGGAGAATGCGCGCCTCAATCTCGCCTACTGCACCATCAGCTCGCCGATCGACGGCTACGCGGGCAAGCTGCTCGTGCAGGGCGGCAACCTGGTCAAGGCGAACGACGCGAGCCCGCTTGTCGTGATCAACCAGGTGAAACCGATCTACGTCAGCTTCGCGGTGCCGGAGCAGGCGCTCGGCGAGATCCGCGCGCGGCTCGCCGCCGGTCCGCTCGTCGTCGAGGCCCTCCCCGCGGGCGAGGCGCGCCTGCTCGCCACCGGCCGTCTGGTGTTCGTGGACAACGCCGTCGATCCCTCCACCGGCACGATCCGCCTGCGCGGCGAGTTCGACAACGGCGACAAGGCGCTCTGGCCAGGCCAATTCGTCAACGTCAGCCTGCGGCTGCGCGAGCAGCCTGACGCCATCGTCGTGCCGGCGCGCGCGCTGCAGACCGGCCCCGCCGGCCAGTACGTGTACGTCGTGAAGCCGGACCTGACCGCGGAGATGCGCGCCATCACGGTCGAGCGCACTGAGGGCGAGCATGCCGTGGTGAAAGGCGTGGCGCGCGACGAGCGCGTAGTCACGCGCGGCGCGCTGCGCCTGGCACCCGGGGCGCGCGTCGAGATCCGCGGCGAAGCCGAAGCCCCCTCGTGAACATCTCCGAGCCTTTCATTCGCCGGCCAGTGATGACGGTGCTGGTCATGGCCGGCATCCTCATCTTCGGCTTGGCGGCCTACCGTCTGCTGCCGGTGTCCACGCTGCCGAACATCGACTTTCCGACCATCCAGGTGAGCGCGCAGCTGCCCGGCGCGAGCCCCGAGACGATGGCCTCGGCGGTGGCGACGCCGCTGGAGAAGCAATTCTCGACCATCGCCGGCATCGACCAGATGACGTCGATCAGCGGCCAGGGCACCACGCAGATCACCATCCAGTTCAGCCTCGACCGCGACATCGACGCCGCTGCGCAGGACGTCAACTCGGCGATCGCCTCCGCAGCGCGCCAGCTGCCGGCGACCATGCCGGCGCCGCCTTCCTTCCGCAAAGTGAACCCCGCCGACTTCCCGGTGTTCTACCTGGCGCTAACTTCGGACACGCTGCCGCTCTCGACGGTGAACGAGTTCGCGGAGACCAACCTCGCACAGCGCATTTCCACCATCTCCGGGGTCGCGCAGGTGCAGGTGTTCGGCCAGCAGAAGTACGCGGTGCGCGTGCAGGTCGACCCGAGCGCGCTCGCGGCGCGGGGCGTCGGCATCAACGAGGTCGAGCAGGCGATCGCCAGCGCCAACGTCAACCTGCCGACCGGCACGCTCTACGGCCGCGACCGCATGTTCGCGGTGCAGGCCACCGGGCAGCTGTTCGACGCTGCCGCCTTCCGCCCGGTGATCGTCACCTACCGCAACGGCTCGCCGATCCGCCTCGCCGAGCTGGGCCGCGTCATCGACGGCGTGCAGGACGACAAGGTGGCCGCCTGGTTCAAGGACAAGCGCGGCATCGTGCTGGCGATCCAGCGCCAGCCGGGGGTCAACACCATCGAGGTGGTGGACTCGGTGAGAAAGCTGCTGCCCACCTTCCGCGCGGAGGTGCCGGCCGGCATCGACATCGACGTGCTCTTCGACCGCTCGGTGAGCATCCGCGCCTCGGTGGCGGAAGTGCAGTTCACGCTCTACCTCGCGCTCGCGCTGGTGGTGATGGTGATCTTCCTGTTCCTGCGCAACATCCCGGCGACCATCATCCCGAGTATCGCGCTGCCGATGTCCATCATCGGCACCTTTTCGGTGATGTACCTGTTCGGCTTCAGCCTGGACAACATCTCGCTCATGGCGCTGACGCTGTGCGTCGGCTTCGTGGTGGACGACGCCATCGTCATGCTGGAGAACATCAGCCGCCACATGGAGATGGGCAAGAGCGCCTGGCAGGCGACGCTCGACGGCTCCAAGGAGATCGCCTTCACCATCGTGTCGATGACCATCTCGCTCGCGGCGGTGTTCATCCCGGTGCTGTTCATGGGCGGCATCCTCGGGCGGCTGCTGAACGAGTTTGCCGTCACCATCATCGCGGCGGTGCTGATCTCCGGCCTCGTCTCGCTGACCCTCACGCCGATGATGTGCAGCCGCATCCTCAAGCCGCACCGCGCCGACGCGCGCCACGGGCGCCTGTACATGGCCTTCGAGCGCGGCTTCGATGCGATGCGCGACGCCTACGATGCCTCGCTGTCCTGGACGCTCGCGCACCAGCGCAGCGTGCTGCTCGCCTTCCTCGCCATCTGCGTCGCGACCGGCGTGCTGTTCGCCCGCGCGCCCAAGGGCTTCCTGCCGAGCGAGGACTCGGGGCAGCTGTTCTGCTTCTTCGAGGGACCGCAGGACGCCTCGTTCGAAGCGATGGCGGGGCTGCGCAAGCAGGTGGTGGACATCATCCGCCAGGATCCGAACGTCGAGGCGGTGATGTCCTTCGTCGGCGCGGGCGGCATCAACGCCTCGCTCAACGTCGGGCGCATCACCATCACGCTGAAGCCCTTCCGCGAACGCAAGCCCGCCGACGAGGTGGTGCGC
The DNA here is from genome assembly GCA_036390555.1 of Burkholderiales bacterium. Lineage (GTDB taxonomy): Bacteria > Pseudomonadota > Gammaproteobacteria > Burkholderiales > SG8-39 > JAABQT01. Next base: position 2,090 of record DASWBP010000128.1, on the reverse strand, counting down.
TCGCTGCGCCCCAGGCTCGCCAATCTGGTCGGCGTCAAGGTGTTCCTGCAGAACGTCCCGGCGATCCGCATCGGCGGGCAGCTGACGCGCAGTCCCTACCAGTTCGTGGTGCAGAGCGCGAGCACCGAGCAGCTGTACCAGTGGTCGGCGCGCATCGAGCAGCGCCTGCGCGCGCTGCCCTCGCTCGTCGACCTGTCGAGCGACCTGCAGATCGCGCGCCCGCAGGTGACCGTGGACATCGACCGGCCCAAGGCCTCGGCGCTGGGTGTCAGCGCGCAGCAGGTGGAGATGGCGCTCAACAACGCCTTCGGGGCGCGCCAAGTGTCGACCATCTACACCGCGACCAACCAGTACTGGGTAATCCTCGAGGTCGACCCGCGCTTCCAGCGCGACCCGTCGGCGCTGCCGCTGCTCTACGTGCGCTCCTCGACCGGGGCGCTGGTGCCCCTCAGCGCACTCGCCAGGCTCAACTACGGCGTGGGGCCGCTGTCGGTCACGCACCTCGGGCAGCTGCCGTCGGTCACCTTTTCCTTCGACTTGCGCCCCGGCGTCGCACTGTCCCAGGCCATCGGGCAGATCAATGCCGCGATGCGCGAGCTGCAGCTGCCGGCCGCGCTCAATACGACGTTCTCGGGGACGGCGCAGGCCTTCCAGAGTTCGCTGCAGGGCATGGGCATCCTGATCCTGCTGTCGATCGTGGTGATCTACCTGGTGCTCGGCATCCTGTACGAGAGCTTCATCCACCCGCTCACCATCCTCTCCGGGCTGCCGACGGCGGGCCTTGGTGCGCTGCTCACGCTGATGGCCTTCGGCATCGAGCTCAACATGTATGCCTTCGTCGGCATCATCATGCTGATCGGCATCGTGAAGAAGAACGCCATCATGATGATCGACTTCGCCATCGAGGCGCAGCGCAAGGCGGGCCTCGAGCCGCAGCACGCGATCCACCAGGCCGGCATCGTGCGTTTCCGGCCGATCATGATGACGACCATGGCCGCGCTGATGGGCAGCCTGCCCATCGCCATCGGTTACGGCGCGGGCGGCTCGGCGCGCATGCCGCTCGGCCTGGCGGTGGTCGGCGGGCTTCTGCTGTCGCAGGTCCTCACGCTCTACATCACGCCGGTGATCTACCTCTACTTCGAGCGCCTGCAGGCGTGGCTTGCGCGCCGGCGCGCGCGCGCCGCCGGCCCCGCGCTCGCCGTGCCGCAGGCGCGCGCGGCCGACCAGTAACCAAGGAGTGCACTTGACCGAAACCCGCAACCTCGCCGTGTTCTGCGACTTCGAAAACATCGCGCTCGGCGTGCGCGACGCCAAGTACGAGAAGTTCGACATCGGCCGCGTGCTGGAGAAGCTGCTGTTGAAGGGCTCGATCGTGGTGAAGAAGGCTTACTGCGACTGGGACCGCTACAAGGAGTTCAAGAACCCGATGCACGCCGCGGCCTTCGAGCTGATCGAGATCCCGCACCGCGGCCAGTCCGGCAAGAACTCGGCGGACATCCGCATGGTGGTGGACGCGCTCGACCTTTGCTACACCAAGGGGCACGTGGACACCTTCGTCGTCGTCAGTGGCGACTCGGACTTCTCGCCGCTGGTCTCCAAGCTGCGCGAGAACGCGAAGACGGTGATCGGCGTCGGCGTGAAGAACTCCACTTCCGACCTGCTGATCGCGAACTGCGACGAGTTCATCTTCTACGACGACCTGGTGCGCGAGGACGAAGCCAAGCGCCGCGACGCAAAGAAGCGTCGCGAGGCGCGGCCGGCCGGCGCAGCCAGGGAAGCGGCGCCCTCCGACGACAAGAAGCAGGAGGCCTTCGACCTGGTGATCGAGACGCTGCAGGCGCTGGTCGCCGAGCGCGGCGAGGACGAGAAGATCTGGGGCTCGATGGTGAAGCAGGCCCTGAAGCGCAGGAAGCCCGGCTTCAACGAGTCCTACTACGGTTTCAAGGCCTTCTCGGATCTGCTCGAGGAGCTGGAGAACCGCAAGCTGCTCGCGCTGGAGCGCGACGACAAGTCGGGCGGCTACGTAGTCCGGCTGTAAGCCGCGCCGTGCTCAGGGATTGAGCTGGCGGTAGGCGACGTTGGCGAGCTTG